>JANMYQ010000355.1:0-1807 GCA_031382215.1 Methylibium sp.
CCTGGCAGTCGCCGCAGCGTTGCTTGCAGCCGGCTGCGTGGCGCTGCCTTCGGCGCGGGACCTCGACGGCGAGTCCCTGGGGTTGATGGAGGGTGCCTTCCGGGACGAAGGCGTCGGCCAGGTCGCGCGTCTCGCTCAGGACCCGGGCCAGTCGGCATGCTCCAGCGACAAGCCGCCGCCAGAAGCCGTGGCCGAGCAAATCATGGCGCAGGCCAGGGCGAGCGTGAAATGGCCCGCCGGCGGCCAGTACATCGGCGACTGGCGCGAAGGCGAGAAGCTTGCGCAAAGCGGCCGCGGCATGACCTGGACCGACACTTCCACCGCCGCCAAGGACAACGGTGGCAGCTGCTACAACTGCCACCAGATCAGCAAGCAGGAGCTCAGCTTCGGCACCATCGGCCCGAGCCTTTACCAGTACGGCAGGAACCGCGGCGTCAGCGACCTGATGGCGCCCACCGCGCAGCCGATCATCGAGTACACCTGGACCAAGCTCTACAACAGCAAGAGCTACGTCGCCTGCTCCAATATGCCGCGTTTCGGCCACGCCCAGTTGCTGGACGAAAAGCAGATCGCACACCTGATGGCGCTGCTGCTCGACCCCAAGTCCCCGGTCAACCAGTGAACCTTCAGCCCGGCACGGCGATGCGCCTGCCGGGCGTTTTTCAGCGCCGGAACACAGGCGGCCACTCGTCATGAGCTTGAGCAAGCGCGACTTCCTGCAGGTGCTGTCCGCTGCGTCCGTGGCCGGCATGGGCCTGTCGCGGTACGAAGACGCCGACGCGGCGACTGCCGAGCAGGGCCTGTACGACCTGCCGCCGCTGGGCGCCGGTCCCGGCTTCGTGAGCTTCCTGCACATGACCGACTGCCACGCGCAGCTGATGCCGATCCACTTCCGCGAACCCAGCGTCAACCTGGGGCTGGCCGGCATGCAGGGTCAGCTGCCCCATGTGGTGGGCGATCACCTGCTGCGCATGGCCGGCATCCGCCCCGGCAGCGCGCTGTCGCACGCCTTCACCTGCATCGACTTTGAACGCGCCGCGCGCCGCTACGGCCGTGTCGGCGGCTTCGCGCACCTGACCACGCTCGTCAAGCGCCTGAAGGCCAGCCGCTCCGGCGCGCTGCTGCTCGACGGCGGCGACACCTGGCAGGGCAGCGCCACCAGCCTGTGGACGAACGCGCAGGACATGGTCGATGCCAGCAAGCTGCTGGGTGTGGACGTGATGACCGGTCATTGGGAATTCACGTACGGCATGCAGCGCGTGAAGGAGATCGTCGAGAAGGACTTCATGGGGAAGATTGATTTCGTCGCCCAGAACATCAAGACCGCCGACTTCGGCGATCCGGTGTTCAAGCCCTACGTCATGAAGGACATGAACGGCGTCAAAGTCGCCATCGTCGGCCAGGCCTTCCCGTACACGCCGATCGCCAACCCGCGCTACCTGGTGGCCGACTGGGAGTTCGGCATCCAGGACGCGAACATGCAGAAGGTGGTGGACGAGGCGCGCGCGATGGGCGCGGCGGTGGTGGTGCTGCTGAGCCACAACGGCATGGACGTCGACCTCAAGATGGCCAGCCGCGTGCGCGGCATCGACGCCATCTTCGGCGGCCACACGCACGACGGCGTGCCGCTGGCGGTGCCGGTGCAAAACCCGGGCGGCACCACGCTCGTTACCAACGCCGGCAGCAACAGCAAGTTCCTGGGCGTGATGGACTTCGAGGTGCAGGGTGGCTTGGTCAGCCGGCACCGCTACCGGCTGCTGCCGATCTTCAGCAACATGCTCAAGGCCGACCCGGAGATGGCCGCGCT
>JANMYQ010000364.1:0-5228 GCA_031382215.1 Methylibium sp.
CTGCTTGATGCTTCCCTTTTTCGCCGACCTCGTCACCCGCACCGACGAAGCGCGCCGCGCTTTCGAGTCCAACAGCAAGGTCCTCGAGATCGTCGCCAACGGCCTGCCGCTGGAACGCTACCGCAAGCTGCTGCTGGAGCTTTACCACGTGGTGTGGCACTTCAACCCGGTGTGCGCCGCCGCGGCTAGCCGGGTCGGTGACGAACAGAAGCAGGTGCGCCACTTCCTGTACGACCACATGAACGAGGAGAAGGGTTACGAGGAGTGGGTCGTGGCCGATCTCGACGCCGTGGGCGTGAAAGCCGGCGAGGTGAAGGACTACAAGCCCACCGAGCACATGCTGGCGCTGAACGGCTACAACTATTGGGCCGCCGACCGCCGCCACCCCTGTTCGGTGCTGGGCATGCTGTACGCGCTGGAGGTGATCGCCTCGGTCTACGGCGGGCCGCTGACAGCGTCGATCAGCGACTCGCTGCTGCTGCAGGGCGACCGCGGCATCTCGTTCATCAGCTCGCACGCCACCCTGGACGCCGAACACATGGCCGATCTGCGCGTGATCCTGAATACCCTGACCGACGACGCTTCGAAAGACGCCATCATCGAATCCACCGTCTTCAACTTCCACCAGTTCGGCCGGGTTCTCGAGGCCGTATGAACGTGACCAGCGCCATCAGCACCGCCCTGCCCCGTGCACTGGCGCGCCCCTACAAATACATGCGGCTCGAATGGAGTTCCGAGTTTTCGATGCTGACGGTGCGCATCGGCGTCAAGCCGATCCAGTGTTACAGCCTGGCCGCGCTGGCCGAACTGCAGCAGGTGTTCAACGACATCAGCGCCAACCCGGGTCTGGTGCGCCACTTCGTCATGGCGTCCGACGTGCGCGGCGTATTCAACTTCGGCGGCGACCTGTCGCTGTTCGTGCTGCTGGTGCGCGCGCACGACCTCGATTCGCTGCGCCTGTACGCGCGCCGCTGCATCGACCTGGTCTGGTGGCTCGAGAACGCGGCCCAGATCGGCGTTCACACCACCGCACTGGTGCAGGGCGACACCCTGGGCGGCGGGCTGGAGTCGGCGCTGCTGCACCACACGGTGATCTTCGAGCGCAGCGCACAGGCCGGTTACCCGGAGGTGCTGTTCAACCTGTTCCCCGGCATGGGCGCGTGGAACCTGACGATTCGCAAGGCCGGTTACGCGGTGGCCAACGACATGGTGCTGTCGGGCAAGATCTACAGCGCCGAACAACTGCAGCGGCGCGGCATCGTCGACCTGGTGTGCGAAGACGGCCAGGGCGAGGTGGCGCTGGAGCAGTCGGTGCGGGCGCTCGAACCGCGCTTTCGCGGCACGATGGCGGCGCTGCAGGCTCGCCGGGTGGCCGCGCCGATCACGTTCGAGGCGCTGACGTCGGTGGTTGACCACTGGGCCGTGACCGCCATGACCCTGACCAACCGCGACATCCGCCTGATGGAGCGGCTGGCCCGCGCCCAGGTGCGCAAGGTCGGTGGGGCCGACGAAGGCGCTGTCGAAGAAATCAAGCGCATGGAACTCGACACCGCCTGGGGCGTGGAGCGCACCGGCGTGAGTGAATGGGCGACCTTGACCTGAAGCAACGAACCGAGGCGGCCCGAGCCGCCTGCGCCGGAATTTGCGCCTGAATTTGCGCCTGAACGCCTGCGCCCGTGTCTCGCGCCTGAGCCGCGGTCACAGCCAGGCGCTCACCAGCTCCTGGAGTTGGTCGCGCGTGTAGGGCTTGGCGAGGTGGCCGTCCATGCCGGCCTGACGCGCGCGCGCGATGTCGTCATCGAAGGCATCGGCCGTCAGCGCCAGCACCGGCACCCGTGAGCGCCCCTGCTGGCGCTCGATCCGGCGAACCTCCTGGGTCGCTGCGTAGCCGTCCATCACGGGCATGTTGCAGTCCATCAGCACCAGGTCGATGGGGTGTTGCGACAAGGCTTGCAATGCCTCGGCGCCATCGCTGGCCTCGATCACCTCGAGCCCCAGCGAGATCAGCATCTCACGCGCGATCATGCGGTTGACGTCGTTGTCCTCCACCACCAGGATCATGCCTTGCAGTGCTGCGCCGTCGAGCGCGGCCAGGCTGGAATCGGGCATGTTGATCTGTGTCGGTGCGGGGTCGCGCTCGAGCACCAACGCAAAGCGAAAGCACGAACCGGTTCCGGGCTCGCTGTCGACCTCGATCTTCCCGCCCATGGCCTCGACGATGCGCTGACTGATCGCCAAGCCCAAGCCGGTGCCGCCGCGGCGCCGGTTGCGCTTGGTGTCGATCTGGTGAAACGGCTGGAACAGACTTTGGCGCGCCTCGGGCGACAGGCCCACCCCCGAGTCATGCACTTCGAAAACGATCCCGGTCGAGCCCCGGACTGAACCCGCGTGCGCCTCTCGCGGGCTCAGCCGCAGGGTCACACCGCCGCGCTCGGTGAACTTGATCGCATTGCCCACCAGGTTGAGCAGCACCTGCTTCAAGCGCGGCGCATCGCCGAACACCCACTCCGCCGTCTCGGGGTCGATGTCCAGGGTCAAGCTGATGCCCTTGTTCTCGGCATTCGCGCGAAACAGCGCGATCACCGCGCCGGCCACCGACCGCAGCGAGAACGAGGCCCGCGCCAGTTCGAGCTTGCCGGCTTCGATCTTCGAATGGTCGAGCACGTCGTTGAGGATGCTCATCAACGACACGCCGGACGACGCGGCGGTGCGAACCAGGCGGCGCTGCGAGGCGTCGAGCCTGGAGTGGCGAAGCAGGTCGAGCGCGCCGAGCACGCCGTTCATCGGGGTGCGGATCTCGTGGCTCATGGTGGCCAGGAAATCCGACTTGGCCAGGTTCGCCGCCTCGGCCGCCGCCTTGGCCTGCTGCAGCGACGCATTGGCCAGGTCGGCTTCCAGGCTGTGGTGGATCGCCGAGGTGGTGGTGGACAGGATCTCGCGCGCCGCGCGGTACATCGTGATGCCGAAGAAACCGGCCAGCGCGGCCGCCGGCAATGACCGGGCAGCCGGATCGAAGAGGCACACCAGCACGAAGGCGCCGAGTTGCAGCGACGCCAGGATCGCAAACGCCCGGCCGACCAGCGACATGAAGAAGGCTGCGGTCGCGAACGACCCGAACAGGATCATCACGTAAACGGTGCCCAGGTTGCCGCGCAGGTCCGGAAACACGTTCACGGTGTACAGGGCCCACAAGATCCCGGTGAGGCCCGAGTTGGCTTCCAGCTCGGCGGTGGCACGGGCCAGCTGCGCCTCGCTCAGATGGTCGGCCGACGGGTAGCGCCGCGCCAGCGACAGGCGCCAGAAGGCGATCGACAGGCCGAGCAAGCCGACCACCGCGGCGGTGTACATGGCCCCGACCTGCAGGCCCAGGTAGGCCACGAATGCGACCGCCACCAGTTGCAGCGGCACGCTGCGCGTCGAGTTGCGCAGGGCCAGCCGCAGCAGCTCGCGGCGCACGGCAGCATCGGTAATGGACTGGGCAGTCATCGACTTCGGCAGGATAGCGTTCCAGGCCCAGCACGATGCGGGTGGCGCAGCGACTTATTGCGCAGCGCAGCGGTGCCGACTGACCCTAGGCGAGCTTCCCATGGCAAAGCTTGAACTTCTTGCCGCTGCCGCAGGGGCAGGGGTCGTTGCGGCCGACCTTGGGCACTGCCGTGGCGAGGGTCGTGGGGTCGGCCTCTTCACCGGCTTCGGAAGACACGCTGCCGTCTTCGTTCGGGTGCGTGTACCTGACGTTGCTGATGCGCTCGGCCTGCTCTTCGATCGCCTCGGCCGCCTGCGCCGCCTCTTCCTGCGTCTGGATGCGCACGCTCATCAGCACGCGGGTCACGTCCATCTTCACCACGTCGAGCATTTGCGAGAACAGCTCGAAGGCTTCGCGCTTGTATTCCTGCTTCGGGTTCTTCTGTGCGTAGCCGCGCAGGTGGATGCCCTGGCGCAGGTAGTCGAGCGCGGCCAGGTGCTCGCGCCAGTGCGAGTCGATCGACTGCAGCAGCATCATGCGCATGAAGGGCGTGAACTGCTCGATGCCGACGCGCTCGATCTTGGCGTCGAACAGGGTGTCGGCGGCCTTGACCACCTTCTCGACAATGTCTTCGTCGGTGATGGAGCTGCTCTTGTCGACCTCGGCCTTGAGCGACAGGTCGAGCTGCCACTCTTCGCTCAGCACGCGCTCCAGGCCGGGCAGGTCCCACTGTTCTTCGACGCTTTCGGCCGGCACGAAGGTGCGCACCACGTCGGTCATCGTGCTCTCGCGCAGGCTGGCGATCTGCGCGGTGAGGCTCTCGGCTTCCAGGATGTCGTTGCGCTGCTGGTAGATGACCTTGCGCTGGTCGTTGGCCACGTCGTCGTATTCGAGCAGCTGCTTGCGCACGTCGAAGTTGCGCGCCTCGACCTTGCGCTGCGCGCCTTCGATGCTGCGCGTGACGATGCCGGCCTCGATGGCTTCGCCGTCGGGCATCTTCAGCCGCTCCATGATCGAGCGCACCCGCTCGCCAGCGAAGATGCGCATCAGCGGGTCGTCCAGGCTCAGGTAGAAGCGCGACGAACCCGGGTCACCCTGGCGGCCTGAACGGCCGCGCAACTGGTTGTCGATGCGGCGCGATTCGTGGCGTTCAGTCGCGATGATGCGCAGCCCGCCCTGGGCTTTCACCGCGTCGTGCAGGCCCTGCCATTCAGAGTGCAGCGTAGCCGCGCGCGCGGCCTTGTCGTCGGGAGCAATCGAATCATCGGCGTCGATGATCTTGATCTGGTTCTCGACGTTGCCGCCGAGCACGATGTCGGTGCCGCGCCCGGCCATGTTGGTGGCGATCGTGATCACGCCGGGCCGGCCGGCCTGGGCGACGATCTCGGCTTCTTTGGCGTGATGCTTGGCGTTGAGCACCTGGTGCGGCAGCTTGGCTTTCTCGAGCAGGCCCGAGATCAGCTCCGAGTTTTCGATCGAAGTCGTGCCCACCAGCACCGGCTGGCCGCGTTCGTGGCAGTCGCGGATGTCCTTGATGACGGCCTCGAACTTCTCGCGGCTGGTCTTGTAGACGAGGTCGAGCTCGTCCTGGCGGATGGTCGGCTTGTTGGGCGGAATGACCACGGTCTCCAGGCCGTAGATCTCCTGGAACTCGTAGGCCTCGGTGTCGGCCGTGCCGGTCATGCCCGACAACTTGCCGTACATGCGGAAGTAGTTCTGGAAGGTGATCGAGGCCAGCGTCTGGTTCTCGCTCTGGATCTGC
>JANMYQ010000396.1:0-9832 GCA_031382215.1 Methylibium sp.
GCGTTGAAGAAGGGCAAGCCCGGCACCCAGGAGTTCAGAACCGGCCTGAAGACCGCGCTCGAAACGATGGGCCGCACCCCGGTCTCGCAGGGCGTGCTGAACTACACCGCGACCGACCACTTCGGCTACACACCCGAGACCGGCGTGCTGCTGAAGATCGTCGGCGGCGAATGGCAGGTGGTACCGCACTAATCTACGGCTGGCGACCGACGCATGGACTTCTCGATCGCCAGCATCCTGATGCTCGACGGCGCCACCAACGGCGCCATCTACGCGCTGCTGGGGCTGGCCATCGTGCTGGTGTTCGCGGTGACGCGGGTGATCTTCATCCCGCAGGGCGAGTTCGTGGCCTACGGCGCGCTGACGCTTGCGCTGCTGCAGATGGGCAAGGTGCCGGGCACGGTGTGGCTGCTGGCGGTGCTGGCGCTGCTGGCGGCGCTGCTCGATGTACTTGCGGCACTCAAGCGCGGGGTGCCGGCGGGCCCGACGCTGGTCACTGCCGGCCGCACGCTGATCGTTCCGGGGGTCGTCGTCGCGGTCACGGTGTGGGCCGCACCGCAGAAGCTCCCGTTGCTGATCCAGAGCCTGCTGACGCTGGCGATCGTCACACCGCTCGGCCCGCTGCTGTATCGGCTTGCGTACGAGAAGGTCGCCGACGCGACCGTGCTGGTGCTGCTGATCGTCGCGGTCGGCACCCACTTTGCGCTCACCGGTCTGGGGCTGCTGTTCTTCGGCGCCGAGGGCTTCCGCAACCCGAGTTTCTGGGACGCGCGCTTCAGTGCCGGCGAGCTCAGCCTGTCGGGGCAGGCGGCGATCATCTTCATGGTCTCGATCGCGCTGATCCTCGGGTTGTTCCTGTTCTTCGGCCGCACGCTGCGCGGCAAGGCGCTGCGCGCGACGGCGGTGAACCGGCTCGGCGCGCGGCTGATGGGCATCTCGACCTCGGGTGCGGGGCGCCTCAGCTTCGGCCTGGCCGCGTTCATCGGCGCGCTGTCGGGGCTGCTGATCGGCCCTGCGACGACGATGTTCTACGACTCGGGCTTCCTGATCGGCCTGAAAGGCTTCGTCGCGGCGATCTTCGGCGGGCTCGCGAGTTATCCCGCCGCCGCACTCGGCGCGATCTTCGTCGGCCTGCTCGAATCGTTCGGCTCGTTCTGGGCCAGCGCATTCAAGGAAGTGATCGTGTTCACCCTGATCATCCCTGTGCTGCTGTGGCGCTCGTTCCAGCACGGCCACCACGACGAAGAAGAGTGATCATGCGGCGCAACTTCCTCATCGCCTTCGCCGTTCTGCTGGCGCTGCTGCCCCAACTGCCGGTGCCGGAGTTCTGGATCACGCAGGCCAACTACATCGGCCTGTACACGCTGGTCGTGATCGGGCTGATCCTGCTCACCGGCATCGCCGGGCTCACCTCGTTCGGCCAGGCCGCGTTCGTCGGCCTGGGCGCCTACACCGCCGCCTACCTGACGCTGACCTATGGCGTGTCGCCATGGCTCACCGTGTGGGTCGGCCTGGCGCTCACGTTCTGCGCCGCGCTGCTGCTGGGCTGGATCACCTTGCGCATGTCAGGCCACTACCTGCCGCTGGCCACCATCGCCTGGGGCCTGAGCCTGTACTACCTGCTCGGCAACATCGACGCGCTGGGCAAGTACGACGGGCTGCTGGGTGTGCCGGCGATCAGCTTCTTCGGCATCACGCTCAACACCGGGCGCAGCTTCTTCTACCTGCTGTGGCTGCTGGTGCTGCTGGCCGCAATGGCCGCCACCAATTTGCTCGACTCGCGCACCGGCCGCGCCATGCGCGCCGTCAAGGGCGGCAGCACGATGGCCGAGGCGATGGGGGTGAACAGCTTCCGCATCAAGGTCACCGCCTTCGTGCTCGCGGCGCTGCTGGCCAGCGTGTCGGGCTGGCTGTTCGCGCACTTCCAGCGCACCGTCAACCCGTCGCCCTTCGGCCTCAAGATGGGCATCGAGTACCTGTTCATGGCCGTCATCGGCGGCGTGGGTCACGTGTGGGGCGCGCTGGTGGGCGCCGGCGTGGTGAAGATCCTCGAAGACCAGTTGCAGGTGTGGCTGCCCAAGCTGCTGGGCGGCAGCGGCAATTACGAGATCATCGTCTTCGGCATCCTGCTGGTGCTGGTGCTGCAGTACGCCCGCGACGGCATCTGGGCCTTCGTCGAAGCGCGTCTGCCCAAGCAGCAGCGCAAGGTCGATTGGGCCGACGCCCCTGCCCTGCCGCAGCGCACCCGCCCGCCGCTCGGCGAGGTGGTGCTCGACGTGCAGGCGGTGCGCAAGGAGTTCGGCGGCCTGGTGGCGGTGAACGACGTGAGCTTCCAGGTGCGCTCGGGCGAGATCCTGGGCCTGATAGGCCCCAACGGCGCCGGCAAGTCGACCACCTTCAATCTGGTGACCGGCGTGCTGCCTGCCACCAAGGGCCAGGTGCGGCTCGAAGGCCAGCGCATCGACGGCCTGCCGTCGCGCCTGATCGCCCAACGCGGCGTGTCACGCACCTTCCAGCACGTGAAGATGATCCCCGGCATGACGGTGCTCGAGAACGTGGCCCTCGGCGCGCACCTGCGCGGCAACCGCGGCGTGGCCTCGGCCATGCTTCGCCTGGACCGCGCCGAAGAACGCGCGCTGCTGCGCGAAGCCGAAAAGCAGCTCACCCGCATCGGCATGCAAACCAGCATGCACGAGCTGGCCGGCAACCTGCCGCTCGGCCCGCAGCGCCTGATGGAGATCGCCCGCGCGCTGTGCGCCGACCCGATGCTGTTGCTGCTCGACGAACCCGCCGCCGGCCTGCGCCTGAAAGAAAAGCAGGGCCTGGCCGACGTGCTGCGCCAGTTGCGCGGCGAAGGCCTGAGCATCCTGCTGGTCGAGCACGACATGGACCTGGTGATGGGCCTGGTCGACCGCGTGGTGGTGATGGAGTTCGGCACCAAGCTGATCGAAGGCACGCCCGAGGTGGTGCAGGCGAGTCCGGCGGTGCGGGCGGCGTATTTGGGTACGGAGCATTGAGATGAGACCGTCCTGCTGCGGTTTGAGTGGGCAAAGGCGCGTCCGGGCAGGCCGGAGGGCTTCGCTGAGGCGGTCGGCCGGGTACAGCCGACTGCGCTGCGGTGCTCGGTCTCGTGGCCCGTCGCCGAACTCACTTCGCTCACTTCGTTGCGCTACGTTCAAACAGGCGGCGACAAGTCAGTTCACGAAGCGCGCTGCGCGCGCGGGCCACGAGCCCTGTGCTCCTCGCCGCCTCAGAGGCGCCCTCCGACCTCCCCGAACGCACCTTTGCGGCAACGCTTGTTCTGCTCCGGAGAAGAGCAAGAGCGGTAACGTCCCTCAAGGTAGCCCTTGCTCTCCGTCGCAAACCCAAAACGGTGGCAGCGCGGCAGGCGGTACCCGGCAGGGGCGATTTCTGGGGCGGCGAGGAGCGGAGGTTCAGGGTCGGCGCGCTTGCGCGCTTCAACAACTGACTCGCCGCGGCTGTTTGAACGAAATGAGCGTAGCGAATGGAGTGAGTTCGGCGGCGCGACCCTGGACCGAGCACCGCAGCGGAGTCGCCGTACCCGGCGACCGCCCCAGCATGAGCCCCTGCCGGGTATCGCCTGCCGCGCCGCGCAAACGCCCCAACCGTCGGAGCCCAATGAAATGAAAACTCCAACCGACGAACTCCTCCTCGACGTCAAGGACCTGCACGCCGGCTACGGCCGCGCCGAGGTGCTGCATGGCCTGAACCTGCAGGCCCGCTCCGGCAGCGTGGTGACGGTGATCGGCCCCAACGGCGCCGGCAAGTCCACCTTGCTCAATGCGCTGATGGGTGTGCTGCCGGCACGCGGCAAGGTCGCCTATGCGGGCCACTCGATCGCGCTGCAGTCGCTCGAAGAGCGCGTGATGCAGGGCATGGCGCTGGTGCCCGAAACGCGCGCGCTGTTCGGCACCATGCCGGTCGAAGACAACCTGCTGCTCGGCGCCTACCGCCAGGTGCGCCTGGGCAACAAAAAGGCCATGGACGCGCTCGATGAAGTGTTCACCTTGTTCCCGCGCCTGAAAGAGCGCCGCGCCCAACTGGCCGGCACCTTGTCGGGCGGTGAGCGGCAGATGCTGGCGGTGGGCCGTGCATTGATGAGCCGGCCGATGCTGTTGATGCTCGACGAACCGAGCCTGGGCCTGGCCCCGTTGGTGGTGCGCGACATCTTCAGGACCATCTCGGGCCTGCGCGCCACCGGCGTGACGATTTTGCTGGTCGAGCAAAACGCGCGCGCCGCGCTCGAAGTGGCCGACTACGGTTATGTGCTCGAAATGGGCGAGATCGCGCTCGAAGGCCCGGCCGCCGAGCTGGCCAAAGACCCGCGCGTGATCGACACCTACCTGGGGGCCGCCCGCCAGAAGGCGCCGGCCTGACCCGCCATCTCCATGCCGCCCCGCAACCCTGCCTCGGGTGAACTCGACCAGTCGCGCTTGATGCACCTTGTCGGTTATGCGGCGAGCCGCGCGTCCATCGAGCTGAAAAAGACCTTTGCCAGGCACCTCGGCCCGCTCGAGCTGAAGGCGGTGGAGTTCTCGGTGCTGGTGCTGGTGGCCGCCAACCCGCAGGTCAACCAGAAGCAGTTGGGCCAGGCACTCGACGTGTCGGCCCCCAACCTGGCCGTCACCTTGGACCGCATGGTCGAACGCGGCTGGGTCGAGCGCGTGCGCAGCACCACCGACCGACGCGCCCAGCATGTGCACCTCACGCCGCGCGGCCGCGAGCTGACGCAGCAGGCCGAGAAGATCGCCGCGACGATGGAGAACGCCGCATTGCGCGTGCTGTCGCCGGCTGAGCGGGCGCTGCTGATCGAGCTGCTGCTGAAGGTGGCCTGGCCGCGCCAGCCGAGGTAGGCCCAAGTAGGCCCGAGTAGGCCCGAGGGGGGTCCGGCGTGGCGCGGCCGGCCGGAGGCGCTCGACCATCGGGCAACGCTGATCAAGTTCCTCGCGCATAGCGCGTGCAAGCCGTCACGGATTCGGCGCCAACGTTCGCGCTGCACGCAACGCACCTGAGACCGATTGCGCCAGAATTCCCGTCAGTTGAACCGCGGGGCGAACACGCCGATCGCCCGGGAGTCGAGCGATTCAACCGGCCGTGGTGCCGCTCCTGACGGCGCAAAACAAGAACGATGTCTACCCCATGAAGCCTGGTGTTGTCTGGTGGATTGCCCTGAGCGCCGCATGCCTGGCGCTTGCCACGCCGCCGGCCCTGGCCAAGCGCATCGCGCTGGTGATGGGCAATGACAACTACCAGCATGTGAGCAAGCTGTACAAGGCTGGCAACGATGCCGTGGCAATGGGGCGCGAACTCAAGGCGGCCGGCTTCGAGGTGCTGCTGCACCGCGACCTGACGCATGCCGCGATGGTGCGCGCGATCGACACCCTGACGCAGCGCATCGAAGGCGGCGACGAGGTGGTGGTTTTCTTCGCCGGCCACGGCGTGCAGATCAAAAGCGGCAACTACCTGCTGCCGGTGGACATCAACGCCACCAGCGAAGCGGTGATCGACAAGACCTCGTACGCGCTGAACGACCTGATGGAGCAGCTCGGCCAGGCCAAGGCCGCGTTCAGCCTGGTGATGGTCGACGCCTGCCGCGACAACCCGCTCAAGTCGCAGGGCCGCAGCCTGGGCGCCACGCGCGGGCTGAGCGCGCCCGAGCCACCCAAGGGGCAGATGGTGGTCTATTCGGCCAGCAAGGGGCAGCAGGCGCTGGACCGGCTGAGCGAGTCCGACAGCCACCCGAACGGCGTGTTCACGCGCGAGTTCATCGCCCGCATGAAGCGGCCCGGCATTCGCGTTGAAGAACTGGTGCGCGAGGTGCAGGACGCGGTCGAACAACTCGCCAGCACCGTCAGCCATGTGCAGCGGCCGGCGCTGTACAACGAAGCGCGCGGCAACTTCTATTTCTTCAGCCCCGGCCAGGGCGGGGCGACCGCAGCGGTGGCCACAGCGCCTTCCACGCCAGCCACGCCTTCCGCAGCCACCCCCGCAGCAATCACCACCGCTGCAGCCCCGACAGCCGTGCCCGCCGCACCCCGCGCCCCCGCCACCGCGGCGCCTCCCGGTGCCCGCAAGGTGCTGCTGATCTGGAACCGTGAGGCGCTGCCCGAGCCCCCGGTGCCCGGCGCCCCCCCGCCGCCACCACGCTCGCCGCGCTCCGGTGTGGACGGCGCCTCGGACCCGCTGCTGGCGCCCAACGTCGAGGCGCAGATCGAGTCCAGCTTCGTGCAGGCGCTGCTGGCGGCCGGCATTCCGCTGAGCTCGCTGCTGCCGTCGCAGATCTCCAAGAACCTGGTCGAGGTGGGCCGGACCAACCTCGGCACCCACTTCCTCGAAGTCGCTCGGCTGCGCGACGAGGCCTCGCCGCTGAAGGTGGGTTTTCGCGTGACCTTGAAGAAGGTGGACGGCAACGACTACCTGCTGTCGCAGTACACGCTGGCGATCCCCAAGCTCGCGGCCCCCGAACGCAAGTGGAAGTACATCACCGACGACACCGGCTTTCGCAAGGTCGAGGTGACCGAAGCCGTCGAGATCACCCCGGGCAGCTACGGCCGCGCGATGGCCGAGGAGCTGTCCGGCCGCATCCGCAAAGCGATCGAATAGCCATCGAATAGAGCAACTCAGAGCACCGCCGGGTCGCGCGCCGACCTTCATCCACGCCAACAACAGGGAGAGTTTTCATGTCATTGCGCTTCGCCGCCGCCGCAGCCCTGGTGCTGTTTCTCGCGGGCTGCAGCAGCCCGCCGATGCTGCTGCGCACGACGACGACGGGGGGCGACGCCCACCCCAAGGTCTTGCTCGACCCGACCGGCCAGCCCGACCTGGCGGGCATCAACGTGGGCGACACCATCGCCGTGTCACCCGGCAGCATGCGCTCGGTGGTGGGTTCGCCCGAAGTCAAGATCGTTCTGTTCGAGCCCGGCAGCGTGACCGAGGCCGAGGCCAAGAAGGCGCTCGCGATGAACCGGCGCGAAGGCGCCAAGATCGAGGTGATGAAGGGGCAGTTGCTCAAGGGCGACTTCTTCATCCAGCAGATCGGCATCGACCTGCAGTCCAGCGACCCGAAGAAGTTCGACATCGATCTGGTGCTGCTGGCCTTCAACCGCGGCGAGAAACCGTTTCGCGGTGACCTGACGGTCTACGACCTGCTGCCGCCCGAGCTGGCGTTCAAGGCCGCCGACACCGCAGCCAAGTACAACGATCGGCGCAACATGAAGGGCGCGCTGACCAGCATCCCGATCTTCGGCCTGTTCGCGATGGGCATGGACAACTTCTCGCGCAGCAGCGAAACGGTGGAGATGCAGCACGACCGCGTCGGCGAAATGCACAAATACACCTTCCGCCGGCTGGTGCTGGAGCCCGGGCAGGCGGTCGGCTTCACGATCAGGCTGCGTTACATCCCGCCGACCGAAGAAGAACTGGTCGAGCTGCGCCAGGACGCCAAGCGCTTCCTCGGCCCCGGCCAGCAGTAGCGCGTTGCCGGCCATGCACGTAACGCCCGCCCTTCGCCTTGCGCGGCCCTCCCGTTCACGCCGCTGCCGCTCGGCGCTGCTCGCGCTGGCGGCCGCCGTATTCGCGCACGCGGCGGTGGCGGGTTGGGGATCGAAGTCCGAGAAAGAGCTGATCAAGGAGGCCGACGCCTTCATCAAGAACAAGCCCGAGCCTCTGAAGCAGTTCTTCCACACGCTCTACATGGAAGGCGAGTGGAACGCCGTGCTCAACCTCAACCTGCTGGCGCTGGCGGCGCTGGAAGTGACGCGGCACGACATTGCCGAAAAGGCGCTCGACCAATCGACCGCGCGCATCTTGCGCATCTACGCCGACGACCCGAACGCGGCCAAGGCCAAGTCGCTGTGGTCGGCCGAGGGCGTGAAAGACTTCAAGGGCGAGCCCTACGAACGCGCGATGGCGTTCTACTACCGCGGCCTGCTGTACCTGCGCGAGGGCGACTTCCAGAACGCGCGCGCGGCGTTCCTGCAGTCGGACCTGCAGAACGCAATGGGCCAGACTGAAAAGTACGACCGCTCCTTTGCGCTGCCCACCTACCTGGCGGCCTGGGCTTCGGCCTGCGACGGCGATGCGCAGCGCGCCGACGAGTTGCTGGCGGCGATGCAAAAGTACGCGATCGACCCGTACTTCAAGCTCGCTCACCCGAGCTTTCCGCGCCACATCACCTTGTTCGACCGCGGCATTGGCCCTGAGAAGGTGACCTTGGGAGACGCGAAGAACATCCTGAGCTTCTTTCCCCAGCCCGACGTGAGCCAGGGCGTGCAGGTGAACTACGCCCGGCCGCCGGCCGAAGCGGCGCGCCAGGGCGTGGCGGCCAACCTGGACTGGCTCGCCCTCACCCGCGGCGGCCGGCCGATCCAGGGCCTGCTGGACGGCAAGGTGCAGTTCAAGGAAACGACCGCGGCCCTGTCCGACATCAGCAGCTCGGTCGCTTCGGCGGCGCTGTACGGTTCGCTGTCGACGCTCGGCTCCGACAAGCTCAGCGTGGCCAAGAACCTGGGCATGCTCGGCGCCGGCGCGTCGCTGATCGGGTCGTTCGCGTCGCTGGCCTCGAGGTCGACCAAGACCGAGGCCGACACGCGCTATTGGGGCTCGCTGCCGAAGTACGTGTTCATCGAGGCCTATGGTGCCGAGATGGGCCTGGAACCCAAGGCCTTCGTCACCACGGCCACAAAGAAGCCGCGGCCGGCACTGATCGCCGCGACCCATGCCGACAAATGTTCCTTTGCCTACGGCCGCGAATTCTCGGCGCTCGATGCAACGCAAGGCGGCATCGGCAACCCGTCGCCCTGGCCGGCCGAGCCGATGGAAGACGACCGCGACAAGCCCAACGAAGCCTTCCGGTTATTCCTGCGGGCTTCGTTCTGACCACGTTCTGATCTCGTTCTGATCTCGTTTCTAGCGCCCGACCCGCCCCCGCCCCACACCCCACCCGAGAGGCCCACGCCATGTCCCCACGATCCCGACTCCTTGCCGTGCTCGCCGCCTGCGCCGCACTCGGTGCCTGCGCCAGCGCGCCCGCCCCGGTCAACAGCAGCGGGCAAGGGGTGCAAGAGATCGCCGTCGGCTCGCGCGGGCCCGTCCAGGGCGTGGGCGTCGGCGGCCGGGACATCGCAGCCATGACCAACCAGATGGCGCGCGACATCCTCAGCTCCAAGGGCGTGATGGGTGATGGCGCCGCGGCGCCGCGAGTCATCATCGACGCGCAGTTCTTCAAGATCGACGGCAGCCAGCCGATGAACCGCAACCTCATCTCGCAGCGGCTGCTGGTCGAGCTCAACCGCGCGGCGGCTGGCCGGCTGATGTTCGTCGGCCGGCGCCACGCGGGCATGGTGGCGGCCGAACGCGACCTCAAGCGCGACGGCGTGACCGACAGCGGCAGCAAACCGATGAGCAAGGCCCAGCTGGGCGCCGACTACCGCCTGGCCGGCACCTTCTCGACGCTCGACTCGGTGCAGGGCAAGACCGGCATGCAGCAGCGTTACAGCCAGTTCGTCTTCGAACTCGTGGACGTGGAGACGAGCAACATCGTCTGGACGGGCCTTTATGAAGTGGAACGCGCCGGGGCCGACGATGTGGTCTACCGCTGATCGCCAGCCGGCGCGTGCGACTGCTGCGGCGGCGCTGCTGCTGGTCGCAGCGGGCCTGTCGGCCTGCCAGTCGGCGGCGCCGCCCGCGTCGGTGAGCTGCCGGCCGGCGCGCGCGCAGACGCAGGTCGGCAGCGCGTTCATCGCCGCCCCCGGCACGGCAGTGGCGGCGAGCCGCCCCGGTGTCGATTCAGTGCTGGTGTCGCCGCTGCTGG
>JANMYQ010000399.1:0-44769 GCA_031382215.1 Methylibium sp.
CGCGCACGGCCGCCCGGTGGCGCACACCTTGCGCGTGGTCGGCACGGCTGACACGGTGGAGCTCGACTACGCCTCGCGCACGCTGGTGCAAAGCGCGCGCCAGACCCAGCCGAGCGCGATCGGCCGGCTGTTCCCGCCGTGGGTGCAGGCACGGCGCTTCATGCGCAATGGCTGGCGCGCTCTGGGCATGTTCCGGCGCCACGAGGCGCACTACTTCCAGTGCATGCGGGTGCTGTTGAATCGCTTCTACGATGCGGTCGAAGCGCGTGGCGATGACCCGGTGCCGCACGCGCACATCCTGCGCGTGTGCCGCGCGATCGATCAGATGGTGGAGCAGATGGCGAGCCAACGAGCGGCCGGCACGGAGGCCAAGGCATGAAGATCCTATTGACCGGCGCCGGCGGCTTTCTCGGCAAGCGCATCGCCCACAGCCTGCTCGCCAAGGGCGCGACCGACGTTCGGCTGCACTTCCGCGCGCGCCCGCCGGCCGGGTTCATCGAATCGCTCGGCGCCGAATTTCCGCAGGCGACGATCACCTGGGCCGCCGCCAACCTGCTCGCGCGCGGCACGCTGAACACCATGCTGCAAGACGTAGCCTGCGTGATCCACGCCGCCGCCGGCATGCGCGGCGCGGCGGCCGACATGTTCGCCAACACCGTGCTCGGTTCGCGCAACCTGCTCGAAGCGGCGGTCGCGCAACACGTCAAGCGGGTCGTGCTGATCAGCTCCTTCTCGGTCTACAAGACCGAGCCGCTGGCCGATGGGGCCTTGCTCGCCGAGTCCACCCCGATCGAAGAGATCGGCATCAACAAGGGGCCGTACGGGTACGCGAAGACGCGCCAGGAGCGCATGTTCCTCGACCTCGCGAAGGAGCACGGTTTCGAGACCGTGATCTTGCGTCCCGGCGTCATCTACGGCCCGGGTGGCGGTGGCTTGTCGCCGCGCGTCGGGCTCAAGGCGATGGGCTTCTTCTTCAGCCTCGGCGGCGGCGTGACCTTGCCGCTGACGTATGTGGACAACTGCGCCGATGCGGTCGCGCAGGCCACGCTGCACGCGCCCGCAGGCAGCGCCTTCAACGTGGTCGACGACGACCTGCCCTCTTGCAGCCAGTACCTGCAGGCTTACCGCAAACAGGTTGAGCCGCTGCGCACCCTGCGCGTGCCGTACTGGGCTTTCATGATGGGCTCGCGCTACCTCGAGCGCTACCACCGCGTTTCCAAGGGCCAGTTGCCGGCCGTCTTCACGCCTTACGTGGTTCGGTCCATGTACCGCCCTTTGAAGTACAGCAACGCGCCTTTGCGCGCCATCGGTTGGCAGCAGGCGGTGCCGACGCCGAGCGCGATGGAACTCGCCTTCCGCTGGATGCGCGACAACAAGAAATGACGACGGTCCCGGTGCGGCTACAGCACCCGCCGGTAGAACCGGTCGTAGGTGTTGCACAACGCGTCGATCGACGCGTGGGCGTTGACCCATTCGCTGGCGCCAGTGCCCAGCCGAGCGCGCAGGGCCGGGTCGGCCAGCAGCGTGGCCAACGCTTTGCGCAGAGCCGCGCCATCGTCGGGTGGCACCAGCAGGCCGGTCTGGCCGTCGTGCACGATCTCGGGGTTGCCGCCGACCGACGTGGCCACCACGGCCGCGCCGGTGGCACAAGCTTCCAGCAAGGCGATCGACAGCCCCTCGGTCAGCGACGGCAGCGCAAAGATGTCGAAGCCCGGCAGCAGGTCGGCCACGTCGCGGCGCTGGCCCAGGAACTCGACCTGCCGGTCCACGTTGAGCGACACCGCCTGCGCCCGCAGCGCCGAATCGAGCGGCCCGTCGCCGGCGATCACCAGTCGCAATGTCGGGTGGCTGGCGAGCAGGGTCGGCAGCACCTCGATCAGCAGGCGCTGGTTTTTCAGCGACACCAGCCGCCCCACGGTGCCGATCACCGGCACGTCGGCGGCGAGACCCATCGCCTGGCGGGCCGCCAGGCGCCGCGCTGGCGAGCCGGTGAAGCGTTGCACCGGAATGCCGTTCAGAACGGTCTCGGCAGCGTCGGCCTTGACCATGCCCGTGGCCACATAACGGTCGTGCACCTGCTGCCCGACCATGGCCACGCGGCGCGTGCGCAGCAGCGACAGGCTGTAGAGCCAGCGCAGCTTGCGGTTCGACAGCCGGTCGCCCATGTCGTGGCAGGTGCTCACCAGCGCGGGCGCGTGGCTTGCGCCGAGCACGGCCAGGGCCGCGTGGTAGTTGGGCACGAAGTTGTGGCTGTGCAGCACGTCGATCTTGCGCTCGGCAACGGTGCGGCGCAGTTGGCTCAGCACGTTCCAGTCGAGGCTGCGCGACTTGCCGCCCACCACCACCGGAATGCCCGCCGCGAGCAATTCGGGTCGCAGTCCGTCGGTGGAGTTGATGCTGAACACCGCCACGCCGTGGCCGCGCACGTGCTGCGCCTTGGCGAGGTCGGTCGTGACTCTCTCCAGCCCGCCGAACTCCAGCGAATCGACCACGTGGAGGATGTTCAACGGCGCGTCACTGGGCTTCATGGGGCTGGGTTTGTGTTGGGGCGCGGCGATGCTATCGCGACGGCGGTGGGTGCCACGGCGTGCGTTCGTGACGTGGTTCCCGAGTCACCGTCGGTCGAGGCGCTCACATGAGCAATCCCTTCAGCGGCCTCGCGACGGCCAAGGCCGCGCTGCTGATGACGGGCTCGACCTACGTCAGCTTCTTCTTCGGGCTGATCGTCAGCGCCGTGATCGCGCGCGCCATCGGGCCGGAGGATTTCGGCCGCTACGTCTACATCGTCTGGCTCTCCGGCGTGCTGGTGCAGTTCGGCAACAACGGGCTGAACACCACCGGCATCCGCTTCATCTCCGAAAGCCTGGGGCGCGAAAACAAACGCGCGGCGCGGGGCGTGCACGGCTGGCTGCTGCGGCTGCAGTACCTGTGCCTGATTGCCACCACGGTGGGTTTTCTGGTGACCTTGCCGCTGACGATTCCAGCCGGCTGGACCGGCCAGGTGGTGCTGTTCGCCGGCGTCGTGCTGGTCAGCATGATCGCCAAGACCTTCTACCTGTTCGACGTGTCGATGGCCAAGGGTTACGGCCAGTTCTCGGTCGAGGCCTTCTCCACCATGTCGGTCAGCGCCGCCAACCTGGTGTGCGTGCTGGTGCTGTGGTTCATGAAGGTCCCGCTGACGGCTTACCTCGGCCTGTTCGCGCTGACCAGCGTGGCCTACGCGCTGATCGTGTGGCGCATGCTGCGCGCCCGCCGCATCAAGCCGTCCGGCCGCGGGCTGGACGACGCGCTGGCGCCGCGCCTGAAGAACCACCTCCTCTGGACCGTGCTGCTCACCGTGGCGGCCGCGTTCGGCAACAAGTCGAGCGAGACCTACCTGCTGAGCCAGTACGTCGGCCCGGCCGAAGTGGGCTTCTTCGCGATTGCCGCCAGCCTCACGCGCGGCGGCGTCGAACTGCTGTCGGCTGGCCTGAACACGGTGCTGATGCCGCTGATGGGCCACGGTTTCGGCTCCGGCGGTACGGCCCGCGTGAACGCCATCCTGTCCGACGCGGTGCGCTTTTTCAACTTTGCCGGCCTGCTGCTGGCCGGCGTCGGCTTCCTGTGGGCCGACGCGGTGATTGCGCTGATGTACGGCGCGCAATACGAGCCGGCGGTGCTGGTGTTTCGCGTGATGTCGGTGGTGGCCGGCATCACCTTGTCGCAAGGGGCGTTCGGCGCGCTGCTGTCGACCACCGACAACCAGCGCATCCGCGCCTACGTGGCCGTGTTGTCGGTGGGCTTGAGCATTGCCGCCGCGGTGCTGCTGGTGCCGCGCTACGGGCTGATCGGCGCGGTGACGGCCCACGCGGTGTCCAGCGTGGTGATCTTCCTGCTCATCGGCATCGGCATCGTGCGCGTGTTCGCGGTCTCGCTGCCGTGGCGCGAACTGGGGCGGCAGTTCCTGGCGGCGTTTGTCGCGGCAGCGGTCGCGGGCGCGTGCTTGTGGCTGAACGCCGGCCTGGTGATGCAATTCGTCGGCGGGCTGCTGTACGCCGCGGTGTTCATCGTCGCGAGCTTCGTCTTCAAGACCTGGAGGGCCGACGACGTGGCGCAACTGATGCCGCTGGCCGAGCGCTTCCCGAAGCTGCTGGGCCGCGCGCTGCCGGCGCTGTTGGGCTGGATGCGGCGCTGACTCGTCGCTGACCGTCGCTGGCGCGCCGCGACGCTCTACTGGTCGTCGTCGGCCGCCTTGTACTTGCCCATCAGCAGCTGCTGCACAGCCGGCGGCACCGCCTCGTAGTGGCTCAGCGCGATCACATAACGCCCCTGCCCGCCGGTCATGCCGTTCAGGCGCGCCTGGTAGCCGTTCAGTTCCGACAGCGGCACCAGGCCGTTGACGGTCATGCCGCCGGCCTGCATCGAGTCGGTGCCGTTGACCTGCCCGCGCTTGGCCGCCAGGTCGCCGGTGATGTCGCCCATGCAGTGCTCCGGCGCGCTGATGTCTACCTTGACGATCGGCTCGAGAACGATCGGGCGCGCCTTCAGCACCGCGTCGATGAAGGCCTTGCGGCCGGCGGTCGCGAAGGCGATGTCTTTCGAATCGACCGTGTGGAACTTGCCGTCATAGACGATCACGCGCACATCTTTCACCGGGTAGCCGGCAATCACGCCGCCGTCGAGCGCCTGGCGAATGCCCTTCTCGACCGCCGGAATGTACTGGCCCGGAATCGTGCCGCCCTTGACCTGGTCGACGAACTCGAAACCGCCGCCGCGCGGCAGCGGCTCGATGCGCAGAAACACCTCGCCGAACTGCCCCGCGCCGCCGCTCTGCTTCTTGTGCCGGTGGTGGCCCTCGGCCGGCGCGGTGATGGTCTCGTGGTAGGCGATGCGCGGCGGGCGCGTATTGACCTCGCACTTGTAGACCTCGTTCATGCGTTCGAGCAGGGTGCGCAGGTGCAACTCGCCCAGGCCGTAGACCACCGTCTCGTTGGTAGTGGCCACGTGTTCGACCTTCAGGCACGGGTCTTCGTCGACGAGCTTCTGCAGAATTTCCCACATGCGCTGCTCGTCGCCACGCCGCTTGGGCTCGATCGCCAGGCCGTGCACCGGCACGGGAAAGTCCAGCGGCCGCAGGTGCAGGTGGTCGTCTTCGGCAGCGTCGTGCAGCACCGCGTCGAAGTGCATCTCGTCGACCTTGGCGACCGCGCAGATGTCGCCCGGCAAGCCCTTGACCACCTCCACATGCTCCTTGCCCTGCAGCATGAACAGGTGGCCGACCTTGAACGGCTTGCGCCCGTCGCCGATGTACAGCAGGCTGTCGCGCGTGACCGTGCCCTGGTGAATGCGGAAGATGCCCATCTTGCCGACGTAAGGATCGACAGTGACCTTGAACACATGCGCGATCACGTGCTTGGCCGCGTCCGGGTCGGCGTGCAGCTCCTTCGCTTCGGCGCCCTCGCCTTTGTAGAACTGCGGCGGGTTGCCTTCGGTCGGGTTCGGCAGCAGCCGGTCGAACACATCGAGCAGTTCGGCCACGCCGGCACCGTTGCGCGCCGAGACAAAACAGATCGGGATCAGGTGCCCCTCGCGCAGCGCCTGCTCGAGCGGGGCGTGCAGTTCGCGCGGGTCCACGTCGCCGTCATTCAGGTAGCGCTCGACGAAGTCGGGGTCCACTTCGACCACCTGCTCCACGAGCGCACGATGAGCGGCCTCCACAGATGAAAAATCCGCCTCGCCGGACGGATTGAAGAAACAATCGACCACTTGGGTCCCGCCCGCAGCGGGCAGGTTCAGCGGCAGGCATTCCTTGCCGAACGCATCCTGAATGCGCGTCACCAGGCCGGCCAGATCCACACCCTGAGCGTCGATCTTGTTGACGATGACCATGCGGCACAGGTGCCGGCCGGCGGCCCAGTCCATCATGCGCGCGCTCATCATCTCGATGCCGGTGGTGGCGTTGATGACGATGGCCGCCGTCTCCACCGCCTCAAGCGCCGTCATCGACTGGCCGACGAAGTCGGCATAGCCGGGCGTGTCGATCAGGTGCACCCGCGTGTCGCGGTGCTTCAGGTGCGCCACGGCCGAATTGAGCGAGTGCTGCGCGCGCCGCTCCATCGGGTCGAAGTCGCACACCGTGGTGCCGCGCTCCAGGCTGCCTGGCGCGCCGATGGCGCCGGCCTTGTGCAGCAGCGCTTCCACCAGGCTGGTCTTGCCGGCCGTGGTCTGGCCGACGAAGGCAATGGTGCGGATCGCGGCAATGCCGGGGTTGGGCGTGGTAGACGACATGGGCGCTCCTGTTGTGGGCCCCCGAGACGCCTGCGGCGTCACCCCCCGAGGGGGCCGGTCGCCTTGGGGCGGCCCGGCGGCGACCTGAGCGCGGCTCCAGCGCCCGTGGGTGGTCTGTGCGAGCGCCGAGCGTAAGGGATAGTGCAGCGGCCGGCAATCGGGGCCGCCGTGGGCGCCCGAATGTGAGGCTGGGAAGTTGCCCTAAAGGTCGCCCAGGCCGGTGTCCGGCACTTCGGCCCGTTGGCCCGGCATCGTGGCCACCTGCCATACCAGCAGGATGGCCGTGCCCATGCCGTGCGCCTCGCGGCCGCGGCCCTGTTCGATGTAGCCCTGGTGCTTGCGGACCAGAATTCGCAACAGCTCGCGGTCGCGCTCCGCCAGGACCGGGCTTTCGGGGTCGACTTCAGCGATGCGCCATCGCTCGGCAACGACCGAATTCGAAGTAACCATCTCGCGCCACCTTCTCGGATTTCACCGGTCGGCCGTTCAACGCCGGCACAACACCAACCCTTCGCCCTGAGAATTTTTTTGCAGTTCGGGACTGTAAGCCCGTTCGGCCGACGGCAAAAATCCCCCTGCGGGCGGCTTCGGCCGCAGACGCTGCCCCCCGGCCGGCTCTGAGGCGGGCTACTGGAACGCCACTTCGGCAAAGCTGCGCAGCTTGCGGCTGTGCAATTGATCGACACCCTGCTCGTGCAGCAACTCCATCGCGCGGATGCCGATGCGCAGGTGCTGGTCCACCCGTGCGCGGTAGAAGTGGTTGGCCATGCCGGGCAGCTTGATCTCGCCGTGCAGCGGCTTGTCGCTCACGCACAGCAAGGTGCCGTACGGCACGCGGAAGCGGAAGCCGTTGGCGGCGATGGTGGCGCTTTCCATGTCGAGCGCGATCGCGCGGCTCTGGCTGAAGCGGCGCTCGGGCGTGCGCTGCGGCAGCAGCTCCCAGTTGCGGTTGTCAGTGCTGGCCACCGTGCCGGTGCGCATGATGCGCTTAAGCTCGTAGCCCTTGAGTTGGGTGATCTCGGCCACCGCCGCTTCGAGCGCCACCTGCACTTCGGCCAGCGCGGGGATCGGCACCCACAGCGGCAGGTCTTCATCGAGCACGTGGTCTTCGCGCACGTAGCCGTGGGCGAGCACGTAGTCGCCGAGCTGCTGCGTGTTGCGCAGCCCGGCGCAGTGGCCGAGCATGATCCACGCGTGCGGGCGCAGCACCGCAATGTGGTCGGTGATGGTCTTGGCGTTGGCCGGGCCGACGCCGATGTTGACCATGGTGATGCCGCTGCCGTCGGGCCGCACCAGGTGGTAGGCCGGCATCTGCGGCAGGCGCGGTGGCGGCGCGCCGTGCTCGTCGCCGGGCTGGGCTGCGCGGCCGGTGCGGCGCGTGACCACGTTGCCGGGTTCGACGAAGGCGGAGTAGCCGTCTTCGACGATGTCTTCGTCGGACATCAGCTCGTGGCCCAGGCGCACGAACTCGTCGATGTAGAACTGGTAGTTCGTGAACAGCACGAAGTTCTGGAAGTGCTCGGGGGCCGTGCCGGTGTAGTGGCGCAGCCGGTGCAGCGAGTAGTCGACCCGCGGCGCGGTGAACAGCGACAGCGGCTGCGCCACACCGGGGCCGGGTTCGTAGGTGCCGTTGGCAATGCCGTCGTCCATCGCGGCCAGGTCGGGCAGGTCGAACAGGTCGCGCATCAGCAGGCGCCGCTCGGTGCTGAGGTTGCCTTCGATGTGGTCGTTCTCGGCCAGCGAAAAGTGGACCGGAATCGGCTGCGTGCTGGTGCCCACCTCCAGGGTCACGTGGTGGTTCTTCAGCAGCAGGCGGAACTGCTCGAGGTAGTAGTTGCCGAACAGGTCGGGCCGGGTCAGCGTGGTCTCGTAAGTGCCCGGGCCGGCGACAAAACCGTAGCTGAGGCGCGAGTCGGCGCGCGCCACGGTGTCGGTGTGCACGCGCACGAATGGGTAGCAGGAGCGCACGCGGGTCTGCGCGTCCGCGCCGGCGGCGCCAGGCGCGTCGCTGGCCTTGCCTGCCACGAAGGCCTGCAGGGCGTCGCGCAGGTGGGTCACGCTGTTGTCGTAGATCAGGCGCACCTGCGCCAGCGCGGCCGCGGGATCGTCGAAGCGGGCGGGCGCGACAAAGGCGGATTGGGATCTCATGAGGTTGCCACCGGGAGGGAAGGTTGCTTCGCATTGTGGCGGCTGCGGCATGCAAACTGCTTGCTGGCCGTCGGCCGCCGAGCATTGTTCGGCCAACAAGGCGCCAATGCGCGAGACATTTGCCGCCACGGTGGATAAGCTGCGCCGCCAAGGAGACTGCACGCATGAAAGTCATTGTTCTGGGCAGCGGTGTCATCGGCGTGTCGTGCGCCTACCAGCTGGCTGTGGCCGGCCACGAGGTCACGGTGCTCGACCGCCAGCCCGCCGCCGCGCTCGAAACCAGCTACGGCAACGCCGGCGAGGTGTCCCCCGGTTACTCGGCGCCGTGGGCCGGGCCGGGCGTGCCGGTCAAGGCCATCAAATGGCTGCTGATGCAGCACCGCCCGCTGGTGATCCGCCCGCACCTCGACCTGGAGTTCATCCGCTGGGGGCTGGCGATGTTGCGCAACTGCACCACCGAGCGCTACGAGCTGAACAAGGGCCGCATGGTGCGGCTGGCCGAGTACAGCCGCGACTGCCTGGTGGAGCTGCGCGCGCAAACCGGCATCCGCTACGACGAGCGCATGCAGGGCACGCTGCAACTGTTTCGCACCCAGGCTCAGTTCGACGGCACGGCCGCCGACATCGCGATCCTGCAGCGCTACGGCGTGCGCTACGAACTGCTCGACATGGACGGCTGCATCCGCCACGAACCGGCGCTGGCGCACACGCGCGAAAAATTCGTCGGTGGCCTGCTGCTGCCCGGCGACGAAACCGGCGACTGCTTTAAGTTCACGCAGAACCTGGCCGCGCTGGCGGTGCAACGTGGCGTGCAGTTCCGCTACGGCACGCAGATCAAGCGGCTGTTGCTGGCCGCCAAGCAGATCGACGGCGTGGTCACCGACGCCGGCATACTGAAGGCCGACGCTTACCTCGTGGCGCTGGGCAGCTATTCGCCGTTGCTGCTGAAGCCGCTGGGCATCCGCATCCCGGTCTACCCGGTCAAGGGTTATTCGATCACGGTGCCGATCACCGACCCGTCAGGCGCACCCGAATCGACGGTGATGGACGAGACCCACAAGGTCGCCGTCACGCGCCTGGGCGATCGCATCCGCGTCGGCGGCACGGCCGAGCTGGCCGGCTACACCTTGAAGCTGCACGACGCGCGCCGCCACACGCTGGAGCACGTGGTGACCGACCTGTTCCCGAACGGCGGCGATGTGTCGCGCGCCGAGTTCTGGTGCGGCCTGCGCCCGATGACGCCCGACGGCACGCCGGTGCTGGGCTCCACGCGCATCCCCAAGCTGTTCCTCGCCACCGGTCACGGCACGCTGGGCTGGACCATGGCGGCCGGCACTGGCCGGGTGATGGCCGACGTGATCGGCGGGCGCACGCCGCAGATCGACATGACCGGTCTGACGGTCGATCGTTACCCAGCGGCCTACGCCTGACGAGGCCCTGATGGCGCGCCCCGAGCGCCGCTGCCCCGATAGCCGCTGGCGGCGCTGGCGCGCAGCGACAAGAATGTCCAGCCCGCGGCGGCCAGGTCGGTGGCAGCGAACAGCAGCAAGGCCGGCGCCGCCTTGCCGAGCAGCACCAGCAGCAGCATGAAAGCAGCCGCGGCGCAGCGGGCCGGCACGGTCCAGCGGATGAATGGATCGAGCTGCGCGCGCGCGGCCATCACGTAATAGAAGCCGAGCAGCGCGGCCAGCAGGCCGAGCATGCGAATCCACAGGTCGTCGCCCGCGCTCAAGCCCACCAGGCCGAGCACCCCATGCGGCGCCAACATGAAGCCGGGGCCGACGAGGCCCAGCAGGTAGACACCAAACACATACACACTGACGGCGGCCTTGTTCATGACGTTCTCCGGTGGGGTTGACCGGATTCGATTGCAACGCCGATGCCGGTCGTGGGCCACAGGACAGATGTCCCGGCACGTTGCGCCCAGCCCCGCAAGAGGCGGAACCGACAGGGACAGGTGTCCCGGCCGCGAACTCAAGTCGTGTGCTGCCCGAGCCCCATCTCGCGCGTGCGCACCACGGCCTGGGAGCGGCCTTCGACGCCGAGCTTGGCGTACAGCGCCGACAAGCCGTTGCGCACCGTCTTGTCGGCCAGGCCGAGGTGGGCACCGATCTGCAGGTTGTCGAGCCCGCGCGCCACCAGTTCGGCCAGCTCGGCCTCGCGCGGCGTGAGCGCGGCGGCGCGCGCCTGCGCCGGCCCGCCGATGAACTCGGCGATGGCATCGCAGAAACGGTCGAAGGCCGCTTCACCGGCCAGCGGAAGGTGGTTGCGCGACGGCAGCGTCTCGAAGCGCGCGCCGACGATGGCCGCCGCCAGTTCGCGCCCCAGCTCCACTGGCACCACCGCGTCACCGGCGCTGTGCAGCACCAAGGTCGGGCATTGCACTTGGGGCAGCAGCGCGCGCACATCCAGGCTCGCCCGGGCGCGCAGGATGGCCGCCGCGCGCTCGCCGTCGCACGACAGACGCTGCTGCTCGTTCAAGGCCTGCACCTGCTCGGGCCGTGCATCGGGCAGCATGGTGGCGGTGAAGAACTGCTGAACCGCGGCGTCGCGCAGGCCCAAGCCGTGCCGCATCAGCTGGGCCGTGGCCTCGTGCATCTGCAGTTGTTCGGGCGTGGGCTGGCGGTGCAGCAGGCCGTGCGTGTAGCCGCCCAGGATCACCAGGTGGCTCACGCGCTGCGGGTGCCGGGCCGCTTAGGCGATCGCGGGAGCCGACGCGCCCGACATGCCCAGCAGCGCCACCGGCTGCAGGCCGCTGGCATTCACCACGGCGTCGAGTTCTTCCAGCGCCGCGTCCAGCCCGAGCGGCACCGTGTCGGGGCCGGACAGCCCGCAGCCGCGTTCGTCATAGCGCACCAGCGTCACCGCACGGCCGAGGCGCTCCAGCCAGGGGCGCCAGATGGGCGATTGCAGGTCGTGCTCGACATGCGTCATCCAGTGGGCGGCACGAACCAGCGCCGGGCCGCGCCCGCTGGTGGCCCACGCGATGCGGGCGCCCGAGGCCACGTGCGTGAAGCGCAGGGTCTGCTTCAGGGGCGGGTGGGGCTCGGCGGGCGAGGGGGCGGCGCTCGGCGGGGGCATGCCGCCCACTGTACGCCGCCGCGCCAGGGGCCAAGCAGACAGGCGGCCTACCGCGTCTGCGTCGCGCCGGTGATCAGGATGTTCAGGTTCGGTGCGCACTCCGAGATGTTGGTGAACGGCGCGCACGGTGCGGTGTCGATGTCTTCGACCACCGTGGTGCCCGTGGTCACGGTGCCGAACACTGCGTAGCCACCGTTCAGGCCATCGAGGCTGAGGTTGTCGGCCACGTTGATGTAGAACTGCGACGTGGCCGAGTCGAGCGCGGCGCCGCGCGCCATGCCGATGCTCCACAGCGTGTTGCTCAAACCCCGGCCGACTTCGAGCGGAATCGGCGCGTAAGTGGGAGCCTTCTGGTTCGGCGTCACGCCCTGGGTCAGCGGCAGGTAACCGCCGCCCTGCACCACGCCGACGTTGACGCGGTGGAAGATGGTGCCGAGGTAGAAGCCGCTGTTCACGTAGTTCAGGAAGTTGTTCACCGTCAGCGGCGCGTTGGCCGGGAACAGCGTGAACACCATCGTGCCGCTGAAGGTGGGGCCTTCGCTGACCGTCATCGTCACCTGCGGCAAGGGCACGGTGAAGGCCGCACTGCCCAATACCGCACTGTCCACCACACGGCCCACGGCCACCTGGTTGGTGCCCACGGCGCTCACCTTGCAGCCGTAGTAGGCCGTGGAGTAGCCACTCGGATAGACCGCCGTGTTGATGAGAAACGGATCCGTGCAACCGGCCGAAGAGATGAACAGCCCCAGGTCCACATCGGTCCCGGTCACCGCGATGACCATGTTCTGGCTGTATTTGGCCGTGCCGGCCACGACAGAGACCGAGCTCACCGTGGGAATCGGGGCGGGGCCGTCACCGCCACCACCGCAGGCGGCCAGCAGGAGCGACACCAGGGTCGCGCCGATGAAGCGCGGGCTCGACAGGCGCCGCAGCGCGATCGGAGAAGTGGTCATGCGCAAGTCCTCTTTGTGGGGTGGAGTGGGAGTGGAGTGTGAATTCGGAACCTCGTTCCCAACGCCGCCAGTCGGTTCAGGGTTCACAGGGTAGGCCGCAAAAAGCCATGCCGGCCGCTTGTTACACGTGACACCACGGTCGCGGCGCTCACAGCCGGCCCACGCAACCAGGCGCGCCGCAGCGGCAGCGCAGTTTGCCTTCGTGGTGCGTCTCGCCGTAGTTCACGGTGATCTCTTCGCCCGGGCTCAGCGCGCGCATGGCATAGATTTCCACCCGGCCCTGGCGGATGCGCAGCACCGCGTTGGGCGCGCAGCAGTGGTTCGTGAATCGCAGGGGGTCGCTCGAAGCGCTGGCGTCCATGGCGCGCCGCTCGCTGAGCTCGACGATCATGATGCGCGCCACCCCCTTGGCGCGGCGGCGCGCTTCTTTCACGCTGATCGATTCGCCGCGGATCTCGCCGATCTTGCGCCGTGCCGGGATGGCCTCGGCCGCAAATGCGCCCTGGCCGTCGATCGTGCTGGCCTGCGCCCGCACCGCAAACTTCTGCGGGTCGGTGCGCGTGCCCTTCAGGAGGCGGCTGTGCTTCGTGCGGTCTGCACGCGAGGGCGCGATGGCAGCAGGGGTTTGCGGCATTTGCGGCAGGGGTGTCAGGCGGGGCATGCCAGCAATTGTGGCGTCGTGCTCACGTTGCGTCGCGCCAAAACGCGACGCTTGTCACGCGGCTTCGCAGCACGGTGCGAAATGCGCCGACTATGCGTCGCACTTCCGCTGAATCAAATGCTTACGTGGTCGATACTATGTCCAGACAAGGTTCAACTGACCAACGAAGGAAGGGGCAAGTCACCATGCGTCACTCCACCTCATCACTGCAGCAATTCCTCTCGGCCAAGCGCTTCCTGGCCCGCGGCGACGCGATCGAATGGGAAGAGCTGCCGTCGTTGGCCGACTCTCTGGCCGAGCGCATGGTCCACGACCCGGTGCGCCGCGGCGCGCCGGTCTCGGCCTGGGACAACACCATGCCGGCCGACCTGCTCAGCAGCGCACCGAGCCAGCCGTATCGCGAAACGCTCAGCGGCCTGGTCACGCGCGAGGTGCTCGAGCCTGACGTGTTCCGCCATTTCTTCGGCTCCTCCGCCCCCGCCTGAGCCAGCGCATTCAAGGCGCGGCCGTCCGGCCGCGCGCGGTACATCAGCAATGCGGCATGCGCATCGCGACGCCGCCACCACCGCCCGCCACCTCCCTTTCCTTCCCCTCATCGCCGCGCTGCGGCGCGCGTTTGCGTTGCCTGAAGCGGGTGGCGGGTCGTTATGCTGGCGGCCCGCTCGTTGAAGACGCACCGCCCGTGACCGATCCTTCCACTCCCTCCACCTTGCAGCACTGGGAAGACTTCCCCGTCGGCCAGGTGCGCAGCTTCGGCGCCATGCCCGTCACGCGTGAAGCCGTGCTGGCGTTTGCCGCGCAGTTCGACCCCCAGCCCTTTCACCTCGACGACGCGGCCGCCGAGGCCTCGCTGTTCGGCGGCCTGTCGGCCAGCGGCTGGCACACCTGCGCGATGGCGATGCGCATGATGTGCGACGCCTATCTGCTCGACTCCGCCAGCCTGGGCTCGCCCGGCATCGACCAGCTGAAGTGGCTCAAGCCGGTGCGCCCCGGCGACACGCTGAGCGTGCGCCTGACCGTGCTCGACGCGCGGCCGATGGCGAGCCGGCCCGGCGTCGGGCTGGTCCGTTCGGCGTGGGAGGTGTTCAACCAGCACCAGGAGCCGGTGCTGACAATGCAGGGTTGGGGCATGTTCAGGCGCCGCGCGCCGGTGGCCACTGCCTGAACCCTCCCTGAACGTGAAGCCGCCCCGGGCAAGCCCTGGGGACCGTGCCCGCCCGGCTGCGCGACACTGCGCGCTCGCGCCCTCGCCGGCCGCACTACCGGCCTCACTCCACAGGACTTGTCCATGCCCTCACTCCATCGCCGTCACCTGCTGGCCGCCGTCGGCGCCTCGATGCTGCCCGCCGCGCTGCGCGCGCAAAGCGCGTGGCCGAACAAGCCGGTGCGCATCGTCGTGCCGTTTGCGCCCGGCGGCACCACCGACATCCTGGCCCGCGCGCTCGCGCCCGAGCTCGGCAAGGCCTTCGGCCAGACCTTCATCGTCGACAACAAGCCTGGTGCCGGCGGCAATGTCGGTGCCGACATGATCGCCAAGTCGGCGCCCGATGGCTACAACCTGCTGATGGGCACCGTCGGCACCCAGTCGATCAACGCCGCGCTGTACCCCAAGATGCCCTACGACGCGGTGCGCGACTTCGCCCCCATCACCCTGGTGGCCGGCGTGCCCAACGTGCTGGTGATGAACCCGGCCAAGGCCGAGGCGCTGAAGATCAACAGCGTGGCCGACCTGATCGCCTACGCGCGCAAGAACCCCGGCCGGCTGAACATGGCCTCCAGCGGCAACGGCACCTCGATCCACCTGAGCGGCGAACTGTTCAAGACCATGACCGGGACTTTCATGGTGCACATCCCGTACCGCGGTTCGGGCCCCGCACTGCTCGACCTGGTCGGCGGCACCATGGACCTGATGTTCGACAACCTGCCCTCGGCCCTGCCGCAGGTCAAGGCTGGCAAGCTCAAGGCGCTGGCCGTCACCAGTTCGCAGCGCAGCGCGGCCGTGCCCGAGCTGCCGACGGTGGCCGAAGCCGGGCCGATCAAGGGCTTCGACGCGAGTTCGTGGTTCGGTCTGCTGGCCCCGGCGGGCACGCCGGCCGACATCGTCAACCGGATCCAGCAGGAAAGTGCCAAGGCGCTGGCCAGCGCGGCGCTGAAGGAGCGGCTGCTGGCGCAAGGCGCCATTCCAGGCGGCAACACGCCGGCCGAGTTTGCGGCCTACATCGCGGCCGAGACGACCAAGTGGGCCGCGGTGGTGAAGGCGTCGGGCGCGAAGGTGGATTGAAGCCCCGGGTTCACGCCCACACCCGGCCCAAGGTGACGCCGGCCGCGGCCAGGTCTTGCGTGAAATGATCGCTGCTCAGGTAGTTCAGTTCGCGAATGCGCGCCGCGCCGATCGGGTCATGCGCGCCAATGGACGACACGCCGCCGGGGTGGCACAGCAGCAGCGCGCCTTCGGGCGGCACGTTGGAGAGCCAGCCCTGCATCAGGCGGCGGTAGTCGGTGCCTCCGGCAAAGTCGTAGATGCCGAGCAGGCTGGCGTTGTGCGGTATCACGCGCCGGCGCAGTTCGCGCGCCAGGCCGCGCCCGCCGGCATGTTCGATCAGCCAGCGCTTCAGCCCCACGCCGTCGCCCAGCACCGGCGCGGTGCTGCGCAGCGCCGGCATCGGCTGGATGTGCTCCACCGCGTCGAGAAGCATGTTGCGCACCACCGGCAGGTGGTGCACATGCTGGTGCCCGTCGATGAAGCTCGGTGGCCGCTCGATGGCCTTGACGTAGGCACCGAACTGGGCATGGAACTCGGCCAGCAGCTCGGCCCGCGGCAGCAAGCCGAGGTGCGCCCGCGCCGTCAGGTGGGCCAGGCTCGGGAAGTTGGGCCACACGCGCGCCAGGCGCCGGCTCAGTGGCTGCCCGTGGGTCAGGTTGAAGTGCAGGCCCAGACTCACGTTGGGCGGCATGCCGCGCAACCACTCGGCGTCGTCGGCCCAGCCCGCGCCGGTGCTGAGGCACGACACCGCATTCAGCCGCCCGGAGCGCGCGAGCCGGGCGATTGCGATGGAGATGCCGGTGTCCAGGCCGAAGTCGTCGGCGCACAACATCAGCAGGCGGCCGGCGGGAACGCTGCCGGGCTCGACCGTCAGCGGCACGAGCGGCACGAGCGGCACAAGAGGCTCCGGCACCGACGGCGCGCCGACCCATTCACCGGCCAGCGGCGTGTGCAGTACGGGCAGGTCAATGCCCGACAGGTTCGGCTGCCTCAAGACCTTCACTCCCCTTGGAACTGTGTCTCGCGGGGTGACGATAGCAGCGTCGGCGCGCGGCGTCGAACGGTCTGGTGCTTCGATCCCGGTGCTGCGATTCCAGTGACAATCGCCGCAAAAGGAGAACCGCCCATGGGAGTCGAACCCCTCGCTCACGCCCCCGCTCACGCCCTCACCCTGGACGCTGCCGTGGTGACCGCACTGTCCGGTGTATCCACCGCCACGCTCACCACCGTGCTGCTCAAGAAGGGGCTGCGCAATGTGTGGCTGCGCGGCACGCGGCCGCTGGCGCCGAATCAGCCGCGCCTCGTGGGGCGGGCGTTCACCTTGCGCTTCGTGCCGGCGCGCGAAGACCTGGCCACGCCAGCGTCCTGGGGTTCGCCGATCTCGACCCGCGCCGCCATCGAAGCCATGCCGGCCGGCTGCATCGCCGTGGTCGGCGCGATGGGCGTGACCGACGCCGGCATCTTCGGCGACATCCTGTGCGCGCGCATGCAAAAACGCGGTGTCGCTGCGCTCGTGAGCGACGGCGTGGTGCGCGACCTGGCCGGCGTGCTCGGCACCGGGCTGCCGGTCTGGTGCCAGGGCACCGCGGCACCGGCGTCGGTCAACGGGCTGACCTTCGTCGGTTGGCAGGAGCCTATCGACTGCGGCGGCGTGGCGGTGTTCCCGAACGACGTGATCGTCGTCGACGGCGACGGCGCGGTGCTGATCCCGGCCGCCTTGCTCGACGCCGTGGTCGCCGCTGGCGTCGAACAGGAGCGGCTCGAAGGCTGGATCATGGGCCAGGTCGAACAAGGCGCTGCGTTGCCGGGGCTGTACCCGCCGAACGAGGAAAACGCCAGGCGCTATCAGGCCTGGGCCGAAGCCAACCCGGTCTTGCGCTGAGTTCGGCGCCGCCGACACCCCCGCACAGGCCGCCGCTGACGCCCCTCACGCCGCTGACGCCGCAGCCTCAGCACGGCAGCGCCAGCACCTGCGCAGCGCGCCCCCACAGCGCCGGGATCAGCATGCGCGCGTGCGCCAGAGGGCCGCTGGTCCAGAAGCATTCGATGCCCTCGCTGCCCTCGCTGCCTTCGCTGCCCTCGCGTGCATCGGGGGTCGCGCCCGCTTCAAGGCGCCGCACCAGTTCGCGCGCCACCGCCGGTGCCGGGTCGATCACTTCCACGTTCGGGCCGGCCACACGCTCGATGAGCGCGCGCAAGAACGGGTAGTGCGTGCAGCCCAGCACCAGCGTGTCGGCGCCCTCGTTCAGCAGCGGGCGCACAAAGCTTTCGACCAGCGCTTCGGCCCGCGCGCCGCTCAGCTCACCGCTTTCGACCAGCTCGACCAGCCCCGGGCAGGCCTGCAGCAGCACGCGCACGCCGTGGCCGTGCGCTTCCACAAGCCGCGCCACACCGGCGCTCGCCACGGTGCGGCTTGTCGCCAGCACGCCCACCACGCCGGAGCGCGGGCGCTGCGCCGCCGGCTTGATGGCCGGCTCGATGGCCACCACGGGCCGCGTGAACTGTGCGCGCAAGGCCGGCAGCGCCACCGCCGACGCAGTGTTGCAGGCCACCACGATCGCGGCCACGTCGTGCGCGCGAAAGAACTCGGCAATCGCCAACACCCGGTCGGTGATGAAGGCGGGATCGCGTTCACCATACGGCGCGTGCCCCGAGTCGGCCACGTACAGGAGTTCGGCCGCGGGCAGCGCGCGGCGCACTTCGCGCAGCACCGACAGGCCGCCGACGCCCGAGTCGAACACGCCGATCGGGATCGGGATCGAGCGGCGCTCGGGCGGCACGCTCAGCCGTCGTGCCACACCACCTTCTTGCGCGCCGCAACCCAGCGTTCGAACAGCGGCCCGTAGACCTCTTCGACGCGGTTGCGTTTGACCTTGAAGGTGGGCGTGATGAAGCCGTTGTCCACCGTCCACGGCGTGGTCACCACCACCAGGCTTTCGAGCTGTTCGTGCGGGTCGAGCCGGGCGTTGACGGCCTGAAGGTGGGCGTTCAGCGCGGTTTCCATTTCCTTGCGCTGGCCGGCGTCCTTGGCGCGTGCCGCGGCCTCGGCGTTGAGCATCACGATGCCCAGCGGCTGCGCCAGGTTGGCGCCGGTCACCACGCAGGCCTCGACCACGCCGTTCATCACCAGCCGGTCTTCGATCGGCGCGGGCGCCACGTATTTGCCCTTGCTGGTCTTGAACAGGTCTTTCACGCGGCCGGTGATGCGCAGGTTGCCCTGCGCGTCGAGCGCGCCCTTGTCGCCGGTGTGCAGCCAGCCGTCGGCGGTGAGCGTGTCGCGGCTCAGTTCGGGCTCCTTGTAGTAACCCAGCATCAGGCCGGCGCTCTTCATCTGGATCTCGCCGTTGGCCGGGTCGATGCGGCTTTGCACGCCGTCATACGGCAGGCCCACCGTGCCGGGGTGCTGCACACCTGGCACGGTGGAATGCGAGACGCCGCAGTTCTCGGTCATGCCGTAGACCTCGACGATCGGCAGGCCGAGCTTGACGTACCAGGCCAGCAGTTCGGGTGGCATCGGCGCGGCGCCACCGGCCGCAAAGTTGCATTGGTCCAGCCCGAGCGCGGTGCGGATCTTGCGCGCCACGATGCCGCGGATGATCGGCAGCGACAGCAGCCGCTGCAGCTTGGCCGGCGGCATCTTGGCGTGCACGCCCTGCTGGAACTTGACCCACAGCCGCGGCACCGAGAAGAACGCGGTCGGCCGGGCGCGCTGCAGGTCGGCGGTGAAGGTCTCCAGGCTTTCGGCAAAGTAGACCTGCATGCCGGTGGCCAGGAGGCCGTGTTCGACCAGCGCGCGCTCGGCCACGTGGGCCAGCGGCAGGTAGCTGAGCATGCGGGTGTTGAAGTCCAGCGGCACGCGCTTCAGGCCTGCCGCGATCGACCAGGCGAAGGTGCCGAAGCTGTGCATCACACCCTTGGGCGCGCCGGTGGTGCCCGAGGTGTACATGATGGTGGACAGCTCGCCCGCATCGCGGACCGGCTCGCCGGCCAGCGGCGCGCTGGCCTGCACGATGCTGTCCCAGCTCGGGTAGGTGTTCGGCGGCGACAGCGGCAGGCTGATGCACGGCAGCCCGTCCGGAATGCCGGGCTTCATCGCCGCCCAGCCGTCGAGCTTGCCGACGAACAGCAGCTTGGCTTCGCTGTGCGTCAGGATCTGGCGGATCGTCTCGGCCGCCAGGGTCGGGTACAGCGGCACCGACACGTAACCCGCCATCCAGATCGCGAAGTCGCACATCAGCCAGTGCGCGGTGTTCTTCGACAGCAGCGCGATGCGCGTGCCCGGCGGGTGGCCCAGACTCTTCAGGTGCGCGGCCATGCGGCGAGTGTTGTCCAGCACCTGCTTCCAGGTGAAGGTGGCGAGCACGCCGCCGCCCATCGGCTGGGTCAGCACGGTGCGGTCGGGTTGGGTCTTCTCCCAGTGGTACAGGCGCTGCAGTGCGAGTGCGGACGGGGCGACCGTTGTCTCCGAAGCCTCGGCGGTGGGGGTGTTCATGGTGTGCTCCTGGGCTGCGTTGGCCGGCGGGCCCCGAGACTAACGCAGACTGGACTGGCGACACTCCCCAGCTTGGGTGGGGCGCAGACGGCGCCTGCCGGGCCTGCCCCCAGTGCCGAGGCTTCAGCGCCGCGGGTCGCCGGCCCAGGCGTGCGTCTCGGCGCGCGCGTGGCCGCACCACGCAAAGAGCGCGTCGTAGACCACCATGCCGTGGCGCAGCATCTCGTGATCGTCGGCAAAGTTGCGCGACAGCCCGAGCGAGATGGCCAGCAGGCCGGCACATTGCGGCGCGAGTTCGAGCCGGGCGGTGTCGGCGCCGCGCACGATCAGCGCAAGCTGCTGCAGCGCCGGGTCGTCGAGACGGTGCTTCTTCAGGAAGGTGTCGAAGCTGCAGTCTTCACCCACGTGCGTGTACTCGACGCCGGGCACGTCGTAGGGCGTGGCGCCCTGGGCTTGCGCTTCGGCCATCACGCGCTCGGGCGGCACAAAGTAGAACTCGGGCGCCGGGTCGATGAAGCGCGTGATCAGCCAGGGGCAGGCAATGCGGTCGATCTTGGGCCGCTCGCGGGTGATCCACTTCATGATGGTGCTCCCTTGACTTGCAGCGGCCGGCCCTGCGCGGCCCAGGCGTCGATGCCGCCATCGAGGAAGCGCGCGTTGTAGCCCTCGGCGCGCAGTCGCACGGCGGCCCCGCGGCCGAGCTCGTGCCCGTAGACGCAATAGACCAGGATCTCGCGGTCCCTGGGCAGCTCGGGCATCCATTGGGCGATCTCCGCCGGGTCGCGCCACTGGGCACCCGGCAGCACGGTGCCCGCGCTGGCAAACACCCCGGCGCGCCGCACGTCGATGAGCAGCGCAGGCGCCGCCGCGCCCTCGTGGGTGGTGCCCAGGCCCTCGCTGGCGGCGTGCACGGCCTGCGCATATCGCAGCGACACGGCGGCCCAATCGATGTTGGCCATGAACGCATCCACATAGGCCGCGGCGTTGGCGCCGTGGTCCAGGTGGTAGGCGTGTTCGTACATGTCCAGCGCCAGCACCGGCGTGCCCAAGGCGAGCGCGTGGGTGTGGTCGGCGGCCCACTGGTTGACCAGCCGGCCGTCACGCGGCAGGTAGCTCAGCAGCACCCAGCCCGAGCCGCCGCCGAGTGCCTTGCCCATGGCGACGAATTCGTCGCGCCAGCGCTGCACGCTGCCGAAGCTGGCGCTCAAGCTCACGCCCATCGGCGGCGGCACCTGCCCGTCGCCGCCCAGGCTGGCGAAGTAGAGCTCGTGCAGCAGCATCGAATTGGCGGCCACCAGTTCTTCGCGCTTCAAGCCGTTGAGCGTGAAGCCGGGCGCGGTGGTGAAGTCGAGCGCCGCGAGTTGGCTGCGGATGGCGTTGAGGCGCTTCACCGCGCCGCCGTAGTTGTTCTGGTGGTGGCTTTGCAGCAGGCGTTCGGACAGGCCGGGCAAGGCCATCGTCTTCAACGACAAAGGCAAGGGCAAGGTGTTCAGGCTCATCAGCGGGCTCCTTGAAAGAAGTTATGCGACCAGGCCCTTGGCAAGGCCCACGGCGGCGCAGACGGCGATCAGCCGGATCACGTTGACGTTGAAGCGCATCAGGGCCACCGCCGCCGCCACGCCGATGACGGCCGAGGTCCATTCGAAGCGCCCGCTCAGGCCTTGCGGCCACAGCACGTGCAGCGCAAAGAACAGCGCCAGGTTCACGATCACGCCGACCACCGCGGCGGTGATGGCGGTGAGCGGCGCGGTGAACTTCAGCTCGCCGTGTGTGGCCTCGACCAGCGGCCCGCCGATCAGGATGAACAGGAACGACGGCAGGAAGGTGAAGTACGTGACCACCGTGGCTGCCGCGGCGCCGGCCAGGAACAGGCTGTCGGGCCCGAACACCTGCTTGGCCCAGCCGCCGACGAAGCCGACGAAAGCCACCACCATGATCAGCGGGCCGGGCGTGGTTTCACCCAAGGCCAGGCCGTCGATCATCTGCGGTGCCGTGAGCCAGCCGAACTCGGTGACCGCGCCCTGGTACACATACGGCAGCACCGCGTACGCGCCGCCGAAGGTCAGCAGCGCGGCCTTGCTGAAGAACCAGGCCATCTGCGCGAGCACACCTTGCCAGCCGAAGGCCAGCACCAGCGCGCCGAATGCGCCGAGCCAGAGTGCCGCACCCACCAGGCCATAACGAACCAGCGTGGCGCGCGAAAAGCGGGCGTGCGGCGGTGTGGGCGTGTGGTCGTCGATCACGGCAGGCGCTGTTTGCGCCATCGCCTTGCCGTGCCCGCCACCGGCGCGAAACAGCTCGGGCCGCCAACGCCCGCCGGCAGCGCCGATCAACCCGGCCGCCAGCACGATGGCCGGGAAAGGCAGTTGCAGGAAGAAGATCGCCACGAAGGCTGCCGCGGCAATCGCCCACAGCGCGCCGTTCTTCAACACGCGCGAGCCGATGCGCCAGGCCGCGAACAGCACGATCGCGGTCACGGCCGGCTTGATGCCCCACAACACGCCAGCCACCACGGGCGTCTGCCCGAACGCCATGTAGATCCACGACAGCGCGACCAGGATGAACAGGGAAGGCAACACGAACAGCCCCCCCGCGGCGATGCCGCCCTTCACGCCGTGCATCAGCCAGCCGATGTAGGTGGCCAGTTGCTGCGCCTCGGGCCCTGGCAGCACCATGCAGTAGTTCAGCGCGTGCAGGTAGCGCCGCTCGGAGATCCAGCGCCGCCGCTCGACCAGCTCCTGGTGCATCAGCGCGATCTGCCCGGCCGGGCCACCGAAGCTGACGAAGCCGAGCTGCAGCCAGAAGCGCAGCGCTTGGGCGAAGCTCGGTGGTTCGGGGGGCGCGCTGATGTCCGTCATCGGGGGGCCTCGGTGTCCGCCGGCAGCGCGGCGGCGTAGTGGGCGTAGAGCGAGTCGAACAGCGGCAGCGTGTTCTTCAGCAGGCGGTGATCGTCGTTCTCGCGCGCGCTCGCACCGGCCAGCACCGCGGCGATGCCGGCCGCCTCGGCCACCGGCAAGCCGCCGACGTCGAGAAAATGCACCAGCGTGCCCATGCGCACCAGCGCTGCGTCGCCGTCGAGCCCGAAGGCGGCGAGCAGGGTTTCGAAGGTCACGCCGCGCGCACTGTGACTGAAGGCGGCGCCGTCGAAGTCAAAACCGATTGCGTCGCGCGGGCAGTCGCGCGGCTTGCGCAACCACACGAAGCGGGCCTGCCGGTCGATGTGGCGCTTGATCAGCCAGGCCGACGCCAGCCGGTCCACGCCCGGCCGTTCGCGCGTGGCCCAGGCCCGCTTGCGGTACGCCGCCGCGTCCAGCCGAGCCACCCCCGCAGCCTTGGCCTGTGGTTCGTCGGGCGACACGTGCCGCGCCACCGCCTGGCGCAGCTCGGCCATCAGGGCCTGCACCTGCGGCTGCGCCGGGCCGGGGAAGAAGTCGATCGCCGTGACCAGCATGAAGCGGCGGCCGAGGGCCAGCTCGCGGCGCACGGCCGCCGGGCCGTCCAGCGTTGCCAGCTCGGCCAGCAACTGGCGTGCGTCGGCGGCCAGCGCGGTGTAGTCGGCGGTGCGGTCGAAGAGCCGGAGCAGGTCTTGTTCATGTTCGGCGTCGCGCGCCGCGAGCGCGTGCACGTCACCGCTGCCGCCGGCCTGGCGCGCGTCTTGAGCCACCGCCTCCAGCGCGGCGGCGTGTTGCGGGTGGTCCGGCAGCAGGTACACACCGTCGCGCAGGGTGCCGCAGCCCAGACCCTTCAACGCGCGCCAGACGCGCACGCGGTGCGTACCGCCCTGGGTGGGCAGGCTGATGAAGAGGGCGAGGAAGTTCATGTCGGCGCAGTGTTGATATAACTATAGCGCACATGTTTCATATATACCAATCTCGTGCGCCAGACGCGCCAGACGCGCCAGACGCGCAGGCGTGCGAACGCGCGCGCCGCGCTGCACGGAGCGGCGCGACGGGTCGTATTGAATTGAAAGAAGCGGCTCAGCCGCCGATCAGCTCACGCACTGAACGCAGCACGCGTTTCAGGCCGCCGATCGGGGGCACGGCCGAGGGCGCCGGCACAGGGACGGTCGCCGGCGCGGTCGCGGTCGCAGGCCCCGGCGCGGCTGCGTGGGCGTCGGCGGGCACCGGCAGCGCGGCAGGGGCCGTCGCGGAGATCTGCGCCAGCGACTCGTGCACCAGCCGGCGCAGGTCAACCTGGATGCCGGCTTGGCTTTCCATCTGGCCGACCGCCCGCATCGCCAGCAACGAGTGGCCGCCCAGGTCGAAGAAGTTGTCCGAGCGCGCGACCGGGCCGCAGCCCAGCAGTTCCTGCCAGACCTGCGCGATGGCCACTTCGACCGGCGTCTGCGGTGTGTCTTGTGCGGCCAGCGACCGCAGCGTGACTGCGCCGGCGCCACCATCAGGCACCGGCAGCGCCTGGCGGTCCATCTTGCCGTTGGGCAGCAGCGGCACCTCGGTGATGGGCAGCACGTGCTGCGGCAGCATGTACTCCGGCAAAGTGCCGCGCAGGTGCTCGCGCAGCGCGGCAGGCGTCGGCATCTCGCCCTGGGGCACCACGTAGGCGACCAGGCGCACGTCACCCGGCCGGTCCTCGCGCACGATCACGACCGCGCGCGCCACCTGCGCGTGGCTGGCAAGCGCGGCTTCGATTTCGCCCAGCTCGATGCGGTGGCCGCGCACCTTGACCTGGAAGTCCAGCCGCCCCAGGTGCTCCAGCCGCCCGTCGTTGCACCAGCGTCCGCGGTCGCCGGTGCGGTACAGGCGGGGGGCAGCACGGGTCGGTTCATGCGCGCTGGTGTCGTTGAGGGTGTGAGCAATGAACGGGTCGGGCACGAAGCGCTCGGCGGTCAGCTCCGGGCGGTGCAGGTAACCCAGCGCCACGCCGGCCCCGCCGATGAAAATCTCCCCGGCCACGCCGATCGGGCACGGCTTGCCGCGAGCGTCCAGCACATGCACTTGGGTGTTCGCAATCGGCTTGCCGATGCGAATGCCGCGCTCCGGCGAGGCGACCTCCCAGACCGTCGACCACACCGTCGTTTCGGTCGGGCCGTACAGGTTCCACAAGCTGCCGTCCGGGCCGGCGCGGGCGATCAGTTGGCGGGCCAGGTCGGGCGGCAGGCCTTCGCCACCGATCAGCGCCTTGAAGCCGTCGCGGCCTTGCCAGCCGGCGTCGATCAGCATGCGCCAGGTCGAAGGCGTTGCCTGCATCACGGTGGCCTGTGTCGCCTCCAGCAGCGCGCGCAAGGCGCTGCCGTCGGTGGTTTCGTCGCGCCGCGCCAGCACCACTTGCGCACCCACGGTCAGCGGCAGCAGCAGTTCGAGCACGGCAATGTCGAAGCTCAAGGTCGTCACCGCCACCAGCACGTCCGATGCACTCAGCCCTGGCTCGCGCGCCATGCTGGCCAGGAAGTTGACGACGGCCGAATGGGGCAGCACCACGCCCTTGGGCCGGCCGGTGGAGCCGGAGGTGTAGATCACGTAGGCCGGGTCGTCGGGGCGCGCATCGAGCTGCGCATCGGGCGATAGCTCGGCGCCGGACTGCGCGGCGATGAATGCGGCGTCGAGGTCCAGCCGCAGCGTGCGTTCGGCCGGCCAGTCCAGCACCGTGGCCAATTCGGCATCACCGATCACCAGCGCCAGCGCGGCGTCATGCGCCATGTAAGCCAGGCGGTCGCTCGGGTAGGCCGGGTCGAGCGGCACGTAGGCCGCGCCGCTGGCCAGCACGGCCAGTTGCGCCACCACCATGTCTGCACTGCGCGGCAGGCACAGGCCGACCAGGCCACCGCGCGCCACGCCGCGCGAGCGCAGCGCGCGTGCCAGCTGGAGTGCGCGCGCTTGCAGCTCGGCATGGCTCAGCAGCACCTCGCCGCAGCGCAGCGCGGGGCGGTCGGGCGTGCGTTGCGCCTGCTGGCGGATCTGCGCGTGCACCAGCGCCGGTGTCGGCACGTCCAGCGGCGTGGCATTCCAGTCGGCCAGCGCCTGGCGGTCGGCGGCGCCAATCAGCTCGAACGCAGACAGCGGACGCTGCGGGTCGGCCAACACCTGGTCCACCAGGGCCATGAAGCTGTCCAGCAGGCGTTGCCCGGTGGCGGGCTCGAACACCTCGGTGGAGAACGACAGCTGGGCTCGCCCGAACAACTGGGTATCGATGCTCAGCGCCAGGTCGAACTGGCTGCTGCCGGTGTCGAACTCGAACGGCTCGTACACCAGCCCTTCGATGCGGCTGTCCATGGCCGGCGTGTTGAGCACGTTGAACAGCACCTGCACCAACGGCGCCGAGCCGTCGGAGCGTGGCACGGCCAGCGCTTCCACCAGCGCCTCGAAAGGCAGGTCCTGGTGGGCGTAAGCCTGCAGCGCCGTCTCGCGTACCCGCCCAAGCAGCTCGACGAAGCTCGGGTCGCCGGCCAGGTCGGTGCGCATCACGACGGTGTTCACCAGAGTCCCCACCACGTGTTCCGACGCCATGTGCGTTCGGTTGGCGATCGGCGTGCCCACCGCCACGTCGGTGCTGTCGCAATGGCGCGCCAGCAGCAGCTGGAAACAGGCGAGCAGCGCCATATAGGGTGTCGCGCCATGTTGCACGGCGAGCGCCTTCAGCGCGTCCAGCGTCTGCGGCAGGAACGCGGCCGACAGGCGCGCGCCACGGCCGTTGTTTTAGCCGCGGCGCGGCCGGTCGAACGGCAGCGGCAGCGGCTCCAACCCGGCCAGTGCCTGTTTCCAGAACGCCAGCTGGTTCGCCAGCGCGGCGCTGCCGAGCACGCGGCGCTGCCAGTGGGCATAGTCTGCAAAGTCGAACGGCATCGGCGCCAGGGGGGGCGCTCGGCCGTGCAGCAGGGCCGGGTAGATGTCTCCGATCTCCCGCATCAGGATACCGGCCGACCAGCCATCGCCGATAGCGTGGTGGATGGACCAGAACAGCACGTGGTCCTGCACCCCCAGTTGCACCAAGGTGGGCCGGTGCAGAGGGCCATGCGCCAGATCGTAAGGCCGCAGGATGCGCTCGTGCAACGCCTGCTCTGCCGCGGCGAGTCGTTCGGGCTCGGGCAGCATGCGCAGGTCCAGCAACTCCACGGCCACCCGCTCGACCGGCCCGATCCGCTGCATCGGCTCGCCGGCCACTGCCACCAGCGTGGTGCGGAAGGCCTCGTGGCGCGCCACCAGTTGCTGCAGCGACTCGACCAGCACGTCGCGATCCAGCGCGCCGCGCAGGCGCAGCACGAACGGCATGTTGTAGGCCGTGGTGTCGGGGTTGAACTGCTGCATCAGCCACATGCGGCGCTGCGAATACGAGGTCGGCAGCAGACCATCGCGAGCGCAACGTTCGATGCGCGGTGCCTCGGCCGAAGCGTTGTCGGGGGCCGCACCGCGTTGACGCTCGACGGCATCCGCCAGCCCGGAGGTGGTCGGCGATTCGAACAAGCTTCGCAGCGGCAACTGCACGCCCAGCGCGGCGCGCACGCGCGACATCACCTGGGTGGCAAGCAGCGAATGCCCGCCGAGCTCGAAGAAGTTGTCGTGCACGCTGAACTGCGGTACCTGCAGCAACTCGCGCCAGATGTCCCAAACCGCCTGCTCCACCGCTGTCCGAGGTTCGACCGCCCTGGCGCCGAGCTCGGTTCGCTGCGGCGCCGGAAGGGCGTTGCGGTCGATCTTGCCGTTGGGCAATGTCGGCAACCGGGGCAGCACCACGAAGGCCGACGGAACCAGCGCGTCGGCCAACTGCCGCTGCAGCCCGCCCTTCAGCGCTGCGACGTCGATGCCGGGTCCGACCAGGTAGGCCACCAGGCGTTTCAAGCCCGGTTGGTCCTCGCGCGCCAGCACGACGGCGTGCTGCACCCCTTCCTGCATGTTCAACGCAGCTTCGATTTCCCCCAGCTCGACGCGGATGCCGCGGATCTTGACCTGGAAGTCGGCGCGGCCCAGGTATTCGAGTTGACCGTCGGGAAGCCAGCGCGCTTGGTCGCCGGTGCGGTACAGGCGCTGGCCCGTCGCGAACGGGTGCGCAACGAAACGCTCGGCGGTCAGCTCAGGCCGGTTCAGGTAGCCGTGGGCCAAGCCGACGCCGCCTATATACAGTTCGCCAAGCATGCCCACCGGCACCGGTTCGCGCTGAGCGTCCAGCACGTAACACTGAGTGTTCGCGATCGGCCGGCCGATGGGCACGCTCTTGCCTGGATCGAGGTCGATCTGCGAACTCTCACGCGCCGTGCAGTGGGTCGAATCGACCGTTGCTTCGCTCGGCCCGTAGAAATTCCCCAATGTGGCGTCGGGCAGGCGGCGGCGGAATTCACGCGCCAGGTCCAGCCCCAGTGCTTCGCCGCCTGACAGCACATGGCGCAGGTGCGCGCAGGCCTCCAGGCCGGGCTCCTCCAGCAGCAGGCGCAGTTGGGAAGGCACCAGCACCAACAGCGTGATGCGCTCTTCGCGCAAGGTGCGAACCAGGTACTGGGTGTCGCGATGCGCGCCGGGCTGGGCCATCACGACGGCCGCGCCGGCCACCAGCGGAATGAAGAACTCCGTGATCGCGGCGTCGAAGCTGATCGTGGTCTTCTGCAACATGCGGTCGCCGCGACCGACAGACAAGATTTCCTGGCCCCACAGCGTGTGGTTGGTCAGCGCACGGTGCGGAATCGTCACGCCTTTGGGCTGGCCGGTCGAGCCGGACGTGTAGATCACGTAGGCCAGGTGCTCGGGCCCGGTCAGGCAACCCGGATTGGCGCCGTCGGTTGCGTGCAACTCCTCCAGCAGGGTGTCCAGGCAGAGCATCGTGCGCGAGTCTTCGCAACCCGGCGCCCGCAAAGGATCCCGCAAACGATCCCGCAAGCGCGACTGCGTCAGAACCACCGACGCGTTTGTGTCGTCAAGCATGTAGGCCAGGCGCTCGGAAGGCAGCTCCGGGTCCAGCGGCACGAATGCGCCTCCGGCCTTCATGACGGCCAGCAAGGCAATCAGCAGTTCGACGCTGCGTTCCATGCACACGCCGACCCGCGCGTCCGGGCAGACACCCAGGCAGCGCAGATGGTGCGCGAGCCGGTTCGCTTGCGTGTTGAGCTCAGCGTAGCTCAGGCGCCGATTGCCGAACGCCACGGCCAGCGCCAGCGGCGTGCGCTGCGCCTGCCGCTCGATCAGCGTGTGCACGCCTGTCTCAAGCTCGTAAGGCTGCGCGGTGCGGTTCCAGTCGTGCAGGATGAGCTGGCGTTCGGCATCGGTGAGCAACGGCAGTTTCGCGACCGGCCGGCGGGCGTCCGCGCACATCGCGTCGACCAGGACGTGCAGGTGGCCGGCCATTCGCTCGACCGTGGCGCGCTCGAAGAGGTCGCTGTCGTACTCCAGCCAGCCTTCCAGCTGCGAGCCCACTTCCTGCAGTTCCAGGCTCAGGTCGAATTTGGCGACGGCGCCGTGAGCACTCGCTCTGCGGGCACGCACGGGACCCAGTCGACGTTCGGCCCGGGCCGGCGGCTGCAGCACGATGAAGGCCTGAGTCAGCGGCTTCCGGCTCAAGTCGACGGGCAATCGCAGCGCCTCCACCACCTCGTCGAACGGAACGTGCTGGTTCTCATACGCACTCAGTGCGGTGGCCTTGATCTGGGCCAGGAGTGCCTCGACCGTCAGCCCGGCGTTGAAGTCGCTGCGAAGCGCCAGCGAGTTGGCGAAATAGCCCACGACGCCCGCGCACTCGCGCCGTTCGCGATTGGCGATGACCGAGCCGGTCACCACGGTGGTCTGGCCGCTGTAGCGGTGCAGCAGTGTCTGCCAGGCCGCCAGGAGGGTCATGAACAGCGTGGTGTCGGTGCGTCTGGCCAGCACATTCAGCGCGGCGAGCTGCGGCGCGGTCAGGCCCAGATGGACCGTGGCGCCTCGAAACCGTTGCTGCGCCGGCCGGCGATGGTCCGTGGGCAGCGCCAGGGCATCCGGTACACCGGCGAGTTGCTTCTGCCAGTACAACAGTTCGCGCTCGCGCACGCCCGCCGAAAGGCATCGGGTCTCCCAGGCCGCGAAGTCCACGTACTGCAGTTCGAGCCGGGGCAGCTTGACGGGCAGCCCTTGCGAGCGTGCTTCGTAAAGCAAGCACAGTTCGTCCATCAGCACGCCCATGGACCAGCCATCGCACACGCCGTGGTGCAGGGTCAGGAGCAGCCGATGTTCCTGCGCGCCCAGGGTGATCAGCGTCGCCCGCACGGCGGGTTCGCGCGTCAGGTCGAAGCCTTGTGCGGCCTCGCTGGCGGCCAGCGCCTGGAGCTGTTTCTGCTTCGCCTCTGCGCTGCCACCATCGAGCACGATGTGCCGCATGCGCCAATCGTCCTGCGGCTCGATGCGTTGCCACGGCTCACCGTCGAGGACCAGCCAGCGCGTGCGCAGCACCTCATGCCGTTCGATCAGCGCCTTCAGACAGGTTTGCAGGATTTGCGCATCCAGCGGGCCGTGCAGCTCCAGTGCCACGGGCACGTTGTAGACGGCGGTGCCGGGCGACAGCTCATGCACGATCCACATGCGCTGCTGCGCAGCAGACAGCGGCAGCCGTCCGCGCCGCGCTTCGGCCGGGATGGCGCTGACCGGTGCGGCAAGCGCCGCGGGCTCATCGAGCAAGCCGTCCAGCCGCCGCGCCACCGCATGCAGGCTCGGTTCGCCCAGCACGCTGGCCGGTGGCAGCGCGCAGCCGAGCGCAGTCTCCAGCACCTGCAGCAGGCGGAAGCTGGAGAGCGAGTCGAGCCCGTTCTCGATCGCCGAAGCGTCCAGCAGGATGTCTTGTGGCCCACGCCCGGTGAGGCGCGCAACGGCCTGCAGCAACGTCTGTTCGATGGCCGCCACGCGCTCGGGTGACCGCTGCATCGCGTGCAAGTGGGCCGGGAAGTCGTCGGCCGTCCACGGCGCCTGGTCGAGCGCGGCCAGCACGTCCGGTGCCGGGGTGAGCTCCATCTGGATCACCTGCAGCGCGCCGTCCAGGTAGCTCTGGCGGCAGCGCTGGCGCTGGATCTTGCCGCTGGAGGTGCGCGCCACGCTGCCCGAACGCACCAGCACCACGGCGTGCAGCGGCAGTTGGTGTTCGGTGGCCACGGCCTTGCGGATGGCGCGGATCATCGGCATCAGGTCGGCCTCGTGGCCGCGCCGCTCCAGCTCCTGCACCACCACCAGCGCCTCGCCGTCGTCGGTGTCGACCGAAAACGCCGCACCGTAACCGGCACGCAGTGAAGCATCGCTGCGCTGCACCGTCCACTCGATGTCCTGCGGCGCGTGGTTGCGGCCGCGCACGATGATCAGGTCCTTGATGCGGCCGGTGACGTAGAGCTCGCCGTCGTGCACGAAGCCGAGGTCACCGCTGCGCAGGAACGGCCCGGCGCCGAGTTGCCCGTCGTCGCTGGCCAGGTGGGCGGCGAACACATCGGTGCTGACATTCGGCTGGCGCCAGTAACCAAGGCCAACGCTGCTGCCCTGGACCCAGATCTCGCCGACCTGCCCGCTGGCGCACGGCCGGCGCGTGCGCGGGTGCACGATCAGAACGCTCATCTGCGCGATCGGCCGGCCACAACCGACGACCTGGCGGGTGCGGGCGGCCGAGGTGTTGGCGGCATCGGCAGCATCGGCAGCATCGACAATTTGCACACGCTCCTGCGTCAGCGCGGCGGCGTCCAGCGCCAGCACCTGCAGCGGCGTGCCGGGCGGCGTGGCGGTGACCGTGAGCACCGCTTCGGCCATGCCGTAGGCCGGAGCGAAGCTGCCGGCACCGAGGCCGTGCCTTGCAAACGCCGAGATGAAGTCCCGCGCGGTCTTCGCCTGGATCGGCTCCGCGCCGCACGAGGTCGACACCAGCCCGTCCAGGCGCGCGCGCCAGTCCGGCTGCTGCGCCAGCGCCTTGGTGCAGGCGGCGTAGGCAAAGTTGGGCCCGCCGGTGTGGGTGATTGCGAAACGTTCGACCGCTTCGAGCCAGCGCAGCGGCCGGCGCAAGAACGTGACCGGCGACATCAGGTACCCCGGCACGCCGGCGAAGAACGGCCCGAGCACGCCGTACAGCAGCCCGTAGTCGTGGTAGTGCGGCAGCCAGCACAGCATGCGGCTCGCGCCGTGGGTGATGCCGACGCTGTCGGTCGCGCTGCGGCATTGCGCCAGCACGTTGGCGTGGGTCAGCACCACGCCGCGCGGCGTTTGGGTGGTGCCCGAGGTGTATTGCAGGTAGGCCACGCTTTGCGGGCCCGGCACGGCGCCGAAGTCCGGTGCCGGCGCCGATGCCGATGCCGATGCCGATGCCGATGCCGATGCCGCGGACACCGCCGCTGACTCCGCCACCCAGCGGTCGGTGGCCTGCCACACCGCGCCGGCACTGCCGACCTCGGCAAAGAAGGCCTGCGCCGGCGCCAGCAGCTCGGCCGTCGTGAGCACCAGGGTGGCCTGGGCGTCTTCGATGATGGCCTGCAGGCGCGGCGCGCCGTTCTTGAAGCGCACCGGGTCGGGCGCCGGCACCGGCACCGCGATGCGGCCGCTCAGCATGCAGGCCCAGAAGGCACGTGCAAAGTCCAGCCCGGCCGGGTAGACCAGCAACACGCGGTCACCGGGCAACGAGCGTTCGGCGATCTGCGCGGCCAGCGCCTGAACCTGGGCTTCCAGTTGCGCGTAGCTCAGCGACTCGGCCAGCTCCAGCGTGTCGCGCACGAACGCGCAGGCCAGCGCATCCGGTTGTTGACGGCAACGCCAGGTGAAAAATCGGCTCAGGCTGGTGGTCGTCATGGCAAACAAGGCAAGGGCGTGAAACCTCGAAACTCTGGGCCCGTCGAGGTGCGAGGGGTGCAAGGAAAAGGGGCCATGGGCCCCCTCACCTCAGGCTATCGCAGGCGGGAACCGCAGGCGCGGCGCGGCCCGCGTCGCGGCAAGGGCGCGTGCAAAAGTCGGCGGGGATAGTTCACGCCGAGCGGCGTGGGCTGCGGAGCAGGCGCCTGAACAGGCCGTGGCGCTGCGGCGCCGGGTCACGCGGGCCGGCTGTGTGGTCGATCGCCGCGGCGACTTGCGCCAGCGACTCGAACACCAGCTTGCGCAGCTCGAGCTTGGTGCCCAGGCGCCGCTCCAACTCGCTCACCGCCCGCATCGCGAGCAGCGAGTGGCCGCCCAGATCGAAGAAGTTGTCCGACCGGCCGACGTGCCGCACGCCCAGCAGGCTCTGCCAGACCGCGGCGACCGCTTTTTCAGCGTCGGTTCGGGGGGCTTCCCGTTCGTCGCGGCGGCGCTCTTGGCCCGGGCTGGCGGGGTCGGGTCGGGGCAGGGCGCGCCGGTCCAGCTTTCCGTTCGGCAGCAAGGGCAGCGCGTCGATCGCGACGAAGTGCTGGGGCAGCATGAACTCCGGCAGGCTGATGCGCAGGTGATCGCGCAACGCAGCGGCGTCCGGCGCCGCGCCGTGGCTCACCACGTAGGCGACCAGGCGCTTGTCGCCGGCAACATCCTCCCGCACGGTCACCGCGCAGCGGGCCACCTCGGCGTGCGTGCCCAGGCAGGCCTCGATCTCCCCCAGTTCGATGCGGTGCCCGCGGAGCTTGACCTGGTCGTCCGCCCGCCCCAGGTAGTCGAGCACCCCGTCGCGGGTCCAGCGCGCCAGGTCACCGGTCTTGTACAGCCGCCCCCCGGGGCGAAACGGATCGGCGATGAAGCGTTCCGCCGTCAACTCCGGCCGCCCCACGTAGCCCATGCCGACCTGCACGCCACCGATGTACAGATCTCCCGCCACCCCCACCGGCTGCGGCCTCAGGCGGCTGTCCAGCACATGCATCTGCGTGTTGGCCACCGGGCGGCCTATCGGAATATTTGGAATACTTGCGCCGCCCTCCCCATCCCCCGGCCGGCACTCCCAGTACGTCACCTCCACCGCCGCTTCGGTCGGCCCGTACAGGTTGCACAGCCGGCTGTGCGGCAGGCGCCGGAAGAACAGATCCACGGCATCCGCCGGCAAGGCCTCGCCCGAGCACACCACGCGTCGCACGCTGGTGCACTGCTCCAGGCCGGGTTCGTCGAGAAAGATGCGCAGCATCGACGGCACGAAGTGCAGCAGGGTGATGCGCTCGCGCCGGATCAGCTCGGCCAGGTAGGCGGCGTCGCGGTGCCCGTCGGGACGGGCCACCACGATGGTGGCCCCGGTCATCAGCGGCCAGAGGAACTCGCGCAGCGAGACGTCGAAGCTGTACGGTGTTTTCAGCAGCACCCGGTCCTGCGGCGTCAGGGCGTATTCGGCCTGCATCCATTGCAGCCAGTTCACGACGCCGCAGTGCGCGTTCATCGCCCCTTTCGGCCGGCCGGTCGAGCCGGAGGTGAAGATCACGTAGGCCGGGTCTTCGGCGCTGCCGATCAGTTCGAAGTTCGCAAGGGCAAGCGCAAGCGCCTGCGCTTGCGCCGGGCCGTCGGCCCGGCCGCCGTCGTCATCGTCGTCACCATCGACGTCGATCATGCGAAGGTTCGGCGGCAGGGCCGGGCGCAGGCCCTGCCACTCGGCCGCGCGGCTGAGCACCAGCGTCATGCCCGCGTCTTCGGCCATGCGGGCCAGGCGTTCGGCGGGGTAGGCCGGGTCCAGCGGCACGAAGGCGGCGCCGCTGTAGACCACGCCGACGAGCGCCGCCACCAGCTCCATGCCGCGTTTCAGGCACACGCCGACCAGGCTGCCGGGGCCGGCACCCAGGGCGCGCAGGCGCAGGGCCAGTGCGCGGGCACGGGCGTCGAGTTCGCTGCCGCTCAGGTACCGGTCTTCGAAGATCACGGCCGGCGCATCGCCCGCTCGGAGCATCTGGCGGCGGATCAGGTCGCCCAGGCGCAAGCCGGGTTCGAAGGGCAGCTCGGTGGCGTTCCACGCCGCCAGCTGGGTCTGCTCGGCGGCGCCCCGGGTCTCGCAGTCGGCCACTCTCCGGGTCGGGTCGGCCAGCATGCAGTCCATCACCGTCAGGAAGCTCGCCAGCACACGCTCGGCGGTGGAGCGCACGAACAGGTCGGTGGAGTACGACATGTGCACGATGCCAAAAGCATCGTCCACGGTGAGCCCCAGTTCGAACTGTGCTGCGATCGAGGTGTAATCGAATCGCTCCAGCGTTATCCCTGGCATCGCCTTCACGTCGAACGGCGCATTGATCACGTTGAACAACACCTGGACCAGCGGCTGGCGCGTGGCGCTGCGCTCGAAGGTGGTCTCTTCGACCAGCCGCTCGAAGGGGGCGTCCTGGTGCGCAAACGCTTCCAGCGTGGTGTCCTTCACGCGCGCCAGCAACTCGACGAACGTGGGGTCGCCGGACAGGTCCGAGCGCATCACGAGCGTATTCACCAGCGTGCCGATCAGGCTTTCCGATTCGACCCGCGTGCGGTTGGCCACCGGCGAGCCGACCACGATGTCGGTCTGGCCGCAGTAACGCGACAGGACCACGTTGAAGCAGGCCAGCATCGCCATGAACGGGGTCACGCCATGGCGGGGGCTAAAGCGCTTCAGCGCGGCCACGGTCGATGCCGCAAGGCGGGCCGATAGGCTGCTGCCGCGCCCGCTGGGCAGTTCGCGCCAGCTCAGGTCGAATGGCATCGGCAGCGGCCGCAGGCCGCGCAACCGGTCTGTCCACCAGGCCATCTGTGGTGCCAGCCGTTCGCGTTGCGCCGGCGCACGTTGCCAGGCGGCGTAGTCGGCGTATTCGATCCGAAGCGCCGGCAGCACGGGCGCGCGGCCCTGCAGCAGCGCGCCGTAGGCCTGGCCCACTTCGCGCAGCAAGATGCCGTCGGTCCAATGGTCGCCGATCACATGGTGCATGAGCCACAGCAGCACATGTTCGGCATCGGACGTCTGCAGCAGGCTCAGCCGATACAGCCCGGAGCTCGCCAGGTCGAACGATCGGCCGGCCGCTTGTTCGCGCTGCTTCCGGGCTTCACGCTCGCGTGCTTCGGCAGGCAGGTGGCGCAGGTCGATCCGGTCGATCTGGGTGGGGCTCGGTGGGTCGATCCACTGCACGACCTCGCCATCGAGCATGCCGAATCGGGTCCGGAACGCCTCGTGACGCTGCACCACCCAGTCGATCGCGGCGACCAGCGCGTCGGCGTTGACCGTGCCGCGCAGCCGCAACGCAAAGCTCATGTTGTAGGCGGTCGTCTGCGGATTGAGCGCCTGCACCAGCCACATGCGCCGCTGCGAATACGACGCCAGCAAGGGCCCGTCGCGCGCGATGGTCGGGATCACCGGCAGGTCAACAAGCGCCGCTCCGTCGCGCCCGATCGAATCGCCGGGCGGACCGGCCGACAGGATGCTGTCGATCTCTGCCGCCAGGGTTTCCAGCGTCGGGTGGCTGAACAGCGTGCGCAGCGGCAGTTCGAGCTGCAGGCCGACGCGCAGCCGGGCCACCACTTGCATGGCCGTCAAGGAATGCCCGCCCAGCTCGAAGAAGTGATCGTGCACGCCGACGTGTTCGATCCCGAGCACGTCGCGCCAGATCTGCCCCACGGCCCGCTCGGTGGGCGTGCGCGGCGCGACGGCGGCAGCGTTCTGCGCGGGCTGCTCCGGTTCCGGCAGCGCTTTGCGGTCGATCTTGCCGCTCGGCAGGGTGGGCAACTCGGCGAGCAATACAAACGCGCCCGGCAGCATGGACTCGGGCAGGGTGCGTGCGAGGGCCGCGCGGAGGTCCGCGAGGGCCACATCGCCGCCCGCCACATGGGCGACCACATAAGCGACCAGCCGTTGTTGGCCGGCAGCGTCTGCGCGCGCCACCACCACGCCGTCGCGCACGCCCGGCAGGGCCTTCAGCGCGGCCTCGATTTCACCGAGTTCGATGCGATGGCCGCGGATCTTCACCTGGAAGTCGGCCCGGCCCAGGTAGTCGATGTTGCCGTCAGCGCGATAGCGTGCCAGGTCGCCGGTGCGGTACAGGCGCTGCCCCGACTCAGGGTGCCGAATGAAGCGCTCGGCGGTCAGCTCGGGGCGGTCGAGGTAACCCCGCGCCAGGCCGGCACCGCCGATCCACAGTTCACCCATCACACCCACCGGAACCGCCTGCAGGTCGTCGTCGAGCACAAAACATTGGGTATTGGCAATCGGCCGGCCGATGGTCACGCTGGCGCCACCCGACGGTCCGGCAGCGTTGCTCGGCGGGGGCAGCCCGAAGTGAGTCGAATGGATCGTGGTTTCGGTCGGCCCGTAAAAGTTGCCCAAGCTCGCGTCGGGCAGGCGCTGCTGCAATTCAGTGGCCATGCGCGGGTCCAGCGCCTCTCCGCCGCTGACCACCCAGCGCAGGCGGCCGGGCCGCAAGAGCGGCTCGGCCAGCAGGCTGCGCAATGCCGACGGCACCATTTGAAGCACGGTGACGCCCTGCTCTTGCATCAGCCGCGCCAGGTAGGCCGTGTCGCGGTGCTCGCCGGGCGCGGCCAGCACCAGGGTCGCGCCGGCCTGCAGCGACATGAACAACTCCACCATCGCGGCGTCGAAGCCGATCGACGAGATCTGCAGGAAGCGGTCGCCGGGCACCACGCTCAAGGTCTGCTGCAGCCAGTGCGCATGATTGCGCCAGCCGCCGTGCTCGAGCAGCACCCCCTTCGGTTTGCCGGTGGAGCCGGAGGTGTAGATCACGTAGGCGAGTTGCTCGGGGGCCGTCGCGCCGACCGGATCGGCCTCGGATTCCTGCGCCATCAAGTCCCACTGCGTGTCCAGGCACAGCACGTGGCGCTCGCGCCCACCCGCCGGTGGGGGCAGCCGACTCACCAGCCCGGACTGCGTCAGCGTGAGCGGCGACGCCGTGTCCTGCAACACGAACGCAAGGCGCTCCTCGGGGAGTTCCGGGTCCAGCGGCACCAGCGCTGCACCGGCTTTGGGCACCGCCAGCATCGCCACGACCAGATCCAGCGAGCGTTCGAGGCACACGGTGACCAGCACTTCAGGCCCCGCGCCGTGCCGGCGAAGGTAGTGGGCAAGCTGGTTGGCACGGGCGTTCAACTGGCGATAGCTCAGGCGCGCTTCACCGAACACAAGGGCCACGGCATCCGGCACACGCCGGGCCTGCTGTTCGACCCGCTCGTGCACCATCGCCGCGGGTGTCGGGCGGGCGGTCTCGTTCCAGGCCGCCATGTGGCGCCACTCGGCGTCGGACATCAACGGCAAGCGGGCGATCCGCTGGCCGGCATTCAGCGCAATGCCTTCAAGCAGGATGCGCAGGTGCGACGACAGGCGTTGCACGGTGGCGGGTTCGAACAGGTCGCTGCTGTATTCGAAGCGGCCTTGCAGTTCGCTGCCCTCGCTTTCGATTTCGGCGTCGGCCGTGGTGTCGGTTTCGGCCTCGGTGAACGTGAGCAAGAGGTCGAACTTGGCTGTCTGTGCCGGCAGGGTCACCCGGCGCGCCGTCACGCCACCCAGCACATAAACCGGCGTCGGCTGGTTGTCGAGCGCGAACGACACCTGGAACAGCGGGTTGCGGCTCAGGTCGCGCCGCGGGCTGAGCTCGGCCACCAGCTTCTCGAAGGGCAGCGCCTGGTGCCGGTAGGCCGCCAGCGCGGTCTCGCGCACGCGGTCCAGCAGCTCGACGAAGCTCGGGTTGCCGGACAAGTCGGTGCGCAGCACCACGGTGTTGACGAAGCAGCCTACCAGGCATTCCAGCTCGGGCCGGTCACGCCCTGCCACCGGCGAACCGACCGCCACGTCGTGCTGATGAGTGCAGCGCATCAGCAGCACCTTGAAGGCTGCGAGCAACAGCATGAACAGCGTGACCTTGCGCTCGCGCGCCAAGGCGCGCAGCTTGGCCACCAACGCTGGCGGCAGGCTGAACCGCTCGGAGCCGCCGGACCAGCTCGGCTGCGGCGGGCGCGGCCGATCGGTGGGCGAGGCCAGCGGCGTCAAGCCGGCCAGGCGGCCGCGCCAGTAGTGCAGGTCTGCTTCGAGCCGTGGGCCTTGCAGCCAGCGGCGTTGCTGGGCTGCCCAGTCTGCAAAGCGGATCGGCAAGGGTGCCAAAGCCGGCGCTGCCGGTGCAGGCGCCGGCAAGTCACGGAAGGCCGAATACAGGACACCCAGGTCGTGCGCCACCACCTGCATGGACCAGCCGTCGGCCACGATGTGGTGCGCCACCAGCAACAGCAGGTGTTCGGCCTGGCCGTCGGAGTCGTCCAGGCGCCACAGGCCGGCGCGCAGCAGCGGAGGCTGTGTCAGATCGAACGGCCGGCGCACCTCCGCGGCCAGATCCGTCATCAACGGGGTGTCGTTGATGAGCTCGCCGGCTGCGGGCGCGGCGGCCTCGCTCATGCCTCTCATGTCGGCCCGCGCAAGTGTCAGAACCGCATCGGCGTGAACGCGCTGCAGCGGCGAACCGTCGATCTCGTCGAACCCGGTGCGCAGCACGTCATGCCGTTGCAGCAAGGCCTGCAGCGCGCGTTCCAGTGCGGGCACGTCCAGGCCCCCGGACAGGCGCACCGCCTGCGCGCTGTTGTAGGCGCCAGTGCCGATCGCCAGCCGCTCGACCATCCACAGCGCTTGCTGCGAGAAGGAGCACGCCTGGGCTGCGCCAGGCTGGGACGCTGGTACAGATGAAGGCCGGGCTTCCTTGACGCCGGGCCATTCAGAGGATTCAGACGCCTCGAGCACCTTGGGCGATTCCGGCGCTTCCGTCGCTACCGGCGCTTCGAGCAGGGCCGCCAATTCGGCCACGCTCGGATGCTCGAACAGGCTGGTGGCCGGCAGGTTCCGCCCGAAGCGTTCATTCACCCGCGCCACCACCCGCGCACCGCGCAGCGAGTCGCCCCCGGCGGCGAAGAAGTTGTCGTGCACGCCCAGCGCTCGGCAGCCCAGCATCTCGCCGAATATGGCTTCGAGCGCGCGTTCGTGCTCGGTGCGCGGCGCCACAAAAGCGCGCGCCAGCGCTGCGTTCAAGGCACGGTGCAGGGACTTGCGCTCGACCTTGCCGGTGGCGCCGGCCGGAATGGCGTGCACCCGCACGATCTGCGATGGCACCTTGAAGGCAGCCAGGCGCGTGAGCAGGTGCGCTCGCAAGGCCTGCTCGCTCGCTTCCGACCCCGCGCGCAAGACCACCGCCGCGGCCAGGTCTTCGCCCAGCGACGGGTGCGGCACGCCGAAGGCTGCGGCCTGCAGCACGTCGGGGTGGTCGAGCAGCGCATCGTCCACTTCGCGTGGCGAGACCTTTTCGCCGCCGCGGTTGACGATCTCTTTCAGCCGGCCGGAGATGGTCAGCCGTCCCAAAGAGTCCAGGTGGCCCAGGTCGCCGGTGCGGAACCAGCCGTCGTGGAAAGCCTCGGCGTTTGAGGGTGCGTTGGAGGGTGCGTCGGACGGTGCGTTGGCTGCCGTGTCGGCGCGTGGGTCGGCATGCGCGTCGGCATGTGCGCCACTTTCGTAGCCGCGCATCACGCCCGGCCCGCGCACGGCGATCTCGCCTTCCTGTCCGGCGCCCAGCAGCCGGCCTGCGGGGTCGAGGATCGCCACGTCCGCGCCCGCCGCCACGCCCACCGAGCCGGCCGTCTGCTCGCCCCGCTGCACCGGGTTGCTGGCCATCTGGTGCGAGGCTTCGGTCATGCCGTAGGCCTCGACCACCGGCGCCTGCAGCAGCGCCTGCAAAGCCCGCAAGGTGGCCGCCGGCAGAGCCGCCGACGACGAGCGCGCGAAGCGGAAGTGGTGCGCCGGTGCCTTCAGCCGGTAGGCGGCGCCATTCGCCAGCACGGCCTGGTGGATCGTCGGCACGGCGGTGTACCAGGTCGGCTTGAACGCGGCGATCGAATCGAAGAATCCGCGCTCGTCGAAGCCCGGCGTGCACACCACGCTGCCGCCGCCCGCCAGGCTGGCCAGCAGCGCCCCCACCAGGCCGTGGATGTGGAACAGCGGCATCACGTTCAGGCAGCGGTCGGTGCCCGACAGCGCCAGGTGCGCAGCGATGTTGCGCGCCGATGCGACCAGGTTGGCCTGGCTCAGCGGCACGAGCTTGGGCCGCGCGGTGGTGCCCGAGGTGTGCAGCAACAGCGCCACGTCGTCGGGCGTGCAGGGCGTGAAGGGCGTGGTTTGAGCGGGCGGGGCCCGTTCACCAACCAGCCTGAAGCAGCCCGCCGGGCCGGCGTCGTCGGCTTCGATCTCGATGATCGCGAGCCCCAGCTCCTGCGCCACCGCGCGCGCCGGGCCGTCGGTGCCGCGCCGCAGCACGATCATGTTGGCGCGCAAGTCCTGCAGATGAAAGCGCAACTCGGCCGCCGCAGACGCCGGGTTCAACGGCGCGCACGCGGCGCAGCCCGCCACGCCCAGAAAGGCGACCGCCATTTCGGGCCCGTTGGGCAGCACCACCGCCACCCGAGTCGAGGGCGTTGCACCCAGGGCCTGCAGGTGGCCGGCCAGCCGCAGGGCCTGCGCCTGCAGCCCGGCGTAGCTCAGCGCCTCGCGGCCCGGAGCGAGCAGGGCAGGCGCGTCACCCTGGCGCTCGGCCTGCTCGTGCAACAAGGCGGCCAGCGTGGCGGGGGCGGGGGTGGCGGCGCGGTGGGCGGCGAGGAGGGCAGGGCGAGTCGGCTTCATGCGTCCGGTTCTTTTGGCTGCGTTCTGGGAGGTGTGAGGTTGAGTCTCCAGTGCTTCGTGATTTCCAACCGCACCGTGTGGCAATCGAAACCACAGGCCGGCGTGCAATAGCACCGCCTTGCACCGGCTACGCCATTGGAACCGGGTTGCGATTGGTTACGCGTCTGCGGCGCAACGGCTGGGCGTTGCAGGCCTTGCCAGTGCGAGCGCAAAGCGGTGAGACTCCGGGCCATGGACTCGACCGCCTTGACTGAGCTTCCCGCCCACGCGCTCTCCGCCCTGATCCATGGCCGCGAGGTTTCGTGCCGCGAAGTGATGCAGGCCTACCTGGCGCGCATCACGGCTGTGAACCCGGCGCACAACGCCATCGTCAGCCTGCGCGATGGTGACGAGCTGCTGCGTGAGGCGGCCCGCTTCGACAACACGCTCGCGCAGCACGGCAGCCTGGGCTGGATGCACGGCCTGCCGCTGGCCGTGAAGGACATCGCGCTGACGAAAGGCCTGCGCAGCACCATGGGCTCGCCGCTGCTGCGCGACTTCGTGCCGACGGTGGACAGCCTGGTGGTGCAGCGCATGAAGGCGGCCGGCGGCATCGTCATCGGCAAGACCAACGTGCCCGAGTTCGGCCTCGGCTCGCACAGCTTCAACGAAGTGTTCGGCGTGACGCGCAACGCCTACGACCCGTCGCGCTCGGCCGGCGGCAGCAGCGGCGGCGCGGCGGTGGCGCTGGCCACGCACATGCTGCCAGTGGCCGACGGCAGCGACTCGATGGGCAGCCTGCGCAACCCGGCCGGCTGGAACAACGTGTTCGGCTTTCGCCCCAGCCAGGGCCGCGTGCCGTTCTGGCCGGCGGCCGACGTGTGGGTGTCGCTGCTGGGCACCGAAGGGCCGATGGGCCGCACGGTGAAGGACGTGGCGATGCTGCTCGACGTGCAGGCCGGCTTCGATGTGCGTGTGCCGCTGTCGATTGCCGAGACCGAACACTTCGCCGCCGGACTGGACCGACGGGACGGGCTGGACTGCCGGGCCGTGAAGGTCGGCTGGCTCGGCAACCTGGACGGCTACCTGCAGGTCGAGCCCGGCATCGCAGACACCTGCGAGCAGGCGCTGAGCCGCCTCGAAGGCCTGGGCTGCGTGGTCGAACCCACCGCACTCGGCACGTCGCCAGAGGCCGTCTGGCAAACCTGGCTGGTGTGGCGCCGCTGGGTGGTGGCCGCGCGCATCGCACCGCACCTGGTGAAGCCGGGCAACCGCGCGTTCATCAAGCCAGAAGCGCTGTGGGAACACGACCAGGGCCAGGGCCTGAGCGGCGTGCAGACGATGGAGGCGAGCACGCGACGCAGTGCCTTCTACCAGCACATGGTGGCGCTGTTCAAGCGCTTCGACGTGCTCGCGCTGCCGAGCGCGCAGGTCTGGCCTTTCGACGCCGGCCTGCGCTGGCCGAGCCACATCAACGGCATCGAGATGGACACCTACCACCGCTGGATGGAGGTGTCGATTTACGCCACGCTGGCCGGCCTGCCTGCCATCAGCGTGCCGGCGGGCTTCAACGCTGCGGGCTTGCAAGGACTGCCCATGGGGCTGCAGCTCATCGGCAGGCCGCAGGGTGATGCCGCGCTGCTGCGCCTGGCGCACGCGTACGAGCAGGCTGCGCAGGCTGTCCTGGAGGTGCGACCCGCCGCGGTGGCGTAGCCACGCCACAGGGCTTACCCCAGGCATTTGGTGCAGTACATTGCCCGGGACATTGCCAGGCGCTGGCCTGCGAAAGCTCCCCCGATGAAACCCGTCATCAACCACCTGCTCGAAACCGACCTCTACAAGTTCACCATGTGGCAGGCCATGCTGCACGGGCACCCGGAGGCGCAGGCCGAGTACCAGTTCGTGTGCCGCAACCAGAGCGAGATCCCGCTCGCCGAGTTGGTGCACGAGGTGAACGAGCAGCTCGACCACCTGTGCACCCTGGCCTTCAAGCCCGAGGAGCTGACCTTTCTGCGCAGCCTGCGCTTCATGAAGAGCGACTTCGTCGACTTCCTGCGCATCTTCCGCTTCCAGCGCGAGTTCATCGAGGTCACTGCCGTCGGGCGCGACCTCGAGATCGTCGCCAAAGGCCCGCAGGTGCATGTGATGGGCTTCGAGATCTACGTGCTGGCGATCGTCAACGAGCTGTACTTTCGCCGCTTCGACCAGCAGGCCGCGCTCACCGAGGGCCGCCGCCGCCTGGCCGCCAAGCTCGACAGCGTGCGCGAGTTCGGCAAGCTCGCCACGCGGCGCCACCCGTTCGAATTCTTCGACTTCGGCGTGCGGCGGCGCTTCTCGGGCGCCTGGCATGCCGAGGTCACGCAGCGGCTGCGCGACGAGGTGCCGCAGTACTTCAAGGGCACGTCCAACGTGCACCTGGCGCGCACGCTCGGGCTGGTGCCCATCGGCACCATGGCGCACGAGTACATGCAGTCGTTCCAGTCCTTCGGCGTGCGGCTGCGCGACTTCCAGAAAGCCGCGCTCGAAAGCTGGGTGCAGGAATACCGCGGCGACCTGGGCATTGCGCTGACCGACGTGGTCGGCATGGACGCTTTCCTGGCCGACTTCGACCTCTACTTCGCCAAACTCTTCGACGGCCTGCGCCACGACAGCGGCGACCCGGTGCTGTGGGGCGAAAAAGCCCTGGCCCACTACGCCAAACTGCGCATCGACCCGCACACCAAGCGGCTGGTGTTCTCCGACGGGTTGAGCCTGGACACCGCCTTCAAGCTCTACGCCCACTTTGCCGACCGCGTGCAACTCGGCTTCGGCATCGGCACCAACCTGACCAACGACACCGGCCTGACCACCTTGGGCATCGTGATGAAACTGACCCGCTGCAACGGCCAACCGGTGGCCAAGCTCGCCGATTCGCCGGGCAAGATCATGTGTTCGGACGAGACCTTCCTGGCTTACCTGCGGCAGGTGTTCAGCGTGCGCAAGCCGGCGTGAGGTGAGTTCGAGCGGGTCGCGGCAGGCTGCCGACGACCTTATCGAAGGACGACCGGCAAGCGCCGTTGCGTGGCAACGCGGGGCTTGACCAGGCGCTCGGTGCGCACGTGCCCTGCAGAAAGCAGTTCCTTCAGCGACGGCCGAGTGCTGGCTTCAGCCGGGGGTCGGGAAGTCGCGCGTTGGTGATCAGGACCTGAGGTCGTGGCCGCTCCCCCTTTTGAGTCTGGCCGCATTGGACAGGGCGCCTCCAGTTGAGTCAACCTCTGAACACACCTTCGCCCACGAGTTGCACACCTCCTGCAAACGTCAGCGCGGGATCGGGGCGCGGGGGGCATCTGGTCCGCGCAGGGACCCCCCAACCGGGGGCCCGCCCCCGGGGGGCGCCGGTTAGTGGCGGGGGGGCCCCCCCCCCCCGCCCCCGATGCCGCCCCGGGGGAGGGGGTGGCCGGGGGGGGCG
>JANMYQ010000014.1:0-1836 GCA_031382215.1 Methylibium sp.
GAATACGAGCCGTCCTGCGCATAGTCCACCAGCGCGCGGAAGAACGGCGGCGCCAGGCCGTCGAGGTAACTCTTGGCCTCGCGGATGATGTGGCGCGCCACGAACTCGGGCGTGTCCTCGAACATGTGGATGAAGCCGTGCAGCTCGCGCAGCACGTCATTCGGCAGGTGCTGCGAGGTGCGCGTTTCGCCATACAGATAGATCGGCACCTCGGCGTTCTTGAAGCGCACCTCCTCGATGAACTTGCGCAGGTTCAGCACCACCGGGTCGAGCTCGGGCCCGGCGGTGAACTCGTTGTCGTCGATCGACAGGATGAACGCGCTGGCGCGGCTCTGCTGCTGCGCAAACTGGCTCAGGTCGCCATAACTGGTGGCCCCCAGCACCTCGAAACCCTCTTTCTGGATCGCATCGGCCAGCGCCCGGATGCCGATGCCCGAGGAGTTTTCGGAGCGGTAGTCTTCGTCGATGATGACGATGGGAAAGTTGAAGCGCAGCATGGACGAACCTTCGGTGGGGCGGAGCGCAGAAAATGCGGGAGCGCGAAGTGTAGGGCCACCGTGTGTCATTGATTGACACCGCCCTACACTGGCAGCTGGGCCGCACTCGCGGCCTAGCCAAGGAGTGATCATGGATTTTTCCACCGCCACGTTCTGGTGGGTCGCCGCCGGGCTGACCGTGGCCGCCGAGCTGGCCACCGGCACCTTCTACCTGCTGATGATGGCGCTGGGCCTGGCCGCCGGGGCACTGGCCGCGCACCTGGGCCTGCCGATGGTGGGCCAGATCGTCAGCGCCGCGCTCGTGGGCGGCGGCGCCACCGCCGTGTGGCACTGGCGCCGCTTCAAACAACCCACCACGGCGCCGGCGCGCGAGAACCGCGACGTGAACCTCGACATCGGTGAAAGAGTGCACGTGGCTGAATGGGCTGCCGACCGCACCACCCGCGTGCCGTACCGCGGCTCGCTGTGGACCGCGCGCCTGGCTCCCGGCGCCACGCCCGCCGGGGGCGAGTACGTGGTCAGCGCTGTCGAAGGCAACTGGCTGGTGCTCGCACCCGCCCCCGCGCACTGAACCCTGTCACCGATCTACAAACAAAGAGACCATCATGGAAGTTGCCATCATCCTGCTCGTCATCGCCGCGATCTTCATCTACCAGACCTTCAAGATCGTGCCGCAACAGAACGCCTGGGTCGTCGAACGCCTTGGCAAATACGACCGCACGCTCACGCCGGGGCTGAAGTTCGTCGTGCCCTTCATCGAGCGTGTGGCCTACAAACATTCGCTGAAGGAAGTGCCGCTGGACGTGCCCAGCCAGGTCTGCATCACCAAAGACAACACCCAGCTGCAGGTCGACGGCATCATCTACTTCCAGGTGACCGACCCGATGCGCGCGAGCTACGGCTCGAGCAACTACATCTTCGCGATCACGCAACTGGCGCAAACGCTGCTGCGCTCGGTCATCGGCAAGATGGAGCTGGACAAGACCTTCGAGGAGCGCGACACCATCAACGCCTCGGTCGTCAACGCGCTCGACGAAGCGGCATCGAACTGGGGCGTGAAGGTGCTGCGCTACGAGATCAAGGACCTGACGCCGCCGGCCGCGATCCTGCACTCGATGCAGGCGCAGATCACCGCAGAACGCGAAAAGCGCGCGCTCATCGCTGCGTCCGAAGGCCGCAAGCAGGAGCAGATCAACATCGCCACCGGCGAACGCGAGGCCTTCATCGCCCGCTCCGAAGGCCAGCGCCAGGCCGAGATCAACAAGGCGCAAGGCCAGGCCGCGGCGATCGTCGCGGTGGCCATCGCCAACGCCGAGGCCATCCGCAAGGTCGCCGAGGC
>JANMYQ010000125.1:0-4085 GCA_031382215.1 Methylibium sp.
GCTGGTGCGCCAGTTCTGCAGCGCGGTGATGGTGGAAGCGCAGCGCATCGGCGCCGCATTCGGCATCGCCATCGAACAGGATCCCGAGGCCCGCCACGCGGTGACGCGCAAGCTGGGCCGCTTCAAGACCAGCATGCTGCAGGACCTGGAGTCCGGCCGGCCGCTTGAGATCGACGCGCTGGTGGCTTCGGTGCGCGAGATTGGCGCCCACCTGGGCCATGCCACTCCCGGCATCGACGCGCTGCTGGGGTTGACGCGGTTGATGGCCAGTGAACGGGGCTTGTACCGGGCGGCCTAGGAATACCAGCGCGCGAGGGCGCCCGTGGTGCTGCGCTCAGATCTTGACGATGTTCGACACCACGGCCAGCGTGGCTTCCTTGAGCTTGTCCCTGGCCAGCGCCTTGCACTTGTCTGCCGTGCTGCCGGTGATGGCGTCGTAGGCGGTGGCGGTGAGCTTGGGCAGCGGGCGGAACAGCGGCGCGTTCACGGTCGCCGTCAGCGGCAGCACCATCACGCGTGCCGCCACCACGCAGGTGCCGGCGGTGTTGATGCCGCCTTCGACCTGGCTCAGGAAGGCGAAGCGGCCGGCCGGGTGGATCTTCCACACCTTGGCCGGAACGTTTTGTGCCATCACCGCCTTGGCGCCGGCTTCGTCGATGAGGTTGGCGTTGGAGTGGTCAAGGAAGCGCGTCTTGACATCGGCGGCCCCGGCGGTCGCGCTCAGGAACAGGGCGGAAACGAGGATCGCGGATTTCATGGGTCACACCTGTGCGGGGATGATCGTGCCGGGGCACCGGCTGGCGCTGACGCGCCAGTGTAATCAGGTCGGGCCCGCAGCCGCAGCCTGGGTTTGTGCCGGGTCCGCCGCGGCCACCGCTTCGGAGCGCGCACGGGCCTCGGCCTGCAGGCGGCGGATGTCGCCGGTCAGCCGCCCGGCGATCATGCGCACCACCTCGAGGCCGAAGTCGGGGTTCTGGTAGACGAGTTGCTTGAAGGTGTCCTCGTCGATCGACAGCAGCGTGCAGTCGGTGACGCAGTGCGCGCTGCTGCTGCGCCGGCGGTCGGGCGCGAAGAAGGCGATCTCGCCGAACATCGCGCCGTCGTGCAGCGTGCGGCCGACCTCGGGCAGCCGGACCTCGCCCTTGGCCAGGTAGTACATGCGCGAGGCCAGTTCGCCGTTGGCGAAGATCTGTTCGCCGGCCTTGAGTCGCTTGCTGCGCATGTAGGGTCGCAGCCAGATCTCCATCTGCCGCGGGTCGACCGCCGCGCGCGCCACCTGCTGCGTGAGCTGGATCATCTGCCACACCCGCCACAGGTTGACCGGCAGCAACACCGCGTGCAGGGCCACCATCAGCGGTGCCGGGTAGCTCAGGCCGTAGACGATGAAGCCGACGTTGCTGGCCACCGCCAGCCAGCGCAGCGGGATCATCGTCCTGACGAAAGTGCTGACGATGACCAGCAGCGCTGCCACCGCCGCCGAAGCCAGCGCCAGCAGCTGCTCGGGCTGCGATACCTGGGCCAGCAGGCGGCCGGCTTGGGACAGCAGGGCGTCGTAGAGTTCCACGGTGCTCGCCTTCGTCGCCCTGCGCTACCAGCGCGCCGGCAGCTTCTTCAGCAGCACGATGCGGCCACCGCGCACTTCGACGTAGCCGCCTTCGCTGAGCGGCTTGAAGACGCGGCTGACCATCTCGCGCGATGAACCCACGCGCTCTGCAATGTCCTGCTGCGTCAGCCGGTCGGGCACCGCCAGCACGCCGTCCTCCTCGCGCGCCAGCATGCGCAGCAGCTTGGTGACGCGGCCGTAGACGTCGTCCAGCGCGAGGCTCTTGACGTGCTCGGTGGAGGCGCGGGCCAGGCCGATCAGCTTCTTGATGAGGTGCAGCGCGAAGTCGGGGTTCTCGGACAGGAACTGGCGCACTTCGGCACCCGGGACCACGGCGCAGGTGGTGGGCTCCAGCGTCATCACGCTGGCAGAGCGCGGGCCGCCGTCGAGCGTCATCTCGCCGAAGTACTCACCCGCGCCTTGCGTCGCGTAGACGACCTCGCGGCCGTCCTCGGCCGAGCCATAGGCCTTGACGCGGCCGCTGAGGATGATGAACAGCGCGTCCGAGCGGTCTTCCTCGGTCACCAGCACCGTGTTGCTCGCGAAACTGCGCACGCCGCCCCGGCTGGCGATCTGGCGCAACAGGTGGTCGTCCAGCAGATCGGGCGTGGCGAGCTTGCGGATGGGCATGGCCGTATCGTGCCATGCCGGCGCCGGCCCAGGCCCCGGGCTTGCAGGGAGTGCCCGGGGTCGGGCGCCGGGCTTAGACTCGACCCAAGAGACAGGGCCAGCGGCTCGGCTTTTCGAGCCCTTCAGGCCCTGCAAGGAGACAAGCAGTGCGCCCCACCGACGTGAACGGCCCGGACTACTTTCACAAGGTCGTCGATTGCCAGTGGGCGTGCCCGGCCCACACCCCGGTGCCGGAGTACATCCGGCTCATCGCCCAGGGTCGCTTCGACGACGCCTACATGGTGAATTGGGTCAGCAACGTCTTTCCGGGCGTGCTGGGCCGAACCTGCGACCGGCCCTGCGAACCCGCCTGCCGGCGCGGCCGTGCCGAGGAAGGGAACGTGCCTGGCGCCGGGCCGTCCCAAGCCAGGAACGCCCCCTCGGGGGGCCAGGGCGAAGCCCTCGGGGGCCAGGGTCGACCGGAACCGGTGGCGATCTGCCGCCTGAAGCGCGTGGCGGCCGACTTCAAGAGCGGCGAGATCCGCGCCCTGATCCCGCAACCCCTGGCCCGCAATGGCAAGACGGTGGCGTGTGTCGGCGCCGGGCCGGCCTCGCTGGCGGTGGCGCGCGACCTGACGCTGCAGGGTTATGCGGTGACGGTGTTCGACGGCGAGAAGAAGGCCGGTGGCTTCATCCGCACCCAGATCCCGCGCTTTCGGCTGCCCGAGCGCGTGATCGACGAGGAGACCGGCTACATCCTCGGCCTGGGCGTCGAGTTCAGGTCCGGCCAGCGCATCGAATCGATGAAGGCGCTGATGGCGATGAGCTACGACGCCATCTTCGTCGGCTGCGGCGCGCCGCGCGGGCGCGACTTGCAGGTCCCGGGCCGCGCAGAAGCCGCGGCCGACATCCACATCGGCATCGACTGGCTGGCTTCGGTGTCTTTCGGCCACGTCACAAGCGTGAAGCCGCGCGTCATCGTGCTGGGCGGCGGCAACACGGCGATGGACTGCTGCCGCTCGGCGCGCCGCCTGGGCGCCAGCAGCGTGCAGGTGGTGGTGCGCTCGGGCTTCGAGGAGATGAAGGCCTCGCCGTGGGAGAAGGAAGATGCGCAGCACGAAGGCATCCCGATCATCAACTTCCACGTGCCCAAGGCCTTCGTGCACGAGCAGGGCAGGCTGGTGGGCATGCGCTTCGAGATCGTCCAGGCGGTGTTCGACGCCAAGGGCCGGCGCAGCCTGGTGCCCACCGGTGAACCCGAGGTGCTGATCGAGTGCGACGAGGTGCTGTTGGCGGTGGGCCAGGAGAACGCCTTCCCGTGGATCGAGCGCGACAGCGGCCTGGTCTTCGACGAATGGGGTCTGCCGCAGCTCGACGCCAAGAGCTTCCAGTCGACGGTGCCGAACGTCTTCTTCGGCGGCGATGCCGCCTTCGGCCCCAAGAACATCATCACCGCGGTGGCGCACGGCCATGAGGCGGCGGTGTCGATCGACCGCTTCCTGCATGGCGAAGCGGTGACGCAGCGCCCGCCGCCGCACCTGAACCTGGTGTCGCAGAAGATGGGCATCCACGAGTGGAGCTACGCCAACGCGCCCAGCGACGACCTGCGCTTCAAGGTGCCGTGGGCGAATGCCGAGAAGGCGCTCTCGAACATCAAGGTCGAAGTGGAGTTGGGCTTCGATCTGCCGACGGCTTTCAAGGAAGCCGAGCGCTGCCTGAACTGCGACGTGCAGACGGTGTTCGCCGACAAGCTGTGCATCGAGTGCGACGCCTGCGTCGACATCTGCCCCACCGACTGCATCACCTTCACGGGCAACGGCGAAGAGGCCGACCTGCGCGCGCGGCTGAAGGCCCCGGCCCAGAACACCGAGCA
>JANMYQ010000127.1:0-45403 GCA_031382215.1 Methylibium sp.
GGCCAAGGGCATCGCCGGCCACAAGGACAAGCCGCTGACCAACGACCCGATGGAGGCCACCTACATCGGCTTCAACATGTGGGCGCAGGCGGTCAAGAAGGCCGGCAGCACCGACACCGACAAGGTGATCGCCGCGATGGCGGGCCAGACCTACACCGCGCCGAGCGGCATCATGTCGAAGATGGACGAGAAGAACCACCACCTTCACAAGTCGGTGTTCATCGGCGAGATCAAGGCCGACGGCCAGTTCAACGTGGTGTGGAAGACCCCCGGCCCGGTCAAGGCCCAGCCGTGGAGCCCGTTCATTGCCGAGAACAAGGGCAAGAAGGACGAGCCCGAGAAGAAGTGATCTGAATCGGCCGAGAGCGCCGCATTCCTCCCTCTCCCTCCGGGAGAGGGCTGGGGTGAGGGCCGACGGTGGCAACGGTCACTGCCGGTGAGTCCCCTGGTGTCGCTGGCCCTCACCCTAACCCTCTCCCAGTGGGAGAGGGAATCTCTTTCCCTCGCATGAATCTGTTCCGCCGCGTACTGTTGCTGCTGACTGCCACGATGCTGGCCGCACCTGCCATGGCTCTGACGCCGAAGCAGGCGCTCGAACTCGTCGCCGGTGAAGCCGAGGCCCGCATCACCACGCTGAACGCCGTGATCGTCGGTGCCGACGAGAAGACCGTCGCGCTGATCCAGGCGATTGCCGACGACGCCGTGAAGTTCACTGACAAAGCCGTCTACGTGATGAAGGACGGCAAGGGTTTCGACCCGGTCATCGGCGCCGAGTTGGCTGTGCCCGACGAAGCCGAGGACGTGATCAACAACAACCAGATGCGCGGCGAGCTGGACGCAGCGCTGGCTTCGATCAAGCTGTTCTCGCCCGACACCGCAGTTCGCGCCGAGGCCGTAAAAACGCTGCAGGGCGAGCCCGACGAAGCCAAGCTGCCGCTGATCGAAAAGGCCCTGGGCACCGAGGCCGTGCCGGCCATCAAGCAGTCGCTCGAGCAGATCCGCTCGGCCATGCTGCTGGGCAGCAGCGACAAGACCAAGCGCCTGGAAGCCGCCACCGCGCTGGGCGCGAGCGGCACGCCGGCCACCAAGACCTTGCTGATCGAACGCCAGAAGCTCGAGACCGAGGCCGACGTGAAGGCCGCCATCACCGCCGCGCTGAAGACCATCGAGGGCCGGCTGGCCTGGGGCGAGCGGCTCGGTGTGATCTTCACCGGCATCAGCCTCGGCTCGATCCTGCTACTGGTGGCGCTGGGCCTGGCCATCACCTACGGGCTGATGGGCGTCATCAACATGGCGCACGGCGAGCTGATGATGATCGGCGCCTACGCGACCTACGTGATCCAGAACCTGTTCAAGGCTTATCTGCCGGGCATGTTCGACTACTACGTGCTGCTGGCCATTCCGGCCTCGTTCCTGGCCGCCGCGCTGGTCGGGGCGGTGATGGAGCGCAGCGTGATCCGCTTTCTGTACGGCCGCCCGCTCGAGACGCTGCTGGCCACCTGGGGCATCAGCCTGGTGCTGCAGCAATTCGTGCGCACCGTGTTCGGCGCGCAGAACGTGCCGGTCGAGAACCCGGCCTGGCTGTCGGGCGGCGTGGACCTGATGAGCAACCTGACCCTGCCGTTCAACCGCATCGCGATCATCGTCTTCGCGATCCTGGTGCTGGCCGGCGTGTCGGCCATGATCGCGCGCACCCGCCTCGGGCTGTTCGTGCGTGGCGTCACGCAGAACCGCAAGATGGCGGCGTGCATGGGCGTCAACACCGCGCGCATCGACACCTATGCGTTCGCGCTCGGCTCGGGCATTGCCGGGCTGGCGGGCTGCGCGCTGTCCCAGGTGGGCAACGTGGGGCCCGACCTGGGGCAGGGTTACATCGTCGACTCGTTCATGGTGGTGGTGCTGGGGGGGGTCGGCCAACTGGCAGGCACCGTCTACGCGGCCCTCGGCCTGGGCGTGCTGAACAAGCTGCTCGAAGGCTGGCAGGGCGCGGTGCTGGCCAAGATCATGGTGCTGGTGTTCATCGTCATCTTCATCCAGAAGCGGCCGCAAGGCATCTTCGCGATGAAGGGCAGAAGTGCAGAGGCTTGATGCCATGAGCGCCGTGCTTCCCAACCCCGCTGCGATGACGCCGGTGCCCGTGCGTGGGCTTCTCACCGGCAAGGCCTGGAGCGGCGTGCTGGCCGCGATCGTGATCGTCTCGGTGCTGGTTCCGATCCTGAACCTGATGGTGCCTGAGGGCAGTGCGCTGCACATGTCCGACTACGCGGTGCAACTGGTCGCCAAGATCATGTGCTGCGCGATCTGCGCGCTGGCGATGGACCTGATCTGGGGCTACACCGGCATCCTGTCGCTTGGCCACGGCGTGTTCTTTGCGCTCGGCGGTTATGCGATGGGCATGTACCTGATGCGCCAGATCGGCACCGACGGCCAATACAAGTCGGAGATGCCCGACTTCATGGTGTTCCTGAACTGGAAGGAATACCCCTGGCACTGGGCACTCAGCGACTCGTTCGTCGCGCAGATGCTGTTCGTGGTGCTGGTGCCGGGCTTGCTGGCCTTCGTGTTCGGCTACTTCGCGTTCCGCTCGCGCATCAAGGGCGTGTACTTCTCGATCATCACGCAGGCACTCACCTATGCGGCAATGTTGCTGTTCTTCCGCAACGAAACCGGCTTCGGCGGCAACAACGGCTTCACCGACTTCAAGCGCATCCTGGACATCCCGATCCAGACGCCGTCGATGCGCATGGTGCTGTTCGTCATCACCGGGCTCACGCTGATCGGCTTCTTCGTGTTTGCGCGCTGGCTGGTGAAGAGCAAGTTCGGGCGTGTGCTGCAGGCCATCCGCGACGCCGAGAGCCGCGTGATGTTCACCGGCTACGACCCCATCCGCTACAAGCTCACCATCTGGGTCATCTCGGCCATGATGTGCGGCATTGCCGGTGCGCTGTACGTGCCGCAGGTCGGCATCATCAACCCGGGCGAGATGTCGCCGGCGGCGAGCATCGAGATCGCCATCTGGGCGGCGGTGGGTGGGCGCGGCACGCTCATCGGGCCGATCGTCGGCGCGTTCTTCGTCAACGGCGCGAAGAGCTGGTTCACGCAGGCCTTCCCGGAATTCTGGCTCTACTTCCTCGGCGCGCTGTTCATTGCGGTGACGATCTTCCTGCCGCAGGGGATCATCGGGCTGGTGAATCGCAAGAAGGGCGAGGCGAAATCATGACGCCAGACCTGATGGAGGCGGGCGCGCGGATTCGCGAAGAGGCCGAGAAGCGCAAGGTGACGACGGGCTTGTCCGGCGGGCGGTCTGCAAGTTATTCGCGCGTGGTCGTGCCGGGCGAACTGGACATCGCCCACGGCGCGATCCTGTACCTCGACGACATCACCGTCAGCTTCGACGGTTTCAAGGCGCTCAACGCGCTGAGCCTGAACATCAGCGCCGGCGAGCTGCGCTGCATCATCGGCCCGAACGGCGCGGGCAAGACGACGATGATGGATGTGATCACCGGCAAGACGCGGCCGGACGCCGGCAAGGCCTTCTTCGGCTCGACCATCGACCTGCTGCGCATGCGCGAAAATCAGATCGCCTCCATCGGCATCGGCCGCAAGTTCCAGAAGCCCACGGTGTTCGAACAGCTGAGCGTGTTCGAGAACCTGGAGCTGGCGCTGAAGGCCGATCGCGGCGTGAAGGCATCGATGCTGTTCCGCCTGAACAGCGAGCAGCTCGACCGCATCGGCGCGATGCTGACCTTGATCCACCTGAAGGGCGACGCGCAGCGCACCGCCGGCCTGCTGAGCCACGGCCAGAAGCAGTGGCTCGAGATCGGCATGCTGTTGATGCAGGACCCGAAGCTGTTGTTGCTCGATGAGCCAGTGGCGGGGATGACCGATGAAGAGACCGAGCGCACCGCCGAGCTGTTCCTGTCGCTCGAAGGCAATCACTCGCTCGTGGTGGTCGAACACGACATGAAGTTCATCGGCGAGCTGACGCAGGGCAAGGCGACGAAGAAGGTCACCGTGCTGCACGAAGGCAGTGTGCTGGCCGAGGGGACCTTGGCGGAGTGCCAGGCGAACGAGAAGGTTGTTGAGGTCTATCTTGGCCGCTGACGTGAGAAGCCCATGCTGAAGATCGAAGGCATCAACCAGTACTACGGCGGCTCGCACATCCTGCGCAATGTGGCGCTCGAAGCGAAGCTCGGCGAGGTCACGGTCGTGCTCGGCCGCAACGGCGTTGGCAAGACCACCTTGCTGAAAAGCATGATGGGCGTGGTGCCGGTGAAGACCGGCACGATCACGCTCGACGGCAGCGACATCACGCGCGACCCGCCTTACGAACGCGTGCGCAAGGGCGTGGGTTACGTGCCGCAGGGGCGCGAGATCTTCGGCCGCCTGACGGTGGACGAGAACCTGCGCATGGGCCTGGCCTACAAGAGCGGCAGCACGCCGGTGCCGGCCGAACTGTTCGAGCTGTTCCCGGTGCTGAAGAAGATGATCAACCGCCGTGGCGGCGACTTGTCGGGTGGGCAGCAGCAGCAACTGGCGATTGCGCGCGCATTGGCCGCCGGGCCGAAACTGCTGATCCTGGACGAGCCGACCGAAGGCATTCAGCCCAGCATCATCAAGGACATCGGCCGCGTGATCCGGATGCTGGCCCGCGGTGAAGTGACGGGCAAGACCATGGCCATCGTGCTGGTCGAGCAGTACTACGACTTTGCCGCCGAACTGGCCGACCAGTACATCGTGATGGAGCGCGGCGAGATCGTCCAGCGTGGCCGTGGCAAGGACATGGAAGCCGAAGGCGCGCGCCAGCGGGTCTCGATTTGAGACCCGCCAAACGCACGCGCTGAACCTTCAGTCGATCAAGGCGTCGCTCAGGGCACGTTCACCAGCTCGACCGCCGGCACACCTTCGTCAGACTTCACCACCAGCACGCGTACGTCGTTCGGCGTCACGCTGCCGGGCACCGACGTCAGCAGCCAGTCGGCGTTCTGAGCCAGTGAAACGGTGGCATTGAAGATCACCGTCTTGGTGCCGGCGGTGGTCATGCGGATGCGGTAGTTGCCGCCTTCCACTTCGAACGAGTCAGCCCCGGAAGCGGGAGACGCCTGCTTGTAGCCCACCGCGGCGAAGGTCGGCGGCACGGTGTTGATGTCGGTCGTCGTAGCGGTCAGGTACACGTCGATCGGGGTGCTGTTGAACGAGGCGTTGTACATGCGCACGCGTGCGTTGTCCGACGTGATGCCCTTGTTGTACGGGTCGACGATCAGCTGGACGGTCGTCACCGAACCGGCATCGGGCACAGCGACCAGCGTGAATTTCTTGCCGCGCTGCGCGTCGAACGACACGCCGCCGACATTCAGCGCGGGGGTGGTGGCGGTCAGCACGTCCCATTGCGCGGTCCCGGTCTCGACGTCGAAGTAGCGCGACGCGCCCTTGTACGCAACGTTCGTCACTTCGCCCGCTTGCGCCACGCCGTTGCGGAACAGCGAAACGTTGGGCGCCAGCGGCACCGCGTGCACCATGCGGACCTTCGGGTCGGCAGTGCCGAGGCGATCGTCCAGGCTGTCGTCCCCGCCGCCGCAGGCTGCGATCAGGACGACGGGCACGGTGGCAAGCAGAAGTTTGGTGATGGGTTTCATTTGTGCAGTCCTTGGAGTGATAGATAACGACAGAACTTTAGGGACGCCGCAAGGCCGCATCTGTCAGCGCACGCAGCGCCTCGCGGTGCGGCGCAGTCCGAACCGGCTGTCGGACAAGACCGCGCGCTGTTTCAATTCGATAAACGCAACACAGGCCACAATCCACGCCTTTGGCCGCAGACACCCACCGATGATCACCGTCCACCACCTCAACAACTCCCGCTCGCAGCGCGTGCTGTGGCTGCTCGAAGAGCTGGGCCTGCCCTACGAGATCAAGCACTACCAGCGCGACTCGCAGACCATGCTGGCGCCCGAGGCGCTGCGCCAAGTGCACCCGCTGGGCAAGTCACCGGTGATCACCGACGGCAAGGCAACCGTGGCCGAGTCGGGCGCGATCATCGAGTACCTCGTCGAGCGCCACGGCCAGGGTGCGCTGGTGCCAGCGGCCGGCACGCCCGAGCGGCTGAGCTACACCTACTGGCTGCACTTCGCCGAAGGTTCGGCCATGTCGCCGCTGCTGATGAAGCTGGTGTTCGACAAGGTCGCCACGTCGCCGATGCCGTTCTTCGTGAAGCCGATTGCGAAAGCGATTTCGGCCAAGGTGCTGTCGAGCTTCGTCACGCCGAACATCGAGCGACAGCTTGATTTCATGGAGGCCGAGCTCGGCCGCAGCGAATGGTTTGCCGGCAAGGCGTTCAGCGCGGCCGACATTCAGATGAGCTTCCCGATTGAAGCGGCGGCGCAGAGGGCCGGGTTGAACGCGAGCCGGCCGAAGTTGATGGGTTTCTTGAAGCGGATTCATGCCCGGCCGGGCTACAAAAAAGCCTTGGAGCGTGGCGGGCCGTACAGTTTTGCGACGGATTGATGTTTGAGGCTTTGCGGGGGATCAGGCCGCCGGGGCACTCTGCTCCGCGAGTGTCCCCCGGGCCGAAAAGAGACTCGGCCCTCCTCCTTTACCTCGCTGCGCAAAGCGCCCCACCGGCCTGATCTGGCAGCGTTGTGGCGTGCGGGCTCGTCCTGCGCATGCCGCCCACGGTCGCAAGCCGAGGGCGTCGGGTGACTGGCGCAGCGAAGTAAAGGGGGAGCCGGTACTCCGGCGGAGGACATTCGCGGAGCCGGTCGCCCGATGGCCTTGGCCGGCTCAACGCCCGCAGTGGAAACAAGCGCCGCGGGAAGAACTGCTCACTCCTTCACCGACCCCGTCATCCCCGACACGTAATACTCTACGAAGAACGAGTAGATGAAGGCCACCGGCAGTGAGCCGAACAGCGCACCCGCCATCAGCGAGCCCCAGTGGTAGACGTCGCCTTCGACCAGCTCGGTGACCACGCCGACCGGCAGCGTCTTGATCTCGCTCGACGATACGAACGTGAGCGCGTAAATGAACTCGTTCCATGACAACGTGAACGCGAAGATGCCGGCCGAGATGAGGCCGGGCACCGCCAGGGGCAACACAATCTTGATCAGGATCTCCCAGCGCGTCGCGCCGTCGATCAGCGCGCATTCTTCGAGCTCGAACGGGATCGAGCGGAAGTAGCCCATCAGCAGCCAGGTGCAGAACGGGATCAGGAAGGTCGGGTAGGTCAGGATCAGCGCCAGCCGCGTGTCGAACAGGCCCAACTGGAACACCACCGAAGCGAGCGGAATGAACAGGATGGACGGCGGCACCAGGTAGGCCAGGAAGATCGCCAGCCCGACGTGCTTGGCGCCCGAGAAGCGCAGCCGCTCGATCGCATAGGCCGCCAGCACCGATGCCACGAGCGAAAAGAACGTCGACACCACCGAGACGATGACCGTGTTCCACATCCACTGTGGGTAGGCAGTGTCGAACAGCAGCTTCTTCACGTGCGCCAGCGTGGGCTCGATGATCCAGAACGGATTGCCTTCTCGCGACAGCAACTCGTTGTTCGGCTTGAACGAGGTGACGCCCATCCAGTAGAACGGGAAGAGCAGCACGAACAGGAAGACTGCGAGCGGCAGGTAGACGGTGACCAGTTTGCGCGGGGTGGACTCGAGAAAGTCCATGCCCACCACGTCGTTTGCGGCCGTGGTGTTGCTCATTTGTCGGCCCCGCCTTGTTGCCATGTGCGGCGCTGCAAGCCGAAGTAGCTGAACATGATGGCGGCCAGCAGGAACGGCACCATCGCGATGGAGATGGCCGCGCCTTCGCCGAGCGCGCCGCCCGAGATGGCGCGCTGGAACGACAGGGTGGCCATCAGGTGCGTGGCATTGAGCGGGCCGCCGCGCGTGATCACGTAGATCAGCTGGAAGTCGGTGAAGGTGAACAGCACCGAGAAGGTCATCACCACCGCGATGATCGGCGTCAGCAACGGCAGGGTGATGCGGCGGAACTGCTGCCAGGGTGTCGCGCCGTCGATGGCCGAGGCTTCGTAGTACGAAGGCGAGATGGTCTGCAGGCCGGCCAGCAGGGTGATGGCCACAAACGGCACGCCGCGCCACACGTTGGCAGCGATCACCGAGAAGCGCACGTTCCACGGGCTGCCCAGGAAGTCGATGTACTGGTCGATCAAGCCCATCTTCATCAGCGCCCAGCTGATGACGGAGAACTGGGCGTCGAAGATCCACCAGAAGGCGATCGCCGACAGGGCGGTCGGCACGATGTAGGGCAGCAGGATGATGGCGCGGAAGAAGCTCTTGAAGCGCAGGTTCTTGTTCAGCAGCAGCGCCAGATACAGGCCCAGGAAGAACTTCAGCACGCTGGCGATCGTCGTGTAGAAAAGTGTGTTGAACAGCGCGAGCTGAACCACGTTGTCTGTCGCGAGGTAGATGTAGTTCTCAAGCCCGATCCATTCGCCGGGCCGGCCGACCTTGGCGTCGGTGAAGCCCAGCCACACACCCAGCCCGAGCGGGTAGGTGAGGAACAGCAGCAGCAACACCGCAGCGGGCAGCATGAAGATGAGCCCGAGCGCGTTGCGGTTGTTCTGGAGTTTCTCAAGCATGGGCAGGACCCGGTGCGACAGCGCGCTGCCGCACCGAAGGTGTTGACGACGGAATCAGACCTTGTAGTAGCGCTCGGCGCGCTTCTGGGCCCGCTCGGCAGCTTCTTTCGGCGTCTTCGAGCCGCTCGCGGCCTCGGCCACCATGTTGGTGACGATGAAGTCGGCCGCGGCACCCGCTGATGCATACCCGAGCTTGCCGGCGTAACCCGCAGGGCGCAGGTTCTTCACGCAATCGCGGTACGGGGTGTGCTTGGGGTCCGACGTCCAGATCGCCGACTTGGTGTACTCGGCCAGAGGCGGGGCGATGTAGCCGCCCGCAGCAGTGAGCCAGGGGTCGAACTGCTCCTGCTCCATCATGAAGCGCAGGAACTCCTTGGCGGCCTGCGGGTACTTGCTGTACTTCATGATCATCTGGTTGAAGAACAGGTGCGACTCGGTCGGCACGCCCACCGGGCCGATCGGGTATTGCGCGTGGTACACGTCTTCCCGCAGGTCCCTGACCTTCTGGTCGGTCGAGTTCTTGGTGGCGTAGTAGATCGAGATGCCGTTGTTGGTCAGGCTGATCTGGCTGTCCAGGAAGGCCTTGTTGTTGTTCGGGTCCAGCCACGACAGCGTGCCGGGGATGAAGTTGGCGTACATCTCCTTGGCATATTCGAGTGCCTTGATCGTTTCGGCGCTGTCGATCACGACCTTGTTGTTCGTGTCGACCAGTTGCCCGCCGTGCGACCAGATCAGCCAGTTCGTCCACAGGCCGTCGCCCGTGGCGTTGCCCAGGGCAAAACCAGCCGGCGTGCCTTTTTCCTTCAGCGCCTTGAGCAGCGCCAGGAAGCCGGTGGTGTCTTTCGGGAAGGCGTCGAAGCCGGCCGCCTTGACCTGGCTCTGGCGGTACACCAGCATCGCGCCGGCGGCGCCCAGCGCCACGCCGATCCACTTCTTGCCGTCGGGCTTCAGGTAAGCCTCGCAGGCCGGGTACCAGCCGCCGTACTTCTTGCCGAGGTAGGTGCACAAGTCGGTCACGTCGAGCAGCTTCTCGGGGTACAGGTTGGCGTCGTCGTTGGTCGACAGGATGATGTCGGGGCCGGCGCCGGTGTTGGCGGCCACGGCCGCTTTCGGGCGCACGTCTTCCCAGCCTTCGTTGTCGACCCGCACCTCGATGCCGGTTTTCTCGGTGAACTTCTTGACGTTGACCATGTACGCGTCGATGTCACCCTGCACGAAGCGGCTCCAGCGCAGCACGCGCAGCTTGGCACCCTTCTCGGGCTTGAACGTCAGGGCCTGCGCATGCACGGCGGGCGCCCATACGGCGGCACCGGTGCCGAGCGTGGCGGCGGCGGCGAAACCAGCGGAACCTTCCAGGAACTTGCGGCGATTGAACGGGGTGGTCATCGGGGGTCTCCTTCAGTGGGCGGCTTGTGATCAAGCAGGGAAAAGTGAGGTGGGTGCGGCATGGCGTTGCGCGGCGCGGGTGAGTGAAGCGTCATGCCGCCAGGCGCTGGCCGGTGCTGGCGTCGAACAGGTGGGCGCGTTGCAGGTCGGGCAGCAGGTGAATGGTGCTGCCGGGCGCAAAGTCGTGCCGCTCGCGGAACACGGCCGACAGGTCGATGCCCTCGTGCCGGCAGGCGATGAAGGTGTCCATGCCGGTTGGCTCCATCACGACCACCTTGGCACTGATGCCGCCGCTGTCGGCCAGGGTCAGGTGTTCGGGGCGGGTGCCGAAGATCACCGGCTGCCCGTCGGTGCCGACGGTGCGCGGTGGCGCGTCGAGCTGCGTGCCGTCGGCCAGTTCGATGCGTGCCGCCGAGCCGCTGCGGCGCAAGGTGCCGGGCAGGAAGTTCATGGCCGGCGAGCCAATGAAGCCGGCCACGAACTGGTTGGCCGGGTGGTCGTAGAGTTCCAGCGGGCTGCCGGTCTGCTCGATCCGGCCGTCGCGCATCACCACGATCTTGTCGCCCATGGTCATGGCCTCGATCTGGTCGTGCGTGACGTAGATCGAGGTGGTCTTCAGGCGCTGGTGCAGCTCCTTGATCTCGCTGCGCATGGCCACGCGCAGCTTGGCGTCGAGGTTGGACAGCGGCTCGTCGAACAGGAACACCTGCGGGTCGCGCACGATCGCGCGACCCATGGCCACACGCTGGCGCTGGCCGCCGGAGAGCTGGCGCGGGTAACGGTCGAGCAGCGCACCGAGCGCCAGGATCTCGGCCGCGCGGTTCACCTTGCTGTCGACCGTGGCTTTGTCTTTCTTGGCCAGCTCGAGCGAGAACGCCATGTTCTCGCGCACCGTCATGTGAGGGTAGAGCGCGTAGTTCTGGAACACCATCGCGATGTCGCGTTCTTTCGGCGGCACGTCGTTGACGCGCTTGTTTCCGATGCGCACCTCACCACCGCTGATGTGCTCGAGCCCGGCGATCATGCGCAGCAGGGTGGATTTGCCGCAGCCTGACGGGCCCACCAGCACGGTGAACGAACCGTCTGGAATGTCGATGTCCACGCCATGCAGGATCGGCGTTTCACCGAAGTTCTTCTTCACCGCCTGGATCGTGACGCTGGCCATGCAAGGGTTCCTGAGGGTCGTTGCGGGGCGCAGTATCGGCATTGCGGGGCGGCGCCGCCATCAGGGCAAACCGTTAGGCCCGGGGCGGCCGCAAATTTGTATGATGACCTGATAACCATGCTCAATCCGCCCACCGCCCCAGCGGCCACCGGCCCCGCTGGCACTGCTGCCGGGGCTGGCGTTCGGCGTCTGGTCGCGGAGCGCCTGTCGGACCGGCTGGCCGTGCTGCTGGGCCAGCAGATCGACTCCGGCGCGCTGCGGCCCGGCGACCGGCTGCCGACCGAGCAGGCCCTTGCGCTGTCATACGGTGTGTCTCGAACCGTGGTGCGTGAGGCCGTGCACCAGCTCAGGTCGCGCCGGCTCGTCGTGTCGCGCCAGGGCTCGGGCGTGTTCGTGGCGCCCACGCCGCCGCACCAGCCGCTCGAGTTCGACCCGGCGGTGCTCGATTCGGTCGATGCGGTCGTGCACGTCGTCGAGGTGCGGCGTGTGCTCGAGGCCGAGATGGCCGCGCTGGCCGCCGAACGCGCCACGCGGGCCCAGGTGGCCGCGATGCGGCGTGCGCTCAAGGCCATCGACGCGGCCGCCGCGGCCGGCCACGACGGTGTGGGCGAAGACCTGGCCTTCCACCGCGCCATCGGCGAGGCCACCGGCAACCCGCAGTTCAGGGCCTTGCTGGGTTTTCTGGAGCAGTACTTGCGCGCCGGCATGCGCATCACCCGCGCGAACGAGGCGCGCCGGGTCGACTTCATGCAAGCGGTGCGGCTGGAGCACCGCGCCATCTTCGACGCGATTGCCGCGCGCGACCCGGCGATGGCACGGCGCCGCGCCCGCGAACACCTGGTGCGCGGCGAGCAGCGCCTGGTCGAGGGCGGTGTCATTTCCGGCGGCGTGACTTCGGGCGGCGCGCTTTCGGGTGCCTTGTCTTCGCTGCCAAAATCGTCTCAACTTTCTGGAGGACTCTCAAGATGAAACTGCTGATCACCGGAGGCGGCGGCTTTGTCGGCGCCCGCCTCGCCCGCGCGCTGCTGGCCCGCGGCACACTCGCCGGCCAGCCCATCCAACAACTGGTGCTGACCGACATCGCCCCGCCGCCCGCCGATCTGGTGGCCGACGCGCGCGTGCAAGCCCGCACCGGCACCCTGCTGTCGCAGACCGATGCGCTGCGCGAGGAGCCGTTCGACGGCGTGTTCCACCTCGCCTCGGCGGTGTCGGGCGAGTGCGAGGCCGACTTCGAACTCGGCCTGCGCTCCAACCTGGACAGCACGCGTGCGCTGCTCGACGCGCTGCGCTTCAACGTCAAAGGCGGCGGCAAGCCCGCCCGGGTGGTGTTCTCGAGTTCGGTCGCCGTGTTCGGCCCCGACCCGGCCGTGCCGATGCCCAAGGTCGTTGCCGACGACACGCTGCCGGCGCCGCAAACGTCGTACGGCGCACAAAAGCTCATTTGCGAGCACCTGGTGGCCGACTACACCCGCAAGGGCTACATCGACGGCCGCGCCGCGCGCCTGATGACGGTGACGGTGCGCCCCGGCAAGCCCAATGGCGCAGCCTCGTCGTTCTTCAGCGGCATCATCCGCGAGCCGCTCGCAGGTGTCGAAGCGATCTGCCCGGTGGACGCCAGCGTGTCGCACCCGATGTCGTCGCCTACGCGCACGATCGACGGGCTGATCGCAGTCTTCGAAGCCAGCCGCGAGGCCTTCAACGGCCGCACCGCGCTGAACCTGCCCGCGCTGAACGTGCGCGTGGCCGACATGCTGGAGGCGCTTGCGCAGGTGGCCGGCCCGAAGGTGCGCGCGCTGGTGCGCTTCGAGCGCGACGAGCGCATTGCCGGCATCGTGGCCAACTGGCCCACCGGGGCGTCGGCGGTACGCGCTGGCAAGCTCGGCCTGAAGCCGCACACCGAGTTCGCCGAGATCATTCGCCAGTACATCGAAGATTGTTCCGCCGCGCCGAACGCGGCGCAGACCTTGAAAGGCTTGTCACTGTGAAAGAGATGCTGTGAACCAGATCGACCTCAAGGGCCGCGTCGCGGTCATCACCGGCGGTGCGCAGGGCATCGGCTACGCGGCCGCCGAGCGCATGCTGAACTCGGGTGCCACCGTGGTGCTCTGGGACATCGACGCGGCACGCCTGGTGCTGGCCAAGGAGTCGCTGGGCAAGCTCGGCACCGTGAGCACCGCCGTCGTCGAACTCAGCGCCGAGGCCGACGTCGCCGCAGCCACGCAGGCCGCAGTGCAGCAACACGGGCGCATCGACATCCTTGTCAACAACGCCGGTATCACCGGCGGCAATGGCACGACCTGGGAACTGGCGCCCGACGTGTGGCGCCGCGTGATCGAGGTCAACCTGATCGGCCCCTACCTCACCTGCCGCGCGGTGGTGCCGCAGATGGTCAAGCAGGGCTACGGTCGCATCGTCAACATTGCGTCGGTGGCTGGCAAGGAAGGCAACCCCAACGCGTCGCACTACAGCGCGTCGAAGGCCGGCTTGATTGCGTTGACCAAGTCGCTCGCCAAGGAACTGGCCACCAAGGGTGTGCTCGTCAACGCCGTGTCGCCGGCAGCGGCGAAGACGGCGATCTTCGACACGATGACCGAGCAGCACATCGCGTTCATGCTGAGCAAGATTCCGATGGGGCGGTTACTTGAAGTTGGAGAGGCGGCGGCGATGATTGCCTGGTTGGCGTCGGAGGATTGTTCGTTCAGTACGGGAGCGGTGTTTGATTTGTCGGGGGGGCGGGCTACTTACTGAATTTCCTTTTCCTGTCACGGTTCGCGCGAGCAAAGGCGCGTCCGGGCAGGCCGGAGGTCTTCGCTTCAGCGGTCTCCGCTGGCGCTCCGACTCCCTTCCGGTGCTCAGTCTCGTGGCCCGTCGCCGAACTCACTGCGCTCACTTCGTTGCGCTACGTTCAAACAGGCGGCGACAAGTCAGTTCTTGATGCGCGCTGCGCGCGCGGGCCACGAGCCCTGTGCTCCTCAGCGCCTCAGAGGCGCCCTCCGACCTGCCCGAACGCACCTTTGCGGCACCGGCTTTTGTATTTGCGGCAAAGAGCGAAAACGGTTCCGCCCGCCGCGAGCCGCGCAAACGATTCAGCGCTTTTCGCTCTCTATCGCCTTCGCACGCTCCAACATCAACTCCCGCTCGCGAACGTTCTGCGCCAACCCCGCAGCACGTTCGAATTCAACCCGCGCTTCTTCATTGCGCCCGAGCTTGGCCAGCAGGTCACCACGCACGCTGGGCAACCACTGGTAGTTCTGCAGCGTCGGCTCGTCACGCATCGTGTCGACGAGTTCCAGACCTGCGGCGGGTCCGAACGCCATGCCGACGGCGACCGCGCGGTTCAGTGCGATCACCGGTGACGGTGATAACTCGCTTAGCGCGTCGTACAACGCGACGATGCGCGGCCAGTCGGTTTCTTCGGCCACGCGCGCACGTGCATGGCAGGCGGCGATCGCGCCTTGCAGGGCATAGGGGCCAAGCGCACCTCCCAGTGCTTCGGCTCGCTCCAGCGCCAGCAGGCCGCGGCGGATCAGCAGGCGGTCCCAGCGCGCGCGGTCTTGTTCCAACAGCAGCACCGGCTTGCCGGCGGCGTTCACCCGCGCGGCGGTGCGCGAGGCCTGAAGCTCCATCAGCGCCACCAGGCCCAGCACCTCGGGCTCGTGCGGCACCAGGCTGGCGAGCACGCGGCCCAGGCGTATCGCTTCGTCGCACAGCGTCGGGCGCATCCAGTGATCGCCGGCGGTGGCGGTGTAGCCCTCGTTGAAGATCAGATAGATCACCTCCAGCACCGAGGCCAGGCGCGGCCCCATCACCTCACCGCGCGGCAGTTCGAACGGCACCTTGGCGGCGGTGAGCGTGCGCTTGGCGCGCACGATGCGCTGTGCAATGGTGGGCTCGGGCACCAGGAAGGCACGCGCGATCTCGGTTGTCGTCAGGCCGCCGAGCAGGCGCAGTGTCAGTGCGGCGCGGGCTTCGGTGGACAGCACCGGGTGGCAGGCGGTGAAGATCAGGCGCAGCAGGTCGTCGCCGATCTCATCGGCACGTGCTGCGTCGAGCGCATCGACGAAGTCGGGCACGATCAGCGCCTCTTGTACTTCGAGATCATGGCCCAGCTCTTCGTGCTTGGCGCTCTGCAGCTTGTCGCGCCGCAGGCGGTCGAGTGCGCGGTTCTTGGCCGTGGTCATCAGCCAGGCGCCGGGGTTGTTGGGCACACCGTCTTTGGGCCAGTGCTCCAGCGCGGCCACCAGCGCGTCTTGCGCCAGCTCCTCGGCCAGCCCCACGTCGCGCACCATGCGTGCCACGCCGGCGATGATCTTGGCGGCTTCGATGCGCCAGACCGCGTCGATGGCGCCGTGCGTGGCCGCGAGCGTCATGCGTCAAGCGCCGCCGACGTCGATCTTGCGCAGGCGGTCCAGCGCCTCACCCTCCTGGAAGTCGTCCAGCTCGAACATCTGGCGCACTTCGATCTGTGCGTCGAGGCCGGTGCCGGCCGGGTTGGGGAAGCGGCGCGTCCATTCGAGCGCTTCTTCGCGCGAGCGCACCTGGATCAGGGTGTAGCCAGCGACCAGCTCCTTGGTCTCGGCGAAGGGGCCGTCGATGACGCTGCGCCGGTCGCCCGAGTACGTGATGCGCCAGCCCTTGGACGTGGCTTGCAGCCCCGAGCCGTCGAGCAGCACGCCGGCCTTGGCGAGTTGTTCGTGGTACTCGGCCATCGTGGCCAGCATCGATTCTTCGGGCATCTGGCCGGCTTCGGAGGCCGCCGTGGCCTTCACGAGGATCATGAATCGCATGTCGCTTCTCCTTCACGTGTGGATGCACTGGCTTGCATCCACACGACGAACAGGGCGGCCTCAGATCGACATGGCCGGCCGGCGCCTTATTCGTAGCACGGCGCCAGCGCGCGCACCTCCACCGTGCTCCAGGCGGCGGCCGGGCATTCGGTGGCGATGGCCACGGCCTCGTCGCGCGTCTGGCAGTCGAGCAGGAAGAAGCCGCCGATCATCTCCTTGGCCTCGGCGAACGGACCGTCCAGCACGTGCGGCCGGCCGCCCCGCACCTCCACGCGCGCGGCGTCGGCCTGCGACTTGAGCGATTCGCTGGCCAGCAGCAGGCCACGCTCCTTCAGGCCCTGGCCGAAGCGCTGCATCTGCGCATAGGCGTCGCGGCCCTCGGCGTCGGTGCGGGTGGCGCGTTGGCCGACGGGTTCGATGATCAGCAGCATGTAGGGCATGGGGTTCCTCCGCCAGATGGGCGCATTAAAACATCGCCCCACAGCGGGCAGGATTCAGGTGCGCCACACCCGCGGCGCGCAGGCTTGCAGGCCCCAGGCGATCTCGCGCCAACGCGCCCAGGTGGCGGTGAACAGCTCCATCAGGGCTTCCACGCGCGGCGCCAGCACACGCAGCAGCACCAGTTCGTCATGCGGCGAGGTGCTGCCGGCGCTGGCGCGCAGGGCGTGAGCGGTGGCGCCCTCGCGTGCGGCTTCGAGCAATGCGTCGCGCCGCGCGGCGGCCAGGCGCGTTCCGGCGGCCAGCCACAGCGTGCCCATCACGCGGTGGCCGGCCCAGCCCAGAGACGAGTCGAGCAGGCGGCGATCGCCGCCGTCGATCACGCCGCGTTCGAGCCACACGCCGGGCAGTTCGATCTGCTGTTCGTAGCGGCCGTGGTCAAAGGCCTCGCCGCTGGCCGGCAGGCCGAGCGCCAGGATGTCCCAGCCGATCATCTCGGCCCCCGGCGCCAGCTCGAAGCGCATGCGGTTGTGCGCCAGCGCGCCGCGCTGGCAGGTGGTCTGCAGCGGCAGCCATTCGAGCCGCGCGCCGTCGGCCACCTGGGCACGCACCGACTGGAGCGCGGGCTGGCCGTTGCTGCGGTAAAAGCGCGCCGCGCCAGGGGTGGTGACCAGCGCGTGCGACTGTGCGGCGAGCGTCAACTCCAGCTCCAGCACGTCGCCGCCGACGATGCCGCCGGGCGGATGCACCAGCACGTTGTGGCAGACGGAAGGCGCCTCCGGGTACAGGCTGGCCAGCACCCGCAGCGGGCCGCTGTGGCGGTCGTGCACGACGGTGCGTTCGGCATCAAAGCGGTAGTTCAGGCTCAGGTGGGCGTGCCAGCTCATGCAGTGGTGTGAAGCGGGAAGGGCGCAGTTTAGGGGAGCGCAGGTGAGCGGGTACCCGGCCTGCGGCGCTGCGACGGAGGCGACGGCTCGCTAATATCGTGACCCCACTTCGCGAAAGTCAGCATGGACCTCGAACTCAAAGGCAAGCGCGCGCTTGTGACCGGTGGCAGCCGTGGCATCGGCAAGGCGATTGCGCTCGCGCTCGCGCACGAAGGTGCCGACGTGGCGCTGCTGGCGCGCAACCCGCAGGCGTTGGCTACCGCGGCGGCCGAACTGGCGGCGTTGACGGGGGCGCGGGTGGTCGGCGTGAGCGCCGACACGACCAGCGACGAGCAGGTGCGCGCGGCGGTGGCCGATGCGGCGCGGCAACTCGGCGGCAGCATCGACATCCTCGTCAACGCCGCGGCCGAGCCAGCCGGTTTTGCCGGGCCGCCCAAGCTGGCACAGATCACCGGAGCGTTCTTCCACGCCGAGATGGACACCAAGGTGATGGGCTACCTGCGCTGCGCGCGCGAGGTGGCGCCTGGCATGTGCGCGAGCGGCTGGGGCCGCATCGTCAACATCAGTGGCCTCGCGGCGCGCCAGACCGGCAATACCGTGGGCAGCATGCGCAACATCGCGGTCGCGGCGATGACCAAGAACCTGGCCGACGAACTGGGGCCGTTCGGCATCAACGTGACGGTGCTGCACCCGGGCCTGACGCGCACCGAACGCACCGCACCGCTGGTGGCCGCGCGTGCCGCGGCGCAGGGCGTGTCGCCGCAGGCGGTGGAAGAGCAGATGGCGGCCGGCAACTCGATCAATCACCTGGTCGATGCGAGCGAGGTGGCGCACGTGGTGGCGTTCCTGTGCTCGCCCAAGTCGCGCGCCATCAATGGCGACGCGATTGCCGCGGGCGGTGGAGCGCCGCGCGGCATCCACTACTGAGCTGCGTCGCAGCTACGGCTTTTCGGCCAGCGCCTTCAGGTTGGCCAGGCCGGCCTCGAAGTCCTTGCCGATCAGCGAGTCCATGCTGACGAACACCTGCATCAGCTTCGACACGAAGGGCGTGGGGCCGTGCATCACCCAGGTGAGCTGGGTCGAATCGCCCTGCGGTTCGAGCGTGAACTCGGCGATGTTGTGGCCTTCGAAAGGCCTGATGAAATCGAGCTTGATCACGATCTTGTTCGGCGGCGTGGGCTCGGTGATCTCCATGCGCCCGGCGCCCACCTTGCTGTTGCCGGTCCACTCGTAGACGGCACCCTTGCCGCTGGCCGCGCCGCTGAAGGTGCGCTTCAGTTCCGGGTCGAGCTTCTCCCACGGTGACCACTGGCCCCATTGGCGGAAGTCGTCGATCAGCGCATAGACCTTGGCGGCCGGGGCCTTGATGGCGGTGGCGCGCTGCACGCGGAAGGTGTCGGGCTTGGTGGCGGCCAGGCCGAGCACCACGGCGATCAGCACGACGATGACGATGGCGATGATCTTGAGCATGGGGCGTCTCCGGTTTCGATGAGGTCAGGATCGTAGGGCCGAGCTTTGCCGCCTGCGCGTGCGCGGCCCGTCATGAACACGACGAACGATCCTGCCCTTTTTCGACATGACGTGAACCCGTGCCCACCCCGGCGGCAACTCAGCTTCAGCGTTGCCTTCCGGGACAGCGGCGCGCAGATGGGCTGGTTTTGGCCTGTTCATCTTGCGCTTGCGCCCCGCGGCCTGCGCTACCTTGCAAGGGCAGGAGGACGTTATGCTGTACCAACATCTTCTCGGGGTTTTTCTGGTGGCTGCCACCTTGGCCGCTCACGGCGGGCTGCAAGCGCAGCCGCTCGACGCCGACCCGTGCGACCACGCCTCGGCGCTGTACAGGGCCGGCGAATCCAAGGCCGCGTTTCGCAGCTTCTTCGCCTGCGCGATTGCCGGCGACGCCAGCGCGCAGTACAGCGCGGCGATGATGATGCGATCCGGCGAGTCCAACGACGACCGCAACCCCAACCCCTGGGGCGCGCGCGTGTTCCTGGAGCAGTCGGCCTCACAAGGCTATGCGCAGGCCGTCTACACCTTGGGCATGGAATACGACCTCGGGAGCGCTGCCTTCACGCGCGACCCGGCAAGGGCCACCGAACTGTTCCGCGAAGCCGCGCTGATGGGCCACGTGGAAGCGCAGGTCGACCTGGGCACGCAGTACTTTCTGGGCCGGGGCGGTGTGCCGCAGGACGATGCGGCCGCTGCCCGCTGGTACGAACAGGCCGCCTACGCGGGGCACTGGGGCGCGCAGTTCCTGATCGCCTCGATGTACGAACACGGCAACGGCGTTCGGCGCGACGAGCGCATGGCGCTGCGCTGGTACGAACGCGCCAAGTCGGGCGGCGACGAACTGGCGCCTGTCAAGGTCGAGCAGTTGAAGCTGCACATCGCCACGAAGGAGCGGCAGCTGCGGCTGGACTGAGCGAGCGGGGGCTCGGGGTCACCGCCCCCCCGGTGATCAGCGGCCTGGTCCGCCTCGGCCGCGGTCGTCGTCACGGCGATCATCGCGGCGGTCGTCACGACGGTCATCACGACGGTCGTCACGGCCGCGCCCCTTGCTGTGGTGCTTGTCGTGCCCGCGGTGGCGGCCACGTTCCCAGCCCGGGTGATCGCGCTCGTAGCGCTCACGCACCCACTGGTCGCGCACAAAGTACACCGGCTGGCCGCAGGCGGCGTAGCGCCCGCAATAGCGCCGCCAGTCGCTCTGGTGCACGGGCGGCACGTACATGTAGATCGGGCGCCGCTCCACATAGCGGGGCGCCGGTGCAATGATCACCGGCTGCGGCAATATCAGCGCCGGTTGCGGCAGATCGCCGATGTTGATGCGGCCGTACACGCCGGGCTGGTTGATGCCGATCGACACACCAACGGTGGTTTGCGCGTTGGCCGATACGACGGCCCCGGCAGCAAGGATCAAGGCAAGAGTTCGTTTCATGGTCTTCTCCAGAAGTTCGGCATTCTCAACGAACGTGCTCTGACCGCTGACGGCGCACAGGGTTTCGGCGCGAGGTTGTTGCTTTACGTTCGCTTACGGGATGGCGCGCTCGTGCGCCGCGGACGCGTCGAACGCGGCCTGGCGCGCGGACGGCGGTGCCGGCCCTTTTGAAGCCGCGTCGGGTCGGGCCGCCCGGGCTAACGCTCGAGCTTTGCCGCCGCCAGCGCGGTGTCGACCGGGCGGCAAGTAGCGGCATCGACGCAGGCGCCGATCTTCACCCAGTCGCGACCCAGCACTACGCGCACGTCGCTGCGCAGGCCTTCGGTCGGGGCCGACGCCGGCTCGGCCGGTGCGGGCAGCGAGCGCGCCACCCGCTGCGCGGCCGCTTCCTGCCCACTGCGGTATTGAACCGTGGTGGTCGGCTGCATGTAGGGCTTCTGGTTGCTCAAGGTGGCGGTCTTGATGCCTTGCTCGCCGAGCCATTTGCCGACCCGCGCCGCCATGCCGGTCACGCCGTTGCCGTTGCTGACTTCAAGGCGGATGGCTTGCTCTGTGGGCAATGCCATCGGCCGCAGCGGCTCGGCCGCTCGCACCAGCCTTTGACGGACCAGCGGGCGGTTGAGGTCGCCGGCCGCACCCTCGAGCGAGGCCACCTCCGGCGCTGGCGCCGCTGCGGCCTCGGTCTGCGGGAGTGGCACCGATGCAGTTTGCAGCGGCGACGAAACGTTGATCGGCCCGGCCAGCGGAGCCGGCACCACCGCCGTCGTGATCGGCAGCGGAACCTGGACCTCAAGCACCCCAAGGCGCGCGCCCTCCGCCAGGGTCGAAGCGGCGCCGGCCGCCGTGGCCGCTGTAGCCGCCTCAGGCGCGGCACTCGGCTCGGCGCCGGCCACGGGCGGCGCCAGCGGTACCGGGTGGGCTCGCGCCAGCGCGTCGCGCAGGTTCGCCATCGCGGTCGGGTTGGTGTCGTCCTGGCGCACAGCAGCCTGGAGTTCCACCACCGCTTCGGCGGGCTTGCCCGCCAGCATCAGGATGTAGCCCAGGTTGCTGCGCATGTGGGCCCGTGTCGGGTCCAGCGCGATCGCCTGGCGCAGCGTCGTCTCCGCCTGGTCATGCCGGCCCGCACGCGCCAGGGCCACGGCGAGCGCGTTGTAGGCCTCGATGTTGCGGGCATCGACCGCGATCGCCTTGCGATACGCCTCGGCCGACTTATCCCACTGCTGCGAACCGTCGTGGTAGCGCCCCATCGTGTAGTAGGCCTGGCTCGACTGCATCGCATGCGTCACGTTCAGCACCGGCTCGATCTTCCAGGCCTTGGCCGTTTCGGCGTCCAAGGTCGCGCAGCCGGCCGCCGCGGCCAATGCAGCGCTCGCGATACCCGTGCGCAACAGCAGGCGATGCAAGCGGCTCGCAGTCGACTGCTTCTTCTTGCTGCGGCGCGCCCGCCGGCGTCTTTCGACCTTCTCCAGTCGCGCCTGTCCCATGCGCCGGGCCGCCACCCGGTACGCGGCCAGCCCAGGATCGGCCACGGTCGGGGCGGGCGCTTCGGTGATCTGTCCGATCTGGAAGTGAACCTGCATGGAGGCCTCCTTGGGTGGGTTGCGGAACGATCAGTTGGTGCCGGCCATGGTGGGCAGCAACACGCTATAGATCTGGATGAAGGCCGGCCCCAGAAGCACCAGCAACAGCGTCGGAAAGATGCCGAAGATCAACGGGAACAGCAGCTTCAATGCAATCTTGGCGGCGGCTTCTTCTGCCCTTTGCCTGCGGCGGGTGCGCAGCATGTCGGAATGCACGCGCAATGCCTGCCCGATGCTGGTACCGAAGCGCTCGGCCTGGATGATCATCGACACGAAGCCGTCCACCTCTTCCACGCCGGTGCGCAGGGCCAGGTTGCGCAAGGCGCGGTCGCGCGGTGCGCCGGCGCGCAGTTCCAGGTTCACCAGTCGCATCTCGTCGCTCAGCACTTCGCTCTTGTGCACCATTTCTTCGGCCACCTTGTTCAGCGCCGCTTCGGTGCCCAGGCCGGCTTCCATGCAGACCGTCATCAGGTCCAGCGCGTCGGGAAAGTTCTCGAAGATCTCGCGCTGGCGCAGAAAGATCATGCGCGACAGGATGACATTCGGCAGGTAGTAGCCGAACCCGGCGGCCAACAGCAGCCAGAACAGCAGCGCATTGCCCTTGATCGGGGGCTGCATCAAGACCGCCAGCACGATGTAGGCCAACATCGGCAGCCCGATGGCCAGCACCGTCTTGGCGCCGAAGAAGGCCGTGGGTGCAGATGCGTTGCGCAGCCCGGCCGTCACGAATCGGCGCTTCAGTGCCGAACCCTCGAAGCCTTCTTCCGGCATCGAAAGCTTGGCGATCGGCTTGGTGGCCTTGGCCACCTTGTCCACAAAACGCTCGGCCGACGACTCGAAGGTGGAGTTCTCGCCCAGCACCCGCCGCATGCGCTGTGCAGAGGCGTTGCCCCCGGCAAAGCGCACCAACCAGAACGCCAGGGCAAACGTGGCGACGAACACCAGCCCGAGGAACCCGATCTGCATCAACGACATGTCAGCCCCTCAGACCCGGATCTTGATGATGATGCTCATCATCCAGACCGAAAACGCCATCATCACGAGTGCGCCACCCACGATCTTCTGCCCCATCGGGTCGGTCCACAGCACCTGCATGAATTCCGGGTTCACGATGTTGATCATGGTCGCGGCTGCGAATGGAAGAAGCCCCAGCACCCACGCCGACATCTTTCCTTCGGCCGACAAGGTGCGCACCTCGCCGAGCAACTTCAGGCGCGCACGCACGATGCTCGAGATGTTGTCGAGCAGCTCCGCCAGGTTGCCACCCGATTCGCGTTGGATGGTGACCGCCACCACGAAGAAGCCAAGGTCATCCACCGGCACCCGTCTTGCCAGGCGCTGGAGCGCCTCGTTCTGCGGCACGCCGAAGTTCGCTTCGTCGAACAGGGTGCGGAACTCTTTGCCGATCGGCTCGGCCATTTCGTCGCCCACCATCTTCACCGCGGTGGGAAAGGCGTGGCCAGCGCGCAGCGCCCGGCCCATCAGGTCGAGCGCCTCGGGAATCTGGCGCTCGAACAGCTCGATGCGCTGGTTCCGCCGGCGACTCAGCCAGAACCACGGCAACGTGGCCAGCATGCCGCCGAGCAGCAACGAGAAGGTCCAGGGCTTGGCCATCACGATCGGAATCAGCGCGCCGACGCCGCCCAGCAGCGCGGTATAGAGGAACATTTCGGTCGCGCCACGGCCGGTGCCCGACGTGTCCAGATAGTCCAGCAGGTCCTGGCCGCGCGGCAACCCGGCCACCGCTTCGTCGTCCAGCCAGTTCCAGCGCCGGTTGGGCGTGCGCCGCTCGATGCTCAGCGGCGTGAGTTCGCTGCTGTCGCTCAACTGGCGCAGCCGCCCGGCCACGCGCTTGGCCTCGGCGCTGTTCTTGGAGGCCCACACCGTGTACAGGCCTTCCAGCGCCAACACCACGGCCACGAAGGCCAGCACGATGAACAGAACGTAGCTGGTGTCCATCGGTCACTCCATGCGACGGGAAGGATCGAACAGCGACTCCGGCACCGCGACGCCGTGGGCCTTCAACTTTTCGACGAAGCGCGGCCGCACGCCGGTGGCCTGGAAGTGGCCCTTCACCGCACCGTCGGTGCCCACGCCGGTTTGTTTGTAAACAAAGATCTCCTGCATCGTGATCACGTCGCCTTCCATGCCGGTCAACTCGATGATGCTGGTCACTTTGCGCTTGCCGTCGGTCAGCCGGTTGGCCTGGATGATCACGTGCACCGCCGAGGCGATCTGCGCCCGTGCCACCCGCGTGGGCAGGTTCACGCCGCTCATCGCCAGCATGTTCTCCATGCGGCCCAATGCGTCGCGCGCGGTGTTGGAGTGGATGGTGGTCATCGAACCATCGTGGCCGGTGTTCATGGCCTGCAGCATGTCCAGCGCTTCAGGGCCGCGCACCTCGCCCAGGATGATGCGGTCCGGCCGCATCCGCAGCGCGTTGCGCACCAGCGCGCGCTGCGTCACCTCGCCGCGACCTTCGATGTTGGCCGGCCGCGTTTCGAGCCGTACCACATGCGGCTGGCGCAATTGCAGTTCGGCAGCGTCTTCGATGGTGACGATGCGCTCGCCCGGATCGATGTAGCCCGACATGATGTTCAGCAAGGTGGTCTTGCCGCTGCCGGTGCCGCCCGAGATCACCAGGTTCAGCTCCGCCTTGGCCAGCGCCTGCAGCATCTGCGCCATTTCGGGCGTGAGCGTGCGCGACTCCACCAGGTTGTCCATCGTCAGCGGGATCGCCGCAAATCGGCGGATCGACATCACCGCGCCGTCCAGCGCCAGCGGTGGAATGATCACGTTCACGCGCGAGCCATCCGGCAACCGCGCGTCCGCCATCGGGCTCGATTCGTCCACCCGGCGGCCGACCCGAGAGACGATCTTGTCGATGATCTTCATCAGGTGGTTGTCGTCGGAGAAGGTCACGTCGGTCAGGCTCAGCTGGCCGCGCCGCTCCACGTACACCTGCCGCGGGCCGTTGACCAGGATGTCCGACACCGTCGGGTCGGCCAGCAGCGCTTCGAGCGGCCCCAGGCCCAGCATTTCATTCTGAATGTCGCGCACCAGGCTGCGCCGCTCGGCCGCGTTGACGACAACGTTCTCTTCGGTGAGCAAGCGCTCCACCATCACGTTCAGTTCTTCGCGCAGGCGCTCGGGTGTCAGCCCCTCCATCGCCTCCAGGTCCAGCCGGCCCAGCAGCAACTGGTGCACGCGCGACTTCATCTGCTGGTAGGCGTATGAGGCCTGGGCCGGCGTCTCGACGGGGCGCACCTCGCGGCGGCTTTCTTCGGCCGGTGCGGCGGTGTTCAGCCGCTCCCTCAGTTTCATGATGCTCATGCGTGTTGCTCCGAGCCTTGTCAGTTGCCGAACAGGCTGGCAAGCCAGCGATCTTTCTTCACACTCTCCACCGGCGCAATGGACTGCGCCAACTCGATCAGCGAGCGAGCCACGGGGTTGTTCTTCGCCAGCTTTTCGATCGGCACGCCCTGGTTGATGGAAGCGGTGACACCAGCAAAGTGGTTCGGCACGGTCACCACGTCCTTGGTGCTCAAGGACTGCTGCAGTGATTCCAGTGTGATCTCGCCCGACTTCTGATAGCGGTTCACGACCCAGTGGATCTTGTCGGCCCGGTATTCCAGTGAGCGGAACAACTTGCGCAAGCGCTTGGCGTCGCGCACCTGCGGCACCGTGAGTTGCAGCACCGGCATGATGCGATCGGCCATGTCGAGCGCCTGCAGGCTGACGGCGTCGATCGAGCGGCCGACGTCGATCACGACAAAGTCGAACATCTGCCGTGCCTGCCGGACGATGGCCTCGACGTGCATCGCCTTCACTTCGAGCGCCTGCGACAACTCGTCGGGCGACGCCAGCACGGCCAGCCTGTCGCTCACCTGCACCATGGCCGAGCGCAGCAGGTCTGCATCCAGCCGGCCGATGTTGGCCGCCACCTCGGCCACGTCGCTGGTGGGCCGCTGGTCACTCAGCATCAACAGTGAATCACCGAACTGCAGGTCCAGGTCGAGCAGCGCCACCGTGCGCTCGTCCCTCACCGACAGAACGTGCGCCAGGTTGGCCGCCAGGAAGCTGGCGCCGCTGCCGCCCTTGCAGCCCATGAACGCCAGCACCTGGCCTTGCACCGGCGGCGCTGCAGCCAGCGGGGCGCGCTTGCGCGCCATGCGCTGCACGGCCGCCTGCAGCGCCATGCCGTTGTCTGGCGGCGGCAGCACTTCGCGAACGCCGGCCTGCATGGCCTTCATCAGGAACGCCGGTGACTGCTCGGACGAAATGATGATCGCGTCGACCTCGGGGTGTGAGTGAGCCAGGCGCCCGATCTCATCGAGCCCATCGAGGTCCACGCCATCGACGACGATCAAGCCCGGGCGGCTGCCGTTGATCGCCGCTGGCAGGCCACCCTCTGTGCTGCCGGCTGACAGAACGTCGAGGCCCGGGCCGCTGGCGCGCACCCATTGCGCCAGCTTTGCGGCCCGGTCGGCGTCGGCGGAAATGACCTTGATCTTCATGGTGGTGTGTAGAGCTTGGGGTTCGGGCGCCGTCAAGTGCAGATCGGATTGCCGGCGCTTTGCATGTATTCGCGCGGCAGCGAGGTGGTGAAGGGCTGGATGGGAATGGACAGCGGCACCAGCGGAATGATCGGCACGTGGTTGTAGCCGGCGAGTGTCACGCTGACCGAGCGACAGTTCTGCGCCGTGCAGCCACCCGGCAGGTAGGTCACTGTGATGTTGCCGTTGTTCAGCGCGGGCAGCATCTGGCGCATGCGCGTGCGTATCACCGGAGCATTGATGTCGCACACCACCGCCAGGCGCGCGCCCAGGCGCGTGGCTTCGACCGCGGCATTCCAGGTCCACAACAGCCGCGACATCTCGATGGCACCGAGCAGGATCATGAAGAAGACTGCCGCCACGATGGCGAATTCGACTGCCGCCGCGCCGCGCTGCGTGCGATGCACCGCAGCGATGCCGGAGACCTTGCATGCGAGCCCGATCATTGCGTCCTCATCGTCGTGCTGATGTTGTTGAAGTTGATCGTCGCCGGGGCCACGTAGGTCACGATCGACGTGTAGACGTAGTTGTTGATCGCCACGCTGACCAGGTTGACGACGCCGGAGCCCGTCGCCACCGAGGCGTGCGTGCCGACGCAGGTGGTCGGGTCGCAGATGGCCACGTTGCCGGCGGCCAGCCCCGGCGCGAGCGGGTTGCCGGTGCCGGCGATGTTGCCGTACACGGCCAGGTTGACCGCTTCGGTGGTGCGATTCGGGTTCGGCGAGGTCATGTGCCGCGCCGCATCGCGGGTCGACTTGTCGAGGGTGTTGTAGGTGTAGATCGCGCGGCCGTACTCGGTGACGCCGAAGGTCAGCACCAGCAGCGGTGCCAGCAGGATGCCGAGCTCGACGGCGGCCGCGCCGCGAACCTTGGCCGGAACGTGCCGGCCAGTCGCTGTGGACGTCGGGTGGTCGGTCATGGTTGTCCCTACTGCACCAGCCCAGGCACGGCAGGCCCAGTGCTGCCCGGCCCGCCGGGAATGCCCAGGCTTTCGCACGGGCTGCCTGCCGCACTGGAGAGGCCGATGTATTCCATGTAGACCGTCAGCCCGGGCGTGTTGTCGATCGGGTGCAGCATCAGTACGCACGCATAGTCCAGGATGGGGACCGTCTGGCTGGTGGTGAAGCCTGCGCAGTTGACGAGCGGAGCTGAAACGATGCGCCGATTGGCGCCGCGTGTGGCGAGCTGGCCGGCCTGCAGTACGGTGGAGCTGTTCGGGGACACACCCAGCCCGGTGATCGTGTTGCCATTGGCGACGCCCGGCACGCCATACGGCGTATTCGCCGGTCGCCGAACATTGAGAAAGTTGGCCAGGGCGTTGGCCTGCGCAGGCCAGTTGAGCGGCCGGTAGGCATAGCCGGAACGGTCTGGTATGGGGCCGTTCGGGTCCATGCTGGGGTGGTAGATGCCGAAGCGGCTGTTCCAGTCCCGGTTCACGCTGGCCGTCACACCCGTGGAGCCGACCAGGGAACCAATGGTCGACAGGCAAGCGCCCGGGCCGGACAACACCCCCGAAAGCTCACTCGCTCCACCGCTCGGCGGCGAGTAGTCGATCCAGGCAAAACTTCCCGTCAACTGACCAGAATTGGCAAAGCCGCCGTTGTACCAGTTGCCAGGCACCAGGCCAAAGGTCGGTGCGCCGCCCTGTGAACACATCGCCATCGGCAGCCCGTTGCAAGCCGCCTGCGAAGGCACCAGGCTCGCGGTGGCAGTCGATGCGACAGTCGCAGCGCCGAAGCCCAGCACTTGCATGAACCAGGGCGTGATGCCCGCTTGCGGGATCGTGCAGCGCGCGTAGCGCGATGTGGCGGGTGGGTTCGCGCCTGCCGTCAGCCACGCGCCGCCAGCGAGTGTCGTGCCGAACTCGACCGTCACGTTGCCGGTATTGATCAACGCGCCCTGAAAGCCAACGCGGTTGCGCGCCGCCACCATCCGGCCGGCGTTCTGTGCGATCAGGAAGTTTGCCGCCGGGATGTTGGGCGCGCCGGTCAGATCCGACGCCGCCGCCAGTGCGCAGGCGTCAGCGGCATTCTGAAGTTCGGTCTTCGTCACGTACAGCCGCCCGCTGTCCAGCGCCAGCCCCGCGAAGCCGATCAGCACCACCATCGACAAGCCGACGACGATGGCAACGGCGCCGCGCTGTTCAGCGCGTCTGCTCATGTGGCCGAAATCCATCATCACCCGCTTGCTCCCCGACGCGCCTGGCCTACCGGCCGCTCGTGTTGACGTTCACCACCGGAGCTTGTTTGCTCTCCTTCACCCCATAACCGTACGACTCCGCGTAGGCCTTCTGCGCACCTTCGACGACCTTGCCGTCGGTTGTGCCGAGGCCCGCGCCGGCGTTGCGTGTCGGGGCATTCGGGTCGATGACCTGCGCGGCGCGCGCCTGGCGCACCGAGTCGCCAAACGTGCTTTCCCAGTCGGGCGAGGTCGCCACACAACCCGTCAACGAAGCGGCGACCGTGGCAACGGCACAAACAATGAGCTTCATGGCAGTTTCCTCATTTCACTTGAAAGCCGTCGGCGGAAGCGCTGGCTGCCGCGGCAGGGGCTGCCGCCGCACCCTGCGAGCCAGCGGGCGTTTCGGGGCGTGAACCCTCCAGCCGACCGTACAGGTGCAGGTCGCTGCGCGTGGGGGGCACGTAGTTGTCGGTCGGCAGTGCAAAGTTCGCGGGCAGCGGCTTCACCAGGCGCGGCGTGATCACGAACACCAGTTCGGACTTGTCGGTCTGGAACTGGCTGCTGCGGAACAAGGCACCGACGATCGGCAACTCGCCCAGGAACGGGAAGGCCTTGATGTTGGTCGTGGTGTTGCTCTTGATGAGCCCGCCGATGGCGAAACTCTGCCCATCCATCAACTGCACCGTCGTCTTGGCGCTGCGCGACGTGAAGGCCGGCAGCACCGCCAGGCCACTGACCCCCGGGACCGAAATGCCCACGCCGTCGCGGTTCAACTCCGACACTTCGGTCGCCACGTCGAGGTTGATGCGCGACCCGTCGAGCACGGTGGGGAGGAAGGCCACCGATACGCCGAACTGCTTCTCCTCGAGCGTGACCGTGCGGCCGCCGGAACCGCTCTCCTGCGACACCGGGATGAAGATCTTGCCACCCGCCAGGAAGCTGCCCTTCTGCCCGCTGATGGCCATCACCGTGGGCTCGGCCAGGATCTTCACCAGGCCGTCGGTCTTCTGCGCGTCGACGCCGAATTGCGTCGTGCCGGTGCCGAGCGCGGGCTTGATCTCGCCATTGATCAGGTTCACCGGCCCCGAAAAGCTGCTAGTGGCCTGGCCGTTGGTACCCACGCTGCCCGCGATCGTGCCGTTGATCAACCCGCCGGTGGCGCCGCTGACCTGGCCCGCCATGGCGCCCACGCCGCCGAGCAAGCCGCTGAGCAGGCGCATCGTCACGCCGTCGGCCGACATGAAGGCGCGCGTGAAGTTGATGCCCCACTTGTCGAGCAGCGACTTCGACACCTCGGCCACCTTGACTTCGAGCATCACCTGCTGCGGTGCACCGGTGGACAGCATGTTCACGATGCGCGGGTTCGACCCCGCAACGCTGCCGCCTGCGCCGCCGCCCGCACTGCGCACGTAGGCGTTGGTCAGGTCGGTGACGCGGATGATGGCGCTGGCGTCGGACACGCTGCCGCTGAGCACGATCGAATCGAACGCCGCCGACACGCGAATGCCGGTCTCGTTCGGGAGCAACTGCCCGATGACGGTCTGCAGCGCCGTGGTGTCCATGCCCACCACCACGTCGAACGCGGTGCATTGGCCTCGCTCGTCCAGCAGCACCACATTGGTCGAGCCGATGCCCTTGCCCAGCACGTACACCTCGGTGGGGCTGAGCAACAGCACGTCCACTTCGGCCACGCCGGGGCGCGCCTTGTTCTCGGACATGCCGCTGGGCTCGATGCCCGCCTTGTCATCCTTTCCCCGGGTCTCCATCGGGCGTGCCGCGTGCGACCCTTCGGGGTTGCCCAGCAACACGCGCGTGATCGGCACCGCCGGGCGCAACACCGTGGACTTGCCCACACTCACCTGAACCACCGGCGCAATCTCCACCCGACCGCACGGCGCCGTGGGCAGCACCGCGGTGGTCGCGCGTGCGGGCATGACCAGGTTGGCCTGCATCGGGATCGGCCTGGCCGGGTTGGCGTTCTGGGCCCAAGCCAGCGGCGGGCAGGCCAGGCTGATCGAGAGCGCCAGCGACACTGACAGCGGCGGCCCCTGGCGGATCGGCCTGTGCGGCGCCTGGCGGGCCTTGCGGCTTGGTGTGGGCACTGCCGTTGGCAATGCGTGGCGCTGGTCGGTCATTATTTTTCCCCTGATGGTTTCGGTGGCGCGTTGGCCTCAAAAGCATTCGTTCGTCTTCAGCGTGCCGCGGATCACTTCCACGCAGTGGCGCGGTGCAGCCGGTGGCGCCGGGACCGCAATCACTGGCGGCGGCGCCGCGGCCACAGTGACCACCTTGGCCGGGCGCGGGCGCCGTGCCACCACCGGCGCCGGCGCAGAAGCCGGGGCGGGTGCTGCCACCACCGGCGGCGCGGGGTGGTCTTCTTTCAGCAGGCTGGCCTTGGTGGCACCTTCGGTCTGGCCCAGCTGGGGGTCGACCTGGTTGCGCAGCACCAGCGACAAGGTGCCCACGCTGCGCGCCAGGTCCAGGTTCTCGGCTTGCGACGGTGTCACTTCCAGGGTCACCGCATTCACGACCTTGGGTTTGGTGTCGTCGCGGCTCGACTCCTGCGCAATGGCCAGCACCAGAATGCGCTCGAGCACGATCTTGCTGATGACCTTGTCGAGGTTGCCGCGCGTGCTGCCTTCGTCCTGCGTGTTGACCATGATGTCAACGAAGTTGCCGGGCAGCGCAAAGCCGGCCACGCCCACCACGTCGTTCACGCGCACGGTCATGGCGCGCTTGCCTTCGGCCACCACGGCCGAGAGGCCCCCCTTGGTGCCGGCCGGCGCGAGCTTGCCTTCCAGAATCGGTTCACCCCGCGTGATGGACGACTTGACCACCCGGCCGTCGAGCACCGCCACTTCGGGGAAAGTGCCGGGCGGCACGCTGCCGGCCGGCCACGCCACCATGCGCAGCATTTCGGGCGTCAGGCGGCCGCCCAGTTCCACATCCACCGCCGCCACCGCGATCAGGCCGCCGCCCTGCGCCTGGGCCTGCATCCAGCGCGACGCAAACAGCACGGCCGCGCCGCCCGCCAGCAGCGCTATCAGCAGCATGAACAAACCCTTGGTCCCTCTCATGATCGTTTCTCCAGGCTTGCGGCGTCAGGCGCGCGCCGGCTCGGTTGCAAAGTAGTTGTGCCAGGCCCAGCGCAGCAGTTCGGCCGAGAGTTGCGGCGGCCGGCCGTGGTAGGTGGCGTAGTCGGCGATCTGGCTCACCAGGTCGCGCGGGGTGCAGGCCAGCAGCGGGCGGCCGTGCTTCTCGTGGTAGTCGTGCACCAGTTGTTCGAAGGCCAGCTCCGAATAGGGCACGCCGAATTTGACGCACACGTCGCGCAAGATGCGGCGGTAGTCGTCGGGCCCGATCGCGCCGACGAAAATCTTGTAGCCGATGCGGCGCAGGAAGGCCTCGTCAGCCACCTCGCCCGGCGCCATGTTGGTGCTGAAGAACAGCAGCGTGTCGAACGGGATCTGGAACTTGCCGCCGTTGCGCAACATCAGGTAGTCGTGCCGGTGTTCCATCGGCAGGATCCAGCGGTTCAGCAACTGGCGCGGCGTGACCATCTGGCGCCCCAGGTCGTCCACCAGGAACAGCCCGCCGTTGGCCTTGAAGTGCGGCGGCGCCTGGTAGTAACCGGCGCGCGGGTCGAAAACCAGGTCGAGCATTTCCAGCGTGAGTTCGCCACCGGTGACGACGACCGGGCGCTCGCATTCCACCCAGCGCGTGTCGGCGCGAGCCCGGTTGTCCAGCGTGCGCACGCTGTCGGCGTTCGGCTGCACCGGCTTGTGCATCAGCGGGTCGAACACGCGAATGATCTCGCCGCCCACCTCCACAGCATGCGGCACGGCAACGTGGCCGGTGAGCAACCGCGCCATCTGCTCGCACAGGTAGGTCTTGCCAGCGCCGGGCGGGCCGTACAGCATGATGGCGCGGCGCGAGTTCATCGCGGCGCCGAGTTGGTCGCGCACCGCGGGGTCGATCACCAGGTCGCCCAGCGCCTGGGTCAGGCTGGCCTGCGTGACCCCCATGCCGGCCACGCTTTGTGCCTCCACGCGCGCCGCATACGCCACCAGCGGCACGGGCGCCGGCCCGCTGTACAGGTTGCGTGCCAGCGCTTCGGCAGCGCGGGCCCGGCCGGCCAGCGTGAGCTCGTAGGTCACGTCGCCATCGAGCGAACCGCGGCGCTTGACCTCGACGAGGTTCTCTTTGCGCAGTTGCACGAACAGCAGCTCCAGCAGCCCGGCGCCGAGCTTGGCGTGCGCCGACAGCTCGTGCAGTTGCGCCAGGCCGTGCTGCTGCATGGTCTTGAGCACCAGCTCCAGCAGCAGCAGCAGTGGCAGGCCGGTTTCTTCGGGCGTGCGCGGTGCCGCGGGCACCACCGCCGCGGCGGGCGTGGCTGGCGTGGAATGCGTGGCGTGCCGGCGCACCGCCTCCGCGGCGCCCGGGTCGGCACGGGCGCGGGCCTGCGCGCCGTCGTGGGTTGAATTCATGGGGATCACGGTCATGGCCTGCGATTCGGGTGAGAGGTGGCCCGAGATCGGCGCGGTCACAACAGGCCCAACGAGCGCAACACCTCGAAGCCGGTGCCGCAGGCAATCGCCACTGCGTACGGCAAGCGGCCGGTGGTGCGCGCCGGAGCCTCGACGCTGAGGCCGCCGCCGCTCTGCGCCTTGACCAGCGTGGCCGTGAGCATGAAGCGCAGGTTGCCCAGCACCTGGCGCAGAGCGCCGGTCCAGAGCGCGGCGACCAGGGCCAGCATGCCGCCGGCCAGCAATGTCCACAGTGCCGCATACGCCACACCGGTGGTGCCGAGCCACACGCCCACCATGGCGAGCAGCTTCACGTCACCCGCGCCCATCGCGCGCAGCGCATAGAGGGGCAGGAAAAGACCCAGGCCCAGCAAGCCACCCAGCAGTGCGGGGACGAAGCCCAGGGCGCCTGCGGGTTGGCTGAAGAGTCCGGCGCCCGACGGAGCGACGGATTGAATGAAGAGCCCCAGCAGCATTCCCGACACCACGAGGGCATTGGGAATGCGCCGGGAGCGCAGATCGCACACCACCGCAGCAAGCACGAGCGCGGCCAGGACCGGCAAGGTCAAAGGAGCCTGGAGATCCATGCTGGCCTCGATTGCTGTGCTTGAGCTGCTAATGGTCATTTCTCTGCGGGAAGGGATTACAGGGCGGCCGCAACCTGACCGAAGATGATGTTGAGGTTGGTGCCGACCAACTGAACCGCGACGATGATCGCAAGCGCGATCAATGCGGCGATCAGGCCGTACTCGATGGCAGTAACGCCGTCATCTTCACGAGCGAAGTTCCATAGGTATTGAACGATGTTCATGATTCTTTCCCAGTGAGTTCAGTGATGCCAATCGCGTCTAACGAGGAGTACCTTCCTTGTGGCCCGAGGCAGCGCAGCTCTGCGATCACGGGGAGTACGTTGCCTGTGATGCGCGACAACTAAAGGGCGGCCGCAACCTGGCCGAAGATGATGTTGAGGTTCGTGCCGACCAGGCGCACAGCGACGATGATCGCGACCGCGATCAAGGCGGCAATCAGCCCATACTCGATCGCGGTGACGCCATCGTCTTCGCGGGAAAAGTTCTTGATGAATTGAACGAGTTTCATGGTTTCTCCAGTTGCAAACAAATGCCGTTGCCGGCGCCCCAATCAGCCTCTCGACTGAAATCCATTTCTGTCCAAGCTCTCACAGAGCGGCAATGACCGCGCTGGTCCAGGTCACGTACAACGCACCGATAGAGGTGCCTGTGGCAGTTATCCCGCCGACGGCGGCTACCACAATCAACGATGCGAGAAGTCCGTACTCGATGGCGGTGACGCCGTCTTCTTCCGCAAGCAGCCGCAAAACCAGGCTTGGCGTGGTGCCGTGCTCAACACTCAAACGCTGATCGTTCATCACCGTCGTGCCCCTGTTCCGTCCGCTGTCTAATCCGTTGAAAAGAACTGTAAGTACGGTGCTTCTCCGAAACATCCGCGCTTCTTCCCGACGCTCATGGGTGCTTGCTCCCGAGCACCCAGGACATATCTCCCGCGTTCAGAGGGGTGCCTCGCAGGGGTAGCCCATCGCCGTCGCCCGCGGCGAGGATGGCCGCGATCAGTTCGGCGGCTGGCGCCGACTTGTGCAAACAGCCGGTGGCACCGAGCTGCCGCGCACAGGCCGCCACGTTCGGGTCGCTCAGGCTGGTGAGCACCACCACGGCGCAGGGCGCGGCCTGGTGCAGCACGGGGATCAGCGCGAGGCCGTCTTCGCCGCCCAGGTTCACGTCGAGCACCACCACGTCGGGCTGAAGCGTGTGCACCCGCTCAACAGCCTCGAACGCGGTGGCGGCCGTGCCCACCGTGCACATGCGGGGGCGTTCTGCGTCGATGAGCTTGGCGATGCCGATGCGAATGGCCAGGTGGTCGTCGACCACCAGCACCTTGAGCGAGCCGATGAAGGGCATGCGCGCGATCCGCTTGAAGATGGGCTCACCCCCTTGGCGAACCGATGCTTGAAGGCTAAGGACTCGGTGGCCTGACCGCGAGGTCGGAAGTGCCTGACAGAAACAGGAGTTTTGTCACGGTCGCCCCTCACGAAAGCTCAGGAGTCACGAGCGGCCCACAGGCAGCCGAAGGCCGCGAGCCGCCACAAGGGCAGCCGCCTGCGCAACTGCGGTCGTTCAGTAGAGGCCGGGAACGATGCGGTAGCGCACCGCCGCGCGGTAGTCGCGGTAGGCCGCTTGTTGCCCGCCGGATTCGAGCACCGCTTCTTCGCGCGCCATGCGCACTGCCTGGGCGACGTACAGCCCCGCGAGCACGGTCAGGTTCTGCCACGAGAAGTTGCTGAGCAGGAAGCCGATGTGCGAGACCAGATAACCCAGGTAGATGGGATGGCGCACCACGCGATAAGGCCCCCGCGTGACGAGACCCCGCACAGCCGGCAACAGGCCAAAGGCCCGGCCCAGCGTGGCCTTGGACAAGACCTGCCACGCCAGCCCGGCCAACTGCAGCGTGGCGCCCAGCCACTCGGGGATGTAGTGGGTGGTGCCTTGGTAGCTGAAGGCCACGAAGAAGAAGGATGCATAGACCGTGGCCGCGATGGCCAGGGGCGACAGGTCTCGCACGATGGCACGGCGCGCAAACAGCACGAGCGCGAGCGTGAAGGTTTCGGTGAGCAGCAGCAACAACAGGGTGTAGCGCCCCGTGTCCCCCCACCAGATGCGGCCCACGTTCCAGATGAACCAGCCCAGCAGCAGCGCCGCAAACGCGCGCAGCAGGCCTTCGGTCAGTGCACTGTCTTGCGGTTCCGTTGGCGCGGTCTGGACTACCGGCGGTAACCCGTTGGCCGAACGCTCAGCCAAGCGAACCCCACACCGACTGGCCCGCGCTAGCACCCGTCACACCCGGCGCGCTGCGCACCAGCGCCAGCCCGGCCGCCATGCGGTGCTCCACCGCATACACGTACAGGTTCAACTTCCCCTGCACCCCCAGCTTGCTGTAGATCACCGTCAGGTGGTTGCGCAGCGTGTTCTCGCTCATGCCCAGCGCTTCGGCCACGACCAGGCTCTTGGCGCCGCGGTGCTGCACCACGGCCTGCACGACCTCGCGTTCCTTCGGCGTCAGGCTGCTGATGCGGCGGGCGTTGTCGTCTTTCGGCGCGGGGCGGGCGCCGGGCACGCCGGGCATGTTGCCCAGCAGCATGGACATCAGCGTGCCGTTCAGGCACACCTCGCCGGCGTGTACGCGTTCTATGGCGTCGAGAATTCTGTCGGTGGGCTCGGACTTGAGCACCACGCCGCGCGCACCCCGCATCACGGCTTCGCGGTGGTGCGACGGGTTCAGGTCACCCGTCAACAGCACGACCTTCACGCCGGCTTCATCGACGAGCCTGGCCACGCACTCGATGGCATTGGAGTCGCGCAGGCCCAGGTCGAGCAGCACGATGTCGGTGTGAGGCAGTGCCGCATGCGATACAAGTTCGGCACAAGTGCCGGCGGTACCGGAGACCACCATGCCCGGTTGCGCGCTTTCAACCAACTGGCGCAGGCCCCACAGCGTCACGATGTGATCGTCGGCCAGCAGCACACGGATGGGTCTGGCGCCGGCCTGGGCCGGAGTTCGTGCAACAGTGATTGAAGTCAGGGTCATCCGATGGTTCCCAGCAACGGCAGGGTGATCAAAATCTCGGTGAAGTCTGGCTGATGGTCCACCTGCACGCTACCCCCGAATTCGGTGGCTCGCTGGGTGAGCGAACGCGGCAAAAAGTCCGCAACCAGGGCTTCGCCACGCCCGTGGTCATTGCGAAGACGTAACACGATGTCAGTCTTGTTTACATCCAGTAACACTGTGACGCCGGTGGCCGAGGTGTGGCGGCGCACGTTGGTCAGCGCTTCGTTGACCATGTGCAGCACCGCCTTGGCGGCCGAGCCGCGCAGCCGCGCCGCGTCGGGCGCGAAGATGTTCACCTTCAGGCCGTAGAGCGACTGGAAGCGCTGCGCCTGGCGCTGCAAGGCCGCCAGCGGTGCACTGTCGAGCTGCGTGGGGTCGTTGCCGCGGCGCAGGCCGCTGATCACGTCGCGCAGGGTCTGCAGCTCTTCGGTCGTCATGCGAACCAGCTCGGTGATGTGCGGGCTCACGGGGTTGGCGGGGCCGGCCTGGCGGGCCAGCGCTTCGAGCCCGTACTTGAGGCCCAGGTAGGGCTGCACGGCGCTGTCGTGCAGGTCGCGGCCGATGCGCTCGCGCTCGCGCGCGGCCGATTCGCGCTGCAACTGCTCCAGCAGGTCGCTGCGTTCGAGCAGGGGCATGGTTTCACGCATCACCTCGTTGACCCAGCGCAGGTCGGCCGCGGTGAACATGAGCTCCACGCGACGCAGGCACAAGGTTCCCAGCGGTTGGCCGTAGTTCATCAGCGGCAGGGCCAGCGCCTGGGTGCCGATGGCCTCCATGCTGCGGCAGACGGCATCGGCGGGCGCGCGGGCCAGCGCGCCGGTGGAAGGGTGCACGACCGTGACCTGGGCCTGTGCCTTGCCGGGGGCGTTGCAAAGGCAGCCCACGTCGCGTGGCAGTGCCGCCAGGCGCTCGCGCCATTGCGCGGCCTCGGGGCCCGAAAGCTCGACACCTTCCAGGCCCTCGCGCCACTGGAAGACGCGCGGCTCCGGGCCCTGCAGGCTGATCGTCGCGGCGCTCAGGCCGAAGTGCTGGGCAAGCTCTTCGAACAGCATGTTCACGTGGTGGCCCAAGCCCTGGCGCGGGTCGGAGCGCTCGTTCAGGCTGTCCAGCAGTTTCATGCGCTGGCGCAGATCGCGGCTGGGGCGGGTCAGCAGGGCAGCCGCCGGCCCGAGTGCCAGCACCAGCAGCGGCACGCTGACCGGCAGCGGCGGCAATGAACCGATGCTCCGGAACGACCCGGTCAGTGCCAGCAGCGCGGCTGCACTGGCAATGGCCAGTGCCGTTGCCGGCACGGCGCCAGCCAGCACGGCCAGGGCCACCACCGGCAGCACGGCCGAGATGCCGAAGAACGGCAGGGCGGTGGCGACCAGCTGGCTCGTGAAGAGCAGCACGCCGGCGTCGAGCCAGAGCCAGGCCTTGGACGCAGCACGCGGCCAGCCGTGCAGCGTCTTCCACAGCAGCACGCCGGCCCAGGCCATGTAGGGCAGCATTACGGCCATGTCGATGCCCCAATGCGAGCCTCGATCGGCCAGCAGAAGAATGCCCATCAAACTGGCCAGCAGCGCCCTGATGCCGGCAATGAAGCGCAAGAAGGCAAGCTCCGAGGGCACCAGGCGTGACGGCCGGCCCAAGGCTTTCTGGGCCGGTGACGAGGCTGGCAGTGGGGGTGGCAGGGTACCGGCGGGCTGGGTGTTCATGGGGCTTGCGCGGCCGACGCGGCACACGAGTCGATCGATGTGCCGCGAGCATATGCGCCCAAGCGGGCAGCGGGGGGTTCGAGCGGCGGCACGGCGACATAATCCATCACAGCATGGCCACTTCCGCGTCGATCACCAGCGCCTTCAAGTACCCCTCGTACAAAGGCCTGTGGCAAGGCGGCAGCATCTACTTCATGGGCAACGCCATGCAGGCCATGGCGGCGGCGTGGCTGATGGTGGAGATCACCGGCTCGTCGTTCCTGGCCGCGCTGGTGCAGACGGCGGTGTTCCTGCCGATGTTCCTGCTCTCGCTGCCGGCCGGTGTGATGGCCGACACGACCGACCGGCGCCGCCTCATCGTCACCGCGCTGATCGTGCAGGCTGCCACCGTGAGCCTGCTGGCCGGGTTGTTGCTGGCCGGGCTGGCGGGGCCCGGCACCTTGCTGTTCCTGACTTTCGTGGCCGGCTCCTGCACCGCGCTGCTCTCGCCGGCCTGGAATTCGGCCATCGCCGACACCATCCCGCGCGACGAATTGCCGCAGGCGATCACCGCGGTGGCGATCTCGTACAACGCCGCGCGTGCGCTCGGGCCGGCGCTGGCCGGCGTGGTGTTCGCGCAGGCCGGCAGCGGCTGGGTGTTCGTGATTGCGGTGCTCAGCACGCTGGCGATGATGCAGGCGGTGCGGCGCTGGCCGCCGCGCCCGCACCCGGCCTCGCGCCTGCCGGCAGAGCGGCTTTGGGGCGGCATGCTGAGCGGGCTGCGTTATGCGCGTCACTCGCCGATGATCCTGGCGCAGCTGGTTCGCACCATGGCCTACAGCGCGGCCGGCTCGGCACTGTGGGCGCTGCTGCCGGTGATCGGCCAGCGCCAGCTCGGCCTTGGCGCGGCGGGCTTCGGGCTGTTGATGGGCTGCCTGGGCACCGGCGCGGTGGCGGCCGGGCTGGTGATCAACAAGGCGCGCGTGCGCTTCGGTCTGGAGCCGATCATCGCCGCCGGTTGCGTGGCATTTGCGGCGGTGATGCTGGTGGCCGCGTTCTCGACGATTCCGCTGCTGGTGTACGGCGCTCTCGTGCTGGGCGGTGCGGCGTGGATGGCGGTGATGTCCACCTTCAACACCGCCACGCAGACCAGCGCACCGCCGTGGGTGCGTTCGCGCGCCACGTCTATGCACACGCTCAGCGCGCTCGGTTCGTTCGCGATCGGCTCGGCGTTCTGGGGCGCGCTGTCGGGCATCTTCGGGCTGCCGGCCACGCTGGCGGCTGCCGCGGTGGTGATGTCGGCCGGCCTGTTGCTGGCCCGCCCGTTCCCGCTGCGCATGGGCGAGGCGCACGAGGTGACACCCGCCGCGCCTTGGGAAAAACTCTTCGTCGTCGACGAGCCCGACCCCGAGGCCGGCCCGGTGGCGGTGGAGATCGGTTACCGCATTCGTGCCGAAGCCTCGGCCGCCTTCCTCGACGCCGTGAGCCAGATGCGCGCGCCGCGGCGCCGCGACGGCGCGACCTTCTGGCGCGTCTACCGCGACCTCGGCGATGCGTCGCGCTATGTCGAGCGCTTCATCGTCACCTCGTGGGCCGACTACCTGCACCAGCGTGCCCGCACGACCCTGGCCGACCAGGAACTGGAGACGCAGGTGCGCAGCTTTCTGCTGCCCGGCGAGGTGGTGACCACCCAACACTACATTGCCGAGCGCTGATGGCCTGGCGCCGGCCGAACCCTCACCGATACGAGTACACGAGGAAACGAGGACACTGATGACCACGCTCTCCCAAGCCATCGCATTCGCCCAGGCGCACGAAGTGCCCTGGCCGCGCGACCCGCTGTCCGACCCGTCGGTCTGGGGCGTTCACCATGCCGACCCGGCACCGTTCAACCGCCTGCGCGGGCCGGTGCATGCGCGTGGCCCGGTCTCGGGCGTGGTGCTGCAGCACGGCCTCGAGGTCGCGGCCTGGGGCGAGCCCGATCGTGCCGACCTGACCTTCAGCGTCGCCAAGACCTACCTCGCGCTGCTGGCCGGCGTGGCGCACGGCCGCGGCCTGCTGCCCGACGTGGACGAGCCGGTGATCGAACGTGTGCGTGGCATCGGTTTCGAGGCGGCGCACAACCGCTCCATCACTTGGGCGCAGTTGCTGGAGCAGACCAGCGAATGGGAGGGCAGCTGCTTCGGCGTGCCCGACACCGTCGACCGCTACCGCCATGTCTCGCACGACCCGCGCCCGCCCGCGGGCACCAAGGGCGACGCACGGCCGCTGCAGGCGCCTGGCAGCTACTGGGAATACAACGACGTGCGCATCAACCAGCTCTCGCTGGCCTTGCTGCACCTGTTCGGCGCGCCGCTGCCCGAGGTGTTTCGCGATGCGTTGATGCGCCCGCTCGGGGCGAGCGACGATTGGCGCTGGGCCGGCTACGACGATGCCTGGGTCGAACTGCCCGCGTCTGCAGGCCGCGCGGCGCGCCGCGTGCAGTCGGTGCCGGGCGGCACGCACTGGGGCGGCGGCGTGTCGATCAGCGCGCGCGACCAGGCGCGCATCGCGCAGTTGCTGCTCTCAGGTGGCCGCCATGGCGAAGCCCAACTTCTGCCAGCGCACTGGGTCGAGCGCATGCGCCAGCCCTGCGCCCTGGCGCCGTTCTACGGCTGGCTGATGTGGCTGAACCGCGATGGCAAGACCTTCCCCGGCGCGTCGCCCGACAGCAGCTTCATGGTCGGCGCCGGCGGGCACTATGTGTGGATCGAGCCGAAGCACGACGCGGTGGTGGTGGTGCGCTGGCTCGACTCCGAGCACGCGCCGGCGTTCATCGAGCAGGTGTCCGACGCGCTCGCGCGCAGCACCTAGCGCGAGCGCCAGAAGTCGACGTGCAGCGCAGCGATCTCTTCTTCTGCCTCCGTCACCGGCCCCCACACCCGCATCGCCTTCTGGCCGTGGCGGAACACCTCGCGGCAGGGCAGGTCCATCGTCGGGTTCTCGGCGTGGCTGCCGGTCAGCGCGAGCAGGCGTTTCTCTTCCATGCCGTAGACCAGCCCGCCGATGTGGGCCCAGTACTGCGTGCCGGCGCACATGCAGCAGGGCTCGACGGTGGTGAACAGCGTGCAGCCCCACAGGTACGCGGCCGAATGCTGTGCGGCAGCGTTGCGCGCGAGCACCGCTTCGGCGTGGTTCACGCTGTCGACGTTGCCTTGTTCCATCAGCACCGTCTCGTGGTCGGGCGCCAGAAGCACCGCACCGAACGGGTGGTGGCCCTGGGCCAGCGAACGCTGCGCCACGTCGTTCGCGCGACGCAGTGCGCGCAGCATCTGGGCGGGGGTCGGCGCCGGTGTCGGCGCAAGTGTCGGATCAGCCATTTTGCGAACCCCTGTGCGCCCAGCCGGTGGTGCGCTTTTCGATGATGGAGAACAGCTCGTACATGACCATCGCCATCGCACCCACCACCACCAGCCCGGCAAACGCCAGCCCCATCTGCATCGAGCTGCCGGCGCTGATGAGCAGGTAGCCGATGCCTTCGTTCGCGGCCGTCATCTCCGACACCGTGGTGCCGACGAAAGCCAGGGTGATCGCGACCTTCAGCGACGCATAGAAATACGGCATCGAGCGCGGCAGGCCGACCTTCATCAGCACGTCCCAGCGCTTGGCGCCGAGCACGCGCAGCACGTCTTCGAGTTCGGGCTCCAGCGTGGCCAGCCCGGTGGCGATGTTGACCATGATCGGGAAGAAGGAGATCAGGAAGACGGTCAGGATCGCCGGTCCGGCGCCGATGCCGAACCACACCACCAGGATCGGCACGAACGCCGCTTTGGGCAGCGCATTGAAGCCGGTCATCAGCGGGTACATCGCGTCGTAGGCCAGCCGCGAGCTGCCCATCAAAAAGCCCAGCAGCACGCCGACGACGATGGCAATGCCGAAGCCCACCATCGTGACCCAGAAGGTGCGCCACGCATGGCCCATGATCGTGCCTGCGTGCTCCCAGGCCTGCTGCACGATTCGCAGCGGGCTCGGAAAGATGAACTCGCTGACGTTGAAGACGGTGCAGATGAACTGCCACAGCGCCAGGATGGCGATCAGCAGAACCAAGGGCGCCCAGCGCCTGAGCGACTTGTTCATGCGGCTGCTCCTTGTGCAGCGACCGGCGCCACCGGCGCGCCCCCGCCCCGAATGGCGCCGATGTGCCCGCGCAATTCGTGCACGATCTCGGTGAACGCCGACGTGTAGGTCACCTCCAGGTCGCGCGGGCGTGGCAGGTCGATGTGGCGCTTGACGACGATGCGCCCCGGGCTCTTGCTCATCACGTACACCGTGTCGGCCAGGAACACGCTCTCGCGCAGGTCGTGCGTGACGAGGATGACGTTGAACTTCTGTGCCGCCTGCAGGTCGCGCATCGCGCACCACAGCTCCTCGCGGGTGAAGGCGTCGAGCGCGCCGAAAGGTTCGTCCAGCAACAACATCTTTGGCTCGTGGATCAGTGCACGGCAGATGCTGGCGCGCTGCTGCATGCCACCCGAGAGTTGCCACGGGAACTTGTCTTCGTAGCCGCCCAGGCCCACGCTTTGCAGCAACTTGCGCGCCTTCTCGGCGTACTCGGCGCGCTTGGCTCGAAAGTTGGAGCGGAACGGCTCGACGATCTCGAGCGGCAGCAGCACGTTGTCCAGCGTCGTGCGCCAGGGCAGCAGGTTGGGGGCCTGGAACGACATGCCGCTGATCTTCAACGGCCCGGTCACCGGCGCGCCGTCGATGCGGATGTTGCCTTTGCTCGGCATCTTCAGCCCGGTGGTGAGCTTCATGAAGGTGCTCTTGCCGCAGCCCGACGGGCCGACGATGGCGATGAACTCGCCCTGGTTCACCTGCAGAGAGATGTCCTCCACCGCGAACTGCCCTTTGGCGAGCAGCTCGTCGTTGTAGGCCAGCCAGACGTGGTTGAAATCGACGAATGGGGTCATGGGCGCGCACTCGGTGAGGGGAAGGGCCGGTCAGCCCAGTTGTTCGATCAGCAATTTCAGGGCCCGCTGGTACTCGGCCGGCGCGTCGGAGTGCAGCCGGCTGTGCGACCCACCGGGAATCTCGACCCAGCGCGTGCCGGCCGGTGCCGCGTCGCGCAGTTGGCGGCCCAGCGCCACCGGCACGGTTCGGTCGGCGTCGCCGTGCAACATGAGCACCGGGGCATTCACCTTGCCGATCTTGGCGAGCGAATCGAAATTCTGGGACGAGAAGCGCGCCATCAGCCCGAGCAGCCAGTTCGTCGCGTCGGCCACGGCCACGCCGTTGGTGAAGGTCGACTCGAGGATCAGCGCGCCATAGTCGCTGCGGTGGCGCAGCCGGCTGGCCAGCTCCACCGCCACGCCGCCGCCCATCGAGTGACCGTAGATCACGCGCCGGCGCGGGTCGGGCTCGCGCCGGGTCAGCTCGGCCCAGGCCACATCGGCGTCGGCGTAGATCGTGGATTCGCTCGGGATCAGCGGCGTGCTGTCGCCCCAGCCGCGGTAGTCGACCGCCAGCACGGCAAAGCCGGCGTCGCGCAACGCGTCGATCTTCGGGACGTTCTGGTACAGGTTACGGAAGGTGCCGTGCAGGTAGAGCAGCGTCGGGGCGCGCGGGTCGGCGTGCGGCAGCCACCACATCTGCAGCGAGTCGCGCGTGCCGGGCTCGGCACCCGGCACAGTGGTGGCAAACGACAGGTCACCCGGCCGCAGCCCGGCAAAACCGGCCGGTGCGCCGCCTGGCGTGGGCCGCAGCACGAGCTGCCGCTGCTTCACGTCGAACCAGGCGCAGCCGCTCAGCGTGGTCGCCAGCCCCAAGGCCAGGCAAAGGCCCGAACTTGTACGCAACACCCGCGAAGAAAGGCGCTGGAAATTGAAGACAATCCGCGACATGAAAAATTGGCTGCTCGTTGTCTGCTTCATCTTCGGATTGTCTGCCCCGCCTGCCCAGGCCCAAATGGAAACCGTGCGCAAGCTGCTGTTTCTCGAAGGCACCGAGGTCCCGTCAGAAAGCACCCGCCTCATCGCCTCGCCCTACACGCTGCACTGGTCGCCGAGCGAGAACCACCGCCCGACCTGGATGTTCGGTGCCGAAAAGCAGTATGCCGGCGGGCTGGTGCTGGGCGCGGCCTACTTCTCGAACTCGTTCGGCCAGGACAGCGCCACGATCTACCGCGGCCGGCGGCTGAACAACTGGAGCTCTTACGACAAGCTCTATGCCCAGTGGACAGCCGGCCTGATGTACGGCTACAAGCCGCCGTACAACGACGAGGTGCCGCTCAACTTTCGCGGTTTCTCGCCGTTGGTCGTGCTGTCGCTGGGCTGGCAGTTCACGCCCAAGTACGCGATGCAGCTGAACGCGCTGGGAACGGCGGCGGTGATGTTCCAGTTTTCGATGGAGATGAACTGATTTTTCCCTCGCCCCTCTGGGGAGAGGGTCAGGGTGAGGGGCAACGCATGACCCCTACTTCTTCGCCACCGCAAAGATGTTGCGCTCGGCCGCACTCGGCAAGAAGCTGCCGTTCCAGATCACGTCCGGGTTGATGCGCTCTTTGGTGCCATAGGCGTCGGCCACCTGGCTGGCCATCAGGCTCAGGCGCGGGCCCATCACGCTGCCGAAGCCTTCGGCCTTTGCGTCGGGCGTGAGCACGGTGGCGTCGAGCGCCAGCTTCAGGCGGCGCAGCTCCAGCGCTTCGTTGACGATGCCGTCGCGCGCCTTCACCGTGGCCACCGCCGCGACGGGGTCGGCGATCACGTCTTTCACGCCCTTGCTGAAGGCGCGCAGGAAGGCTTTCACGGCCTCCGGGTTCTTCTTCAGGAATTCTTCACCCACGATCACCACGTTGCCGTACAGCTTGACGCCGTAGTTCGGATAGGCCAGCACGACGACGTCTTCGGCCTTCACGCCGCGCGCTTCCAGGTTGAGCAGCGAGGTGAACGAGAAGCCGGTGATCGCGTCGATGTCGCCGCGCACCAGCATGGTCTCGCGCAGCGGCGGGTCCATCGAGGTCCAGGCCGGCGCGCCCAGGCCGTTGGCCTTGGCGAAGATCGGGTAGGCCTTGCGC
>JANMYQ010000247.1:0-6040 GCA_031382215.1 Methylibium sp.
CGATGAACGAGTCGAGCTCGTTGAAGCCGTCGAAGGTGACGATGGCGATGCGCATCCTGCAGATTCTAGGTCGCGGTCAGCCGCTGCACCCCGGGCAATTCGCAAGCGTAGATGGCGTTGCGCAGCGCCGCGATGGCTTCGTAGCGCGTGAAGGTGCGCCGCCACACCAGCACGACCCTGCGGGTCGGCACCGGTGCGACGAAGCGGATGTACTTGATGTGCGTTTGCGGGTCTTTGGGCACGCTCAACTGCGGCACCACCGTCACCCCCATGCCCGAGGCCACCATGTACTTGATGGTCTCCAGCGACGAACCCTCGAAACTCTTGCGAATACCCTCGGCGTCGCTCGAGAAGCGCGCGTACTCGGGGCAAACCTCGAGCACATGGTCGCGAAAGCAGTGGCCCGTGCCCAGCAGCAGCATGGTTTCGCGCTTCAGTTCTTCGGTGCTGATGCTCTTGCGCTTGGCCAGTGCGTGGTTTTTGGGCACCGCGGCCATGAAGGGTTCGTCGTAGAGCGGTGCCACGGCCAGGCCAGTGTCCGGGAAGGGCTCGGCCATGATCGCGCAGTCCAGGTCACCGGTGCGCAGCATCTCGAGCAGCTTGACGGTGAAGTTCTCCTGCAGGATCAGCGGCATCTGAGGCACGCGCTCGATGGCCTGCTTCACCAGATCGGGCAGCAGGTACGGGCCGATCGTGTAGATCACGCCCAGGCGCAGCGGGCCGGTGGCCGGGTCCTTGCCACGTTTGGCGATCTCCTTGATGGCGGCGGCCTGTTCGATCACCGACTGCGCCTGGCGCACGATCTCGTCGCCCAACGGCGTCACGCTCACTTCGCTGGCGCCGCGCTCGAAGATGCGCACGTCGAGCTCTTCCTCCAGCTTCTTGATCGACACGCTCAAGGTCGGCTGCGACACGAAACACGCTTCCGCAGCGCGGCCGAAGTGTTTTTCCCTGGCGACGGCAACGATGTAGCGGAGTTCGGTGAGCATCATGAAAGCCCTTCGTAAAGGTAACGGTCCGCGGGACCGTCAACAACACCACAGTGCGCGTTGTAGTTCCCCCACGATTGTGGGATGGTGGGGTTAGGGTTCATCCCGATAATTCTTTGGATCAGGGAAGAGATAGGAGAAAACATGTTCATGGTATTTCGGCACCACGTGTCGGTGGCGGCGTTTACCGCGATGATGGCCGACATGGTGCTGTGTTTCGTGGCCATTGTGCTGGCCGCGGGCACGCTGGAGGGGGCGCGGAGCTCGTACCCGCTGCAGGTCTACCAGGTCATCCTGACCGGCGCGCAGTTCGCCCTGATCATCTCCCTGATGTACTCCTTCGCCGGGCTGTACCGTCCGACCCCCATTGCGCTGCCCGCCAAACTGGTGCGCACCGTCATCGCGCTGGTTGTCGGCAGCTACCTCACCTACCTCATGCTGCTCATCGTGGCCGAGCCCGAGTACGTCAAGCTGCTCATCGGTTCGGCATTGATGTACAGCCTGGTCGGCGTCGTCTTCGTGCGCAGCGGGCTGTACTTCCTGCACCGCGTGGCCACCCAGCGGCGCGTGCTCATCGTCGGCACCGGCGCGGAAGCCTACGCCGTGGCCGGCGACCTCAAGGCCCTCAAGCGCGCCTCCAACAACGTCATCGGCTTCTACCCCACCAGCGACGAGGTCCAGGGCGACACCCACGTGTCGATCAGAGAGAGCCAGATGGGCAGCCTCGACGGCCCCATGCCCAGCCCCAAAGTCTTCAGCCGCGAAGCCACCATCGGCGAGCTCGTCGAACGCCACCGCATCGACGAGATCATCGTCGCCGAACGCGAACAACGCGGCGGCGGCGTGCCCATGGACCAGCTGCTCGCCTGCCGCATCCGCGGCATCCCCGTCATCGACCTGGCGGGTTTTTACGAACGCGCCAAGAGCGAAGTCCCCATCGACAGCCTCAAAGCCAGCTGGCTCGTCTACGGCCACGGCTTCGTCCAGGGCCGGGCCCGCCAGATTGCCAAACGCGCCTTCGACATCCTGTGCTCCGGAATCCTGCTCCTGCTGGCCAGCCCCGTCATGCTGCTGACCATTCTGGCCATCAGGCTCGACAGCCCCGGCCCCATCATCTACAGGCAAGAGCGGGTCGGCCTGGGCGGGCGCATCTTCATGTGCCTCAAGTTCCGCAGCATGCGCACCGACGCAGAAAAAGACGGCGTCGCCCGCTGGGCCGCCAAGAACGACGCCCGAGTCACCCGCATCGGCGCCTTCATCCGCAAGACCCGCATCGACGAGCTGCCCCAGCTCCTGAGCGTCTTGAAGGGCGAGATGAGCCTGGTCGGCCCCCGCCCCGAGCGCCCCAGCTTCGTGGCCCAGCTCAAGGAGCAGATCCCCTTCTACGACGTGCGCCACAGCGTCAAGCCCGGCGTCACCGGGTGGGCCCAGGTCCGCTACAGCTACGGCGCCAGCCTGGAAGACGCCCGGCGCAAGCACCAGTTCGACCTCTACTACGTCAAGAACAACTCCCTCTTCCTGGACCTGCTCGTGCTGATCGAGACCGTCAGCGTCGTGCTCTTCCGCGAAGGGCAGTGAGCCTGCGAGCACAGACCCAAGGTCAGACCCAGGGAGCAGAGCCGGCCGGGCGCCACCCCCTGAACGCGTGGCGTTGATCACGTGCTTCGGTCACGCCCCCCCGGTACTTTTGGCCGCTGCACCGCGCAAGGGTGGTGTTTCAGCGGCCAAAACGTTTATAAACGGCCCCGATGATTGGTAAACGAATGTTCTTCCCGCAGGAGACCCCCATGTTCCAGACAAGCGACAAGACGGCGCCAGGCCGCTGGCCGGCCCTCATGCTGGCCGCAGGCGCGCTGCTCATGAGCGGCTGTGCCGCCCTCAACAGCTACCCGCCGGCCCCGCAGACGGTGGAGACCCAGGACCACCGCTACAAGATCGGCCCGCTGGACACCCTGAACATCCTCGTGTGGCGCAACCCCGAGCTGTCCGCCACCATCACCGTGCGCCCTGACGGACGCATCAGTGCCCCGCTGGTCGAAGACCTCATGGCAGCAGGGCGCAACCCCGCCGACCTGTCCCGCGAGGTAGAAAAAGTCCTCGCCAAGTTCATCCGCGACCCCGTCGTCACCATCGTCGTCAGCGGCTTCCAGGGCACCTTCCCCGAGCAGATCCGCATCGTCGGCGAAGCCGCCCGGCCCCAGTCCGTGCCCTACCGCCAGCAGATGACCGTGCTCGACGTGATGATCCAGGCCGGCGGCCTGACCGACTTTGCCGACGGCAACGGCGCCGTGCTCGTACGCGGCAGCGAAGGCGGCAAGCAGTACAGCGTGCGCCTGAAGGACCTGCTCAAGCGCGGCGACATCTCCGCCAACGTCGCCGTCAAGCCCGGCGACATCGTGATCGTGCCGCAGAGCTTCTTCTAAGACCTTCTTCCAGGAAACACCCCTCATGACCGGCCCACTGCAAATGATCCAGGAGCTGCTGCGCGATGTCTGGCGCGGTCGCTGGCTGGCTGTGGGCGTGGCCTGGGGCGTCTCGCTGGTGCTGGGCGCGGCCGTGCTGGTCATGAAAGACCGCTACGAAGCCAGCGCGCGCGTCTACATCGACACCCAGAGCGTGCTCAAGCCGCTGATGGTCGGGCTGGCCTTCCAGCCCGACATCGACCAGCAGATCCGCATGCTCGCGCGCACCCTCATCAGCCGGCCCAACATGGAGCTGCTGCGCAACTCCAAGGACATCGGCTGGGAGCCCAGCGACCCCAAGAAGCTCGAGCAAGACATCCAGGACCTGACCAAGGCCATCAAGATGGGCCCCGGCGGCGGCGGCAACAACGTCTACGCCATCAGCTACCGCGACACCGACCCCCAGCGCGCCCAGCGCCTGGTCGAGCGGTTGGTCAAGATGTTCGTCAACTCCGGCGGCGACGGCAAGAAGAAAGACTCCGAAGACGCGCGCAACTTCATCGAAGAAGAGATCCGCACCTACGAAGCCAAGCTCGTCGAGGCCGAGAACAAGCTCAAAGACTACAAGCTGAAGAACTTCAGCGTCACCGGCGTGTCCACGCAAGACTACTTCGGGCGCATGTCGGCCCTGTCCGACGAAGTCAACAAGCTGCGCCTGGAGTACAGCGCGGCCGAACAGTCGCGCGAGGCCCTCAAGCGCGAACTCTCCAGCGAAGCCCCGCAACTGCCGCTGGAAGCCCTGGGCCCGCAGGCCGTGGCCGGCCCGCTGATCTCCGAACACGAAACCCGCCTGGACACCCTCAAGAAGCAGCTCGACGAGTTGCTGCGCCGCTACACCGAAGAGCACCCCGACGTGGTCAGCACCCGGCGCACCATCGCCCAGGTCGAAGCCTTGAAGCGCGCCGATCTGGAGGCCAAGCGCGCCGCGCTGGCCGCCATCAGCAAAGGTGGCCCCAACGCCGCCGCAGCAGCGGCCACCAACCCGGTGTTCCAGAAGATCCGCTTCGCACTCGCCGAGGCCGAAGCCAACGTCGCCTCGCTGCGCGTGCGCCTGGGCACCCAGCAGGCCCGCCTGAACGAAACCCGCGCCCTGGCCAGCCGGGCCCCGCAGGCCGAGGCCGAGCTGACCCAGCTCAACCGCGACTACGAGATCATCCGCAAGAACTACGAACAGCTCGTGGCCCGGCGCGAGTCGGCCTCGCTGGGCGTGAAGATCGACCAGACCGCCCCGCTGGCCGAGTTCCGCATCATCGAGCCGCCGCGCACGGCCCCCCAACCCGTGTTCCCCAACAAGCTCAGCCTGGCGCTGCTGGCCGTGCTGGTGGCCATTGCCGCGGGCCTTGCTGCGGCCCTGATCAAGAGCCGCATCTCGCCGGTGGTCAGCACCACCAAGGCCTTGCGCGAGCTCAGCGGGCGGCCCGTGCTGGGCACCGTCTCGCTGCTGGTCAACGAGCAGGGCCGCCAGAGCCAGCGCCTGAGCCTGATGGGCCTGCTGGGGGCCATTGCCAGCCTGATGCTGGTGCAGGCCGCCTGGCTGGGCTGGGTAGCAGTGCACTCCAAGATCTGACCGACCGACATGAGCCAATCGACATGAGCATCATCGAACAGGCCAACCGCCGGCTGGAAGAACTCAAACGGGCCGGCATCGAGGTGCCGACCTGGGACGCGCCTGCGGCCAAGGAAGAGCGCCGCCCGCTGGCCGAGCCGCCGCCCGTGATGACGAAAGCGAGTCCGCAGTCGCGCTTCAATGCGGGCGGCGAACTCAGAGGTGCAGAACTGCGAGCCGAACGCGCGCTGCGCCCGGCCGCCACGAACGCGCTGGTGCAGGTGGGGCAGCGCCAGTCCAAGAGCGTGGAAGTGAACATGGCCCGGCTGGCCAACGCCGGGTATCTGGTGCCGGGCAGCCCGCGCTCGACCTTGGCCGACGAGTTCCGCGGCATCAAGCAGCCGGTGCTGAAGAACGCCCGGCCGGACGCGGATGCGCCAATCCGGCTGGGCAACCTGATCATGGTCACCAGTGCGGTGCCGGGGGAGGGCAAGACCTTCTGTGCGCTGAACCTGGCGCTGAGCATTGCCTCTGAGGTGGACAGCTCGGTGCTGCTGGTGGATGCCGATGTGGTGCGCCCGGCGATCATGGAGCGGCTGGGGCTGGCGGGTTCGCCCGAGGCGCCAGGGGGCGGGGCGGCCACGGTGCACAAGGGGCTGCTGGACCTGCTGACCGACTCGACGCTGGACCTGTCGGAGGTGATCCTCAAGACCAACGTGCCCAAGCTGAGCGTGTTGCCGGCGGGCACGCCGCGGATCAATTCGACCGAGCTGCTGGCGAGCAATTCGATGGAGGAGTTGCTGCAGGACATCTCCAGCCGCTATGCCGACCGGATCGTGATCTTCGACGCCCCGCCGCTGCTGGCCACCACCGAGTCCAGGGTCCTGGCCGCGCGCATGGGCCAGATCCTGATGGTCGTGGCTGAGGGCTCCACCGGCAGAGACGAAATCACCCAGGCCTTCGCCGCCGTCCAGGCCTGCCCCATCGTGCTGTCCATGCTCAATCGCTCGGAACGCACTTCGGAACATCAGCAGTATGGTTAC
>JANMYQ010000253.1:0-45590 GCA_031382215.1 Methylibium sp.
CCGGCGGCAGCGTCTCGGCCGGCATGTCGATCTTCGATACGATGAACTTCATCAAGCCCGAGGTATCGACCCTGTGCATGGGCATGGCTGCCAGCATGGGCGCGTTCCTGCTCGCCGCCGGTGCCAAAGGCAAACGCATGGCGCTGCCCAATTCGCGCATCATGATTCACCAGCCGTCGGGCGGGGCCCAGGGACAGGCCAGCGACATCGAAATCCAGGCGCGCGAGATCCTGAAACTGCGCGAGAGCCTGAACGCCATCCTGGCCGAACGCACCGGCCAGCCGATCGAGAAGATCCGGCTCGATTCCGAGCGCGATTACTTCATGTCGTCCAACGAAGCCAAGGACTACGGCCTGATCGATCAGGTGATCGCCAAGCGGCCCTGAACGCCTGAAACCCCTGAACCCGGTTGGGGCGTCCCAGGGTCGTCTAATAGGGGGTCAAGCCGGTCTTTTTCGAGCCGGGCGGGCATTTCAGTTCAACTATCATTGTTTCCGGCTTCACCAACGCACCGCGCCCCCCTCATTCCATGGCCGACAAAAAAGGCTCGCCCAGCGAGAAAGTCCTGTACTGCTCCTTCTGCGGCAAGAGCCAGCATGAGGTGAAGAAGCTCATCGCGGGCCCGTCGGTATTCATCTGCGACGAATGCATCGAGCTGTGCAACGACATCATCCGCGATGAAGTGCCGGCCGAAGGCGCCGCCGCCAAGTCCACCAAGTCGGACCTGCCGATTCCGAGCGAGATCAAGAGCAGCCTCGACCAGTACGTGATCGGCCAAGACGTGGCCAAGCGCACCTTGGCCGTGGCCGTGTACAACCACTACAAGCGGCTCAAGCACATGAGCCGCAACAAGGACGAGATCGAGCTCTCCAAGAGCAACATCCTGCTGATCGGGCCGACCGGTTCGGGCAAGACGCTGCTGGCCCAGACGCTGGCCCGGTTGCTCAACGTGCCGTTCGTGATTGCCGACGCCACCACCCTGACCGAAGCCGGCTACGTGGGCGAGGACGTCGAGAACATCATTCAGAAGCTGCTGCAGAACTGTGCTTACGACGTCGAGAAGGCGCAGCGCGGCATCGTCTACATCGACGAGATCGACAAGATCTCGCGCAAGGCCGACAACCCGTCGATCACGCGCGACGTGTCGGGCGAAGGTGTGCAACAGGCGCTGCTCAAGCTGGTCGAAGGCACGATGGCCTCGGTGCCGCCGCAAGGCGGGCGCAAGCACCCGAACCAGGACTTCCTGCAGATTGACACCACGAACATTCTTTTCATCTGCGGCGGTGCGTTCGACGGGCTCGAAAAGGTGATCCAGAACCGGTCCGAGAAGTCGGGTATCGGTTTTGCGGCCACGGTCCACACCAAGTCCGAGCGGCGGGTCTCTGAAGTGTTTCGAGATGTGCTGCCGGAAGACCTGATCAAGTTCGGCCTGATCCCCGAATTGGTGGGCCGCCTGCCGGTGGTGGCCACCCTGGGCGAGTTGACTGAAGACGCGATGGTGCAGATCCTGACCGAGCCGAAGAACGCGCTCGTCAAGCAGTACCAGAAGCTGTTCGCGATGGACGGTGTGGACCTGGAAATCCGCCCTTCCGCGCTGGCTGCGATCTCGCGCAAGGCGCTGGCGCGCAAGACTGGCGCACGCGGCTTGCGATCCATCATGGAGCAGTCACTGATCGACACCATGTTCGAGTTGCCCACGCTCGATGGCGTGGTCAAAGTGGTCCTCGACGAGCACACGATCGAAGAAGAAGCCAAACCGCTGCTGGTCTACCGCGAACAAAAAGCCAGCGCCTGACGTCCGGCGCCGCGCACCCGTCCCCGGGCGCGGCTTCTTGCAATTGAGAGCTCGGGCCCTAAATGGGTCAGAGAAAGAGAGGTTCCCTCATGTCCGGACATCCCGTTCTGCCCGCTGAAAAGATCACCCTGCCGCTGCTGCCTTTGCGCGATGTGGTGGTGTTCCCCCACATGGTGATCCCATTGTTCGTGGGCCGCCCGAAGTCGATCAAGGCCCTTGAAGTGGCCATGGAGGCCGGCCGCCAGATCATGCTGGTGGCGCAAAAGGCTGCCGGCAAAGACGAGCCCAAGCCCGACGACATGTTCGACGTGGGCTGCGTGTCGAGCATCCTTCAAATGCTCAAGCTGCCCGACGGTACCGTGAAGGTGCTGGTCGAGGGTGTGCAGCGCGCCAACACGCACGGCATCAGCGACAACGGCGAGTACTTCGTTGCCGACGTCACGCCGGTGCCGCCTGATGCCAACGTCAAGCCCGAGATCGAAGCCCTGCGCCGTGCGGTGACCCAGCAGTTCGACCAGTACGTCAAGCTGAACAAGAAGATCCCGCCCGAAATCCTGACCTCCATCTCCGGCATCGACGAGCCCGGCCGCCTGGCTGACACGATTGCCGCGCACCTGCCCCTCAAGCTTGAGAACAAGCAGGCCGTGCTCGACCTGTTCGCGGTCGACAAGCGCCTCGAGAAGCTGCTCGAACAACTCGAACACGAAGTCGACATCCTGCAAGTCGAAAAGCGCATCCGCGGCCGCGTCAAGCGCCAGATGGAAAAGAGCCAGCGCGAGTACTACCTGAACGAGCAGGTCAAGGCCATCCAGAAGGAACTCGGTGACGGCGAAGAAGGCGCCGACATGGAGGAGCTGGAAAAGAAGATCGTCGCTGCGAGGATGCCCAAAGAGGCGCGCAAGAAGGTCGACAGCGAGCTGAAGAAGCTCAAGCTGATGTCGCCGATGTCGGCCGAAGCGACCGTCGTGCGCAACTACATCGACACGCTGATCAACCTGCCGTGGGCCAAGAAGTCCGAGATCAGGCACGACCTGGCGTTTGCCGAAGCCGTGCTGAACGAAGACCACCATGGCCTGGAGAAGGTCAAGGACCGCATCCTCGAATACCTTGCGGTGCAGCAGCGCGTCGACAAGGTCAAGGCGCCGATCCTGTGCCTGGTCGGCCCCCCGGGTGTGGGCAAGACCTCGCTGGGCCAGAGCGTGGCGCGTGCCACCGGGCGAAAGTTCGTGCGCATGGCGCTGGGCGGCGTGCGCGACGAAGCCGAGATCCGCGGCCACCGCCGCACCTACATCGGCTCGATGCCGGGCAAGGTGTTGCAGAGCCTGAGCAAGGTCGGTACGCGCAACCCGCTGTTCCTGCTCGATGAGATCGACAAGCTGGGCATGGACTTCCGCGGCGACCCGTCGAGCGCACTGCTCGAAGTGCTCGACCCGGAGCAGAACCACACCTTCAGCGACCACTATGTCGAGGTCGATTTCGACCTGTCCGACACGATGTTCATCGCCACCTCGAACTCGATGAACATTCCGCCGGCGCTGCTGGACCGGATGGAAGTGATCCGCCTGTCGGGTTACACCGAAGAGGAAAAGACCAACATCGCCTTGCGCTACCTTTGCCCGAAGCAGGCCAAGAACAACGGCGTGAAGCCCGAAGAGATGGAAGTCACCGAGTCAGCGGTGCGCGGCATCATTCGCTACTACACGCGTGAGGCCGGCGTGCGTTCGCTTGAGCGCGAGATCTCCAAGATCTGCCGCAAGGTGGTCAAGTCGATCCAGCTCAAGCAGGTTACGGGCAAGGTGGTCGTGGTCGAAGACAACCTGAACGATTACCTGGGCGTGCGCAAGTACGACTATGGCCAGGCCGAAAAGAAGAACCAGGTCGGCCAGGTGGTCGGTTTGGCGTGGACCGAGGTGGGCGGCGACTTGCTGACCATCGAGGCCGCGGTGATGCCCGGCAAGGGCCAGATCATCCGCACTGGCCAGCTCGGCGACGTGATGAAGGAATCGGTCGAAGCGGCGCGTTCGGTGGTGCGCTCACGCGCCCGGCGCCTGGGCATCAAGGACGAGATGTTCGAGAAGCGCGACATCCACATCCACGTGCCCGACGGCGCGACGCCGAAAGACGGCCCGAGCGCCGGTGCCGCGATGACGACGGCATTCGTGTCGGCGTTGACCGGCATCCCGGTGCGTGCCGATGTGGCGATGACCGGCGAGATCACGCTGCGCGGCGAAGTCACGGCCATCGGCGGTCTGAAAGAAAAGCTGCTCGCCGCCCACCGCGGTGGCATCAAGACCGTGATGATCCCGGAAGAGAACGTCAAGGACCTGCAGGAGATCCCCGAGAACGTGAAGAACAATCTCGAGATCGTGCCGGTTCGCTGGATCGACCGGGTGCTTGAAGTGGCGCTCGAAACGATGCCGCAGCCTTTGCCCGAGGACGAACCGGTGAAGGCCGAGGCCGTTGCCGCCAAACCAGCCGCGCCGGCGGCGGGCGCCGACCTGTTGACGCACTGAAACAGGCAAAGCGGACAGCGCGGTTTTTCGATCTATAATCAGGGCTTCGACAAATATCGACAGATGCTTGTTGAAGCAATGCGGGAGTAGCTCAGTTGGTAGAGCGCAACCTTGCCAAGGTTGAGGTCGAGAGTTCGAGACTCTTCTCCCGCTCCAGAACATCGTGGACAAGAAGAAAGGGAAGCTGCGGCTTCCCTTTTTTTGCCACAATCAGGCCCCCATGGCGCGATAGCAAAGCGGTTATGCACCGGATTGCAAATCCGTTCAGCCCGGTTCGACTCCGGGTCGCGCCTCCAGAGGACCGAGCCTTGCAGACCCGCGTTGCAAGGCTTTTTTCTTGGGCGCGAGCGTTCCGGCGGCGCCGATAATCCGGCCCAGCCCGGGTGGTGAAACTGGTATACACAGCGGACTTAAAATCCGCCGCTTCTTGCAAGAGGGCATACGGGTTCGACCCCCGTCCTGGGCACCACCCGCGCCGCGCCGTCGCACTACGGAGACACCATGGCCCTGTTCTCGCAAGATTCGCTCAACGACGGCGTGCGCAAGCGCGAGGTGTTCGGGTGGGCGATGTACGACTTCGCGAATTCCGGCTACACGACCGTGGTGCTCACGGCAGTGTTCAACACCTACTTCGTCGGTGTGGCGGCCAAGGGTGCCGACTGGGGCACGTTTGCCTGGACGATGGTGCTGGCGCTCTCCAGCCTGATCGTGATGGTCAGCATGCCGGCGCTGGGCGCTTATGCCGACATGCACGCGGCCAAGAAGCGCCTGCTGATGTTCACGACCGTCGCCTGCGTGGTCGCCACCGCCGCGCTGGCGCTGGTGGGGCGCGGTGACATCTGGCTGGCCGGCGCGGCCATCGTCGTGTCGAATGTTTTCTACTCGTACGGCGAGTCGCTCACCGCGGCCTTCCTGCCCGAGTTGGCGCGGCGCGAGGCGATGGGCCGGGTGTCGGGCTGGGGCTGGAGCTTCGGCTACTTCGGAGGCATGTTGTCGCTCGGCCTGTGCCTGGCCTACGTGCTGTGGGCGCAGGGCAAGGGCATCCCGGCGACCGAGTTCGTGCCGGTGACGATGCTGATCACGGCCACGCTGTACGGGCTGGCATCGGTGGCTACGTTCATCCTGTTGAAGGAACGTGCCGTCCCGCAGCCCGCGGCGCTGCAAACGGCCGGCCTCGGCGCCAGCCTGCAGCGCCTGGGCCAGACCTGGCGCAAGGCGCGTGAACACCGCGACTTTTGCTGGCTGCTGGCCTGCGCCGCCTTCTACCAGGCCGGCATCTCGGTGGTGATCGCGCTGGCGGCGGTCTACGCCGAACAGGTGCTCGGCTTCAAGCAGGCCGACACGATGATGCTGGTGTTCCTGGTCAACATCGCGTCGGCCGTCGGCGCGTTCGCGTTCGGGTATTTCCAGGACATGGTGGGCCACAAACGCGCGCTGGCCGTCACCCTGATCGGCTGGGTGGTGATGACGGTGATGGCCTACCTGGCCACCGGGCCGGCGTTGTTCTGGGTCGCGGCCGTGATCGCCGGGCTGTGCATGGGCTCGAGCCAATCGGCCGGCCGCGCGATGGCCGGCTTGTTCGCGCCCGCGCTGCAGCTCGCCGAATTCTTCGGCCTGTGGACCTTTGCAACGCGACTGGCTGCCATCGTGGGCCCGGTGACTTACGGCCTGGTGACCTTGCTGACCAGCGGCAACCACCGGCTGGCGATTCTTTCGACTGCGATGTTCTTCATCGTCGGACTGGTCCTGCTGGTGCCGTTGAACGTCGAACGCGGAGCGCGCGCGGCGCGGGCGCGGGACACGGGTTCCGGCGCCGTCCCCGTGATAAACTAAAATAGCACGATCGTTCTATTTGTCGCCTGCGCTTCGATCCTGCGGTCCGCTGCAGGGGGCCGCACCGACCCCGCGAACTAGAATCGATTTCGAACTCACATCAATTCAGGAGCCCATGGAATGAAGGTCCTCGTCGCAGTCAAACGGGTGGTCGACTACAACGTCAAGGTGCGAGTCAAGTCCGACGGTACCGGCGTCGACATTGCCAACGTCAAGATGAGCATGAACCCGTTCGACGAGATCGCCGTGGAAGAAGCGGTGCGCCTGCGCGAGAAGGGTGCGGTCACCGAGGTGATCGCGGTGTCTTGCGGCGTCACGCAATGCCAGGAAACCCTGCGCACCGCCATGGCCATCGGCGCCGATCGCGCAATCCTGGTCGAGACCAGTGAGGAACTGCAGCCGCTTGCCGTGGCCAAGCTGTTGAAGGCGCTGGTCGACAAGGAACAACCGGGTCTGGTGATCCTGGGCAAGCAGGCCATCGACGACGACTGCAACCAGACCGGCCAGATGCTCGCCGCACTGGCCGACCTGCCGCAGGCCACGTTCGCCAGCAAGGTCGAGGTGGTTGATGGCAAGGCCAGCGTCACCCGCGAAGTCGACGGCGGCCTGGAGACGATCTCCATCAGCCTGCCGGCCGTGATCACCACCGACCTGCGCCTGAACGAGCCGCGCTACGTGACCCTGCCCAACATCATGAAGGCCAAGAAGAAGACGCTCGAAGTCTTCAAGCCGGCCGACCTGGGCGTGGACGTGGCGCCGCGCATCAAGACGCTCAAGGTCAGTGAGCCGCCCAAGCGCAGCGCCGGCATCAAGGTGCCCGATGTGGCGACGCTGGTTTCCAAACTCAAGAACGACGCGAAGGTGATCTGACCATGGCCGCACTTGTCATTGCCGAACACGACAACCACACCGTCAAGGGCGCGACCCTGAACACCGTGACGGCAGCCGCCCAGTGCGGTGGCGACGTGCACGTGCTGATCGCCGGTGCAGATGCCGGCGCTGCGGCTGCAGCCGCCGCCAAGATCGCCGGCGTCACCAAGGTGCTGCATGCCGACGCCGCGTACTTTGCGCACGGCTTGGCCGAGAACATGGCCGCGCAGGTGCTGGCGCTCGCGTCGAACTACAGCCACATCGTGTTCCCGGCCACCGCGTCGGGCAAGAACATCGCGCCGCGCGTGGCCGCCAAGCTCGACGTGGGGCAGGTCTCCGACATTACCAAGGTGATCTCGCCCGACACCTTCGAGCGGCCCATCTACGCCGGCAACGCGATCGCGCTGGTGCAGAGCCTGGATGCCACCAAGGTCATCACCGTCCGCACCACCGGTTTCGACCCGGCCGCAGCATCGGGCGGCACAGCCAGGGTCGTGGTGTTGTGGGCCGCGGCCGACGCCGGCAAGTCCACCTTCATGGGCAGCGAGATCGCCAAGAACGATCGGCCCGAATTGACGGCGGCCAAGATCATCGTCTCGGGCGGCCGCGCGATGGGCAGCAGCGAGAAGTTCAACGAGGTGCTGACGCCGCTGGCCGACAAGCTCGGCGCCGCGCTCGGCGCGTCGCGCGCCGCGGTCGATGCGGGCTATGCGCCGAACGACTGGCAGGTCGGCCAGACCGGCAAGATCGTCGCGCCGCAGCTCTACGTGGCCTGCGGCATCAGCGGCGCGATCCAGCACCTGGCCGGCATGAAGGACAGCAAGGTCATCGTCGCGATCAACAAGGACCCGGAGGCGCCAATCTTCAGCGTGGCCGACTACGGGCTGGAGGCCGATCTGTTCGTTGCGGTGCCGGAGTTGATCAAGGCCCTCTGAGCCGGCCCGCACGAACTCGCAGCAGAAGCGACAGCCCCGGCAGCCCGTTTGCCCGATCACCTCGGCGAGCGGGCTTTTTGTTGACTACGCGAAGGACTTGACCGTGACCTACCTCGCTCCCGTGAACGACATGCTGTTCTGCATGAAGGAACTGGCTGGCCTCGACGACGTGGCCAAACTGCCGGGCTTTGAAGAAGCCGGCATCGAGACCGCACAGGCCGTGCTCGAAGAGTGCGCCAAGTTCAGCGAAGGCGTGCTCGCGCCGCTGAACTGGGAAGGCGACAAAAATCCGTCGTCGTGGAAGGATGGCAAGGTCACCACCACCCCCGGCTTCGCGCAGGCCTTTCGTCAGTTCGGCGAAGGTGGCTGGCAAGGCCTGCAGCACCCGGGCGAGTTCGGCGGCCAGGGCCTGCCCAAGACGATCGGCGCGGCCTGCATCGAGATGCTCAACAGCGCGAACATGAGCTTCGCGCTGTGCCCGCTGCTGACCGACGGCGCGATCGAGGCGCTGCTCACCGCCGGCTCGCCCGAGCAGCAGGCGCTCTACATCCCGAAGATGATTTCCGGCGAATGGACCGGCACGATGAACCTGACCGAGCCGCAGGCCGGCTCCGACCTGGCGCTGGTGCGCACGCGTGCAGAACCGCAGGCGGACGGCAGCTTCAAGCTCTTCGGCACCAAGATCTTCATCACCTACGGCGAGCACGACATGGCCGCCAACATCGTGCACCTGGTGCTGGCGCGCGTGGCGGGCGCGCCCGAGGGCGTGAAGGGCATCAGCCTGTTCATCTGCCCCAAGGTCCTGGTCAAGCCCGACGGTTCGCTGGGCGAGCGCAACGACGCGCACTGCGTCAGCATCGAGCACAAGCTCGGCATCAAGGCGAGCCCGACCGCGGTGCTGCAGTTCGGCGACCATGGCGGTGCCGTCGGCCACCTGATTGGCCTGGAGAACCGCGGCCTCGAGTACATGTTCATCATGATGAACGCCGCGCGTTATGCGGTGGGCATGCAGGGCATCGCGATCGCCGAGCGCGCCTACCAGAAGGCGGCTCAGTTCGCGCGTGACCGCATCCAGTCGCGTCCGGTCGATGGTTCACTGCCGGGCAGCGGCCCCATCATTCATCACCCTGACGTGAAGCGCATGCTGATGACGATTCGCGCCTGCACCGAGGGTTGCCGCGCGATGGCGCTCGTCGCTGCCGCGGCCTTCGACGCCTCGCACCACCACCCCGACCCCGAGGTGCGCAAGCAGAACCAGGCGTTCTATGAATTCATGGTTCCTCTCGTCAAGGGCTACAGCACCGAGATGAGCATCGAGGTGGCCAGCCTGGGCGTGCAGGTTCACGGCGGCATGGGCTTCATCGAAGAGACCGGTGCCGCGCAGTACCTGCGCGACGCACGCATCCTGACGATCTACGAAGGCACGACCGCCATCCAGGCGAACGATCTGGTCGGTCGCAAGACCGCGCGCGACGGCGGTCGCACGGCCAAGGGCATCTCGGTGCAGATGGGTGTCACCGAGACCGCGCTGGCCCCACGCAGCAGCGCCGCGGCGCGCGCGATGCACAAGCGATTGAAGGCCGGGCGCGAGGCCTTCGAGCAGGTCGTCGACTTCATCGCCGGCAGCAGCAAGTCGAGCCCGAATGCGGCCTTCGCCGGTTCAGTGCCTTACCTGATGCTGGCCGGCAACCTGGTGGCCGGCTGGCAACTGGCGCGCGCGCTGCTGGTGGCCGAAGACCAGTTGGCCGCAGGGCAGGGCGACGCCGCCTTCCTGCGAGCCAAGATCGTCACCGCGCACTTCTATGCCGACCACGTGCTGAGCAAACTGCCCGGCATGCGCGACGCCATCGTCGAAGGCGCCGACAGCGTGACCGCGCTGGCGCTCGAATCGTTCTGAACTCTCCACCGTCCTCTTCTTCATCCGCGAAAGACACCGACCCATGCCGCTCCCCGCCGTCCTGCGCAAGCTGCCGCTGCCGATCATCGGCGCGCCGCTCTTCATCGTCAGCAACCCGAAGCTCGTCATCGAACAGTGCAAGGCCGGCGTCGTCGGCTCCATGCCTTCGTTGAACGCGCGGCCTGCCGAGCAGCTTGACGAATGGTTGGCTGAGATCACCGAGGCGCTCGCCGCGCACGACAAGGCACACCCCGAAGCGCCGGCCGCGCCGTTCGCCATCAACCAGATCGTGCACAAGAGCAACGACCGGCTCGAGCACGACCTGCAGGTGTGCGCCAAGTACAAGGTGCCGATCGTCATCACCTCGTTGGGTGCGCGCACCGACCTGAACGATGCCGTGCATGCCTGGGGCGGTGTGGTGCTGCACGACATCATCAACAACGCGTTCGCCCACAAGGCGATCGAGAAGGGCGCCGACGGGCTGATCGCGGTGGCTGCCGGTGCCGGTGGTCACGCCGGCGTGAAGAGCCCGTTCGCGCTGATCCAGGAGATCCGCCAGTGGTTCGACGGCCCGGTCGCGCTCAGCGGCGCGATCGCCAGCGGCGGCGCGGTGCTGGCGGCGCAGGCGATGGGCGCCGATTTCGCCTACATCGGCTCGGCCTTCATCGCCACTGAAGAAGCGCGCGCGGCCGACGGCTACAAGCAGATGATCGTCGAGAGCAGCAGCGACGACATCGTCTACAGCAACCTGTTCACCGGCGTGCACGGCAACTACCTGAAGGGCTCGATCCGCAACGCCGGGCTGGACCCGGACAACCTGGCCGTCAGCGACCCGAGCAAGATGAACTTCGGCGGTGCGTCGACGAAGGCCTGGAAGGACATCTGGGGCTGCGGCCAAGGCATCGGCGCGGTCGACAAGGTGGTGCCGGCGCGCGAGTTGATCGCGCGCTTGCGGCGCGAGTACGAGACGGCGAAGCAGCGCCTGATCCCGGGCTGAAGCCATGACCTCCCGCCAGGTCGTCCGCAACGCCACCGTCTTCGACAGCGCGGCCGGGCGCTTGCTGCCGCACAGCACGATCGTCATCGAGGGCGATCGCATCGCCGCGGTCACGTCCGAACCGATCCAGGTGGATGACTCGAAGGTGATCGACGCTGGCGGCCGCGTGGTGCTGCCCGGCCTCATCGACGCGCACGTGCATGTGGTTGCGGCCTCGCACGACCTGGTGAGCCTGGCGCTGCAACCTCCATCGCTGGTATCGGCCGAAAGCAGCCGCATCATGCGCGACATGCTGATGCGCGGCTTCACGACCGTGCGCGACGCGGCGGGCGCCGACTTCGGCTTGCAAGCGGCTGTCGAACGCGGCTTGTTCGAAGGGCCGCGGCTGTTCATCGCCGGCTTCCCCGTCTCGCAGACCGGCGGCCACGCCGACATGCGGCCCAAGGGCGTGCGCACGCGTGAGATGTTCTGCGCCTGTGCCGGGCTGGGGCTGATCGGCGCGATCGCAGACGGCGTCGGCGAAGTGCGCCGCGCGGTGCGCGAGCAAGTGCGCAACGGCGCGAACCAGATCAAGATCATGGCCGGCGGCGGCATCTCCAGCCCCAGCGACCCGCTCGAAGGCACGCAGTTCTCGCTCGATGAGTTGCGCGCCGCCTGCGAAGAGGCCGAGGCCGCCAACCTGTACACGATGGCGCATGCCTACTCGCCACGCGCCGTCACGCGCGCGGTGCAGGCGGGAGTGCGCTCGATCGAACACGGCAACCTGATCGACGAAGCGACGGCGCGGGTCATGAAGGCGCACGGTGCGTACCTGGTGCCGACCTTGTCGACCTACGTTGCGCTGGCCGACGAAGGGCAGCGTCTGGGCTGGTCGCCGGCTATGCTGGAAAAGCTGGCCGCCGTGAAGATACGCGGCATCGAGGCGGTGCGCATTGCGCGCGCAGAAGGCGTGCCAGTGGTCTTTGGCACCGACCTGCTCGGCCACATGCACGCGCGCCAGTCCGGCGAATTCGACCTGCGCCTGGCCGCGATGCCGCCGGTGGAGGCGCTGCAGAGCGCCACCATCGTGGCCGCGCAACTGATGCGCCAGGAGGGCCAGATCGGCCAGCTCGTGAAGGGTGCCTGGGCCGACTTGCTGATCGTCGATGGCGACCCGACCGCCGAGCTTACGATGCTGGCCGAGCCGATGACCGGTGTGCGCCTGGTCATGCAGGGCGGGCGTACCGTGCGCAGCAGCTTGCCGGTCTGAAGAGGGCTTCACTCCCTCTCCGAGGGCCACGAAGTGGCCCCTTCGTGGCCCCCGGAGAGGGCAGGGGTGAGGGCCGACGATTGGCCTCAAGCCCCGCACGTGCATCCCCTCACCCCAACCCTCTCCCCAAAGGGGCGAGGGAGCCTGGGAGTTATTTCACCGAAGTGAAGCGCGCCTCGGGTCGATCGTCAGAGCGGTGCACCGTGTCCACACCCTTCTTCATCGCCCACGGCCGCAGTTGGTGGTGCAGCGGCACGTACAGGTACTCGTCACGCGTCTGCAGCAGCGCCTCGCGGATCATGCCGTTGCGCTTGGCGATGTCGGTCTCGGACTTCATCGCATCGACCAGCTGGTCGACCTTCGGGTCGCTCACGCGGCCGAAGTTGAAGTTGCCGTCGGCGCCGGTCGTGCGCGTGCGCACCAGCGACTGCAGCGAGTACTGCGCGTCGTAGGTCGCCACGCCCCAGCCCAGCAGGTAGGCCGAGGTCTCGAAGTTCTGCACCTTGGCGATGAAGGTCGACATGTTTTCGGCCGCCAGTTTGGCCTTGATGCCGATGCGCGCCCACATGGCCAGCACGTTCTGGCAGATCTCTTCATCGTTGACGTAGCGGTTGTTCGGGCAGGCGAGCGTGAACTCGAAGCCGTTCGGGTAACCGGCGTCGGCCAGCAGCTTGCGCGCCTTCTCGGGGTCGGGCTTCAGCGGCGTGTCGATCTCGGGCGTGTGGCCGTTGACACCCGGCGCGACCATGATCGCGGCCGGAATCGACAGCCCGCGCATGGTGGTGCGCTTGATGGTCTCGCGGTCGATCGCCAGGTTAAGCGCTTCGCGAACGCGCTTGTCCTTGAATGGGTTCTTGCCCTTCACGTCCGAGGTCTTCAGCTCGGGGCTGAACTGGTCCAGCGCGATGAAGATGGTTCGAACTTCGTGGCCGTCAACGATCTTGAGCTTGTCGTCACCGCGCAGGCGCGTCACGTCCTGCGTGGGCAGGTCGGTCAGCATGTCCACGTCGCCGGACAGCAGCGCGGCCACGCGGGTCGAGTCTTGTTTGACCGGCGTATAGATTACTTCGGTCACGTTGCCGCTCGGCTTGTCCCACCAGTCCTTGTTGACGGACATGGTGATGCGCTGGTCGGGTTGCCAGCCGGTGATGCGGTACGAACCCGTGCCGTTGGTGTTGCGCGAGGCGTAGTTGTCTTCCTTGGCCTTGTAGTCCTGCGTGTTCAGCGTCTTGTTCTTCTCGGCCCACACCTTGCTCATGATGCGGAAGTCGATGATGTTGCGCAGCAGGATCGGGTTCGGTGAGCTGAGGATGAAGTCGACCGTGTGGTCGTCGATCTTCTTGATCTCGGCGATGCCGGTCACGTAGATCTGCATCGTGCCCTGCGGCTGCTTGATGCGGCCGAACGAGAACACCACGTCATCCGCGGTGAAGGGTGTGCCGTCGTGAAACTTGACTCCCTTGCGCAGCTCAAAACGCACCTGCGTCGGGCTGACGTAGGTCCACTTCGTGGCCAGCGAGGGTTCGACCTCGTACTTCGCGCTGTAGCGCGTCAGGCCCTCGTACGAGTGCATCAGGATTGCATTCGTCGTTGCATGGTTCTGTGCATGCGGGTCCAGGGTCAGGATGTCGTTTTGCGCCGCCCAGCGCAAAGTGTTGGCGTGGGCGGGGGCGCACAGCAGACCGGCTGCCAGGGCAGCGCTGGCGAGCAAGGCGTTGAGTTTCATCGCGGGCTCCGTGTGGAAAATTGAAGCGCCGATGCTACTGGAGCCGCCCCGTTGGCGGAGCCGGGAAAGCCCGGGCAGCGTCAGCCATCGGTAAGCTGCGGGTGCGCCCCAGGTGTTACAGTCATCTGCTGAATATTCGGTCCTTCCCGTCGCCCGTGCCCGCAAGGCATCGGCGGGTCGCTAGTCCGCCAACCGGTCAAGCCGTGTCGCGGAAGGTTTTCAACCCATCAGAGTGCCGGGTGCCGGCGCGAAAGGTGAGCGCAAGATGATGCAGCAAATCAGGGCGAACTCGTACCTGTTCGGGGGCAACGCCCCCTACGTCGAGGAAATGTACGAGGCCTACCTCGACAACCCCGGCTCGGTATCCGAGAACTGGCGCTCCTACTTCGACGCACTGCAGAACGTACCCGCCTCCGACGGCTCGACCGCCCGCGACGTGGCCCACGCGCCAGTCGTCGAATCGTTTGCACAGCGCGCCAAGGCGAACGCCTTCGGCAACAAGGCGTCGAGTGCCGACCTGGCGGTGGCGCGCAAGCAGGTGCATGTGCAGTCGCTGATCGCGGCCTACCGCTTTCTCGGTTCGCGCTGGGCCGACCTGGACCCGCTGAAGCGCCAGGAACGGCCCAAGATTCCCGAGCTGGAGCCGGCGTTCTATGACCTGAGCGAGTCCGACATGGACATCGCCTTCAGCGCCACCAACACCTATTTCTCGTCGGCCGAGAACATGACCCTGCGCGAGATCGTGCGGGCATTGCGTGAGACGTACTGCGGCTCGATCGGCGCCGAGTACATGCACATCACCGACCCGGCCGAAAAGCGCTGGTGGCAGCAACGGCTCGAGAGCATCCGCTCCAAGCCCAACTTCAGTGTCGACGAGAAAACGCACATCCTCGACCGCCTGACCGCGGCCGAAGGTCTGGAGCGCTACCTGCACACCAAGTACGTGGGCCAGAAGCGCTTCTCGCTCGAAGGAGGCGAGAGCTTCATTGCCTCGATGGACGAGCTGGTGCAGCGTGCCGGCGCCAAGGGCGTGCAGGAGATCGTCATCGGCATGGCGCACCGCGGTCGCCTGAACGTGCTGGTGAACACGCTGCGCAAGATGCCGGCCGACCTATTTGCCGAGTTCGACCACACCGCCCCCGAGAACCTGCCTTCGGGCGACGTGAAGTACCACCAGGGCTTCTCGAGCGACGTGACCACGCCCGGCGGCCCGGTGCACCTGAGCCTGGCGTTCAACCCCTCCCACCTCGAGATCGTCAACCCGGTCGTCGAAGGTTCGGTCAAGGCCAGGCAAGACCGGCGCGGCGACCTGCAGGGCGAGTCGGTGCTGCCCATCATCGTGCATGGCGACGCTGCCTTTGCCGGCCAGGGCGTGGTGATGGAAACGCTGGCGCTGGCGCAGACGCGCGGCTACTTCACCGGCGGCACGGTGCACGTGGTCATCAACAACCAGATCGGCTTCACGACCAGCGACCCGCGCGATTCGCGCTCCACGCTGTATTGCTCCGACGTGGTGAAGATGATCGAAGCCCCCGTGCTTCACATCAACGGCGACGACCCCGAAGCGGTGGTGCTGGCGACGCAGATTGCGCTCGACTACCGGCAGCAGTTCCACAAGGATGTGGTGGTGGACATCGTCTGCTTCCGCAAGCTCGGCCACAACGAGCAGGACACGCCGGCGCTGACCCAACCGCTGATGTACAAGAAGATCGGCCAGCACCCCGGCACACGCAAGCTGTACGGCGACAAGCTGGTGGCCCAGGGCGCAGTGCCGGCCGATGGGCCCGACAGCATGGTCAAGGGCTTCCGCGCTGCGATGGACGCGGGCAAGCACACCGCCGATCCGGTGCTGACCAACTTCAAGAGCAAGTACGCCGTCGATTGGTCGCCCTTCCTCGGCAAGAAGTGGACCGACGCGGCCGACACGGCCCTGCCGATGGCCGAGATCAAGCGCCTGGCCGAGCGCGTGACCACGATCCCGCCCAACTTCAAGGCCCACCCGCTGGTCGAGAAGGTGCTGGGCGACCGCGCCGCGATGGGCCGCGGCGAGATCAACGTTGACTGGGGCATGGGCGAGCACCTGGCCTATGCGTCGCTGGTGGCCAGCGGTTATGCGGTGCGCCTGTCGGGCGAAGACTGCGGCCGTGGCACCTTCACGCACCGCCACTCGGTGCTGCACGACCAGAACCGCGAAAAGTGGGACGAAGGCACCTACACCCCGCTGCAGCACGTGGCCACCGGCCAGGCACCGTTTGTGGTGATCGACTCGCTGCTGTCCGAAGAAGCGGTGCTTGGCTTCGAGTACGGTTATGCCTCGGCCGAACCGAACACGCTGGTGATCTGGGAAGCGCAGTTCGGCGACTTCGTCAACGGCGCGCAGGTGGTGATCGACCAGTTCATCGCGCCCGGCGAAGTGAAATGGGGCCGCGCCAACGGCATCACGCTGATGCTGCCGCACGGTTATGAAGGGCAGGGCCCGGAGCACAGCTCGGCGCGCCTGGAGCGCTTCATGCAGCTCGCGGCCGACAACAACATGCAGATCGTGCAGCCCACCTCGGCGAGCCAGATCTTCCATGTGTTGCGGCGCCAGATGGTGCGCATGTTCCGCAAGCCGCTGGTGCTGATGACGCCGAAGTCGCTGCTGCGCGCCAAGGACGCATCGTCGCCACTGTCGGACTTCACCAAGGGCGAGTTCAAGACGGTGATCGGCGAGGTCAACCCCGAAATCAACGCCGACAAGGTCAAGCGCCTGATCGCCTGCTCGGGCAAGGTCTACTACGACCTCGTGCGTTCGCGCACCGAGAACAAAAAGGCCGACGTGGCCATCGTTCGCGTGGAGCAGCTCTACCCGTTCCCGCACAAGGCCTTCGGCGCCGAGATCAAGAAGTACCCCAACCTGACCGACGTTGTGTGGTGCCAGGACGAGCCGCAAAACCAGGGCGCCTGGTTCTTCGTGCAGCACTACATCCACGAGAACATGATCGATGGGCAGAAGCTCGGGTATGCCGGGAGGCCGGCCTCGGCGTCGCCGGCGGTCGGCTACGCGCACCTGCACCAGGAGCAGCAGAAGGCCTTGCTCGAGCAGGCGTTCGGCAAGCTCAAGGGCTTCATCCTGAGCAAATAGATCGGTCGCCGGCGGTCTGCGCTCGCGGCGGTGCTGCGAGGGCAGGTCCGGCCGGCGGTGTCGTCGGCGCCCGCGTGACGCGGAGCCGAATCCCCAAGAAAGAATCACATGGCAATCGTAGAAGTGAAGGTTCCGCAGCTCTCCGAATCGGTGGCCGAAGCCACCCTGCTGCAGTGGAAGAAGCGCCCCGGTGAAGCGGTGGCCATCGACGAGATCCTGGTCGAGATCGAAACCGACAAGGTCGTGCTCGAAGTGCCGGCCCCGGCGGCCGGCGTGATGGCCCAGCTCGTGAAGAACGACGGCGACAGCTGCGTCGGCGAAGAGGTCATCGCCAAGATCGATACCGAAGGCACGGTCCAGGTCAGCCCGCTGGCGGTGCAGCCGGTGCCGCAGGCCGCTGCGCCGGCCGCTGTGCCCGCTGCTTCGCCCGCTACCGGCGGTTCGGCTGCCGGCGTGGCGATGCCCGCTGCGGCCAAGCTGATGGCCGACAACCAACTCCCCGCCGGTTCGGTGCCCGGCACTGGCAAGGACGGCCGCGTGACCAAGGGCGACGTGCTGGGCGCGCTGGAAGGCGGCGCCAAAGCCGCTCCAGCCCCGGCAGTGGCCGCGCCCGCGCGCGCCGCACCCACCGCTGCGGCGACACCGGCCGCCAAGCCGCTGCCCGCAGTGGTTCCGCCGGTGACCGTGAAGCTGGGCGACCGCCCCGAACAACGTGTGCCGATGAGCCGCCTGCGCGCACGGGTGGCCGAGCGGCTGTTGCAGTCGCAGTCCAGCAACGCCATCCTGACCACCTTCAATGAAGTGAACATGGCGCCGGTGATGGAAATGCGCAAGCGCTTCCAGGAGAAGTTCGAGAAGGAGCATGGCGTCAAGATCGGCTTCATGAGCTTCTTCGTGAAGGCCGCGGTGGCGGCGCTGAAGAAGTTCCCGGTCATCAACGCCAGCGTCGACGGCAACGACATCGTCTACCACGGCTACTTCGACATCGGCATCGCGGTGGGTTCACCGCGCGGCCTGGTGGTGCCGATCCTGCGCAATGCCGACCAGATGAGCTTTGCCGACATCGAGAAGAAGATCGCCGAGTTCGGCAACAAGGCCAAGGAAGGCAAGCTCACGCTCGATGACCTGACCGGCGGCACGTTCTCGATCAGCAACGGCGGCACCTTCGGTTCGATGCTGTCCACGCCGATCATCAACCCGCCGCAGTCGGCCATCCTGGGCGTGCACGCCACCAAGGACCGCGCGGTGGTCGAGAACGGGCAGATCGTGATCCGGCCGATGAACTACCTGGCGATGTCGTACGACCACCGCATCATCGACGGCCGCGAAGCGGTGCTCGGGCTGGTGGCGATGAAGGAAGCGCTGGAAGATCCGGCCCGCCTTCTCTTCGACATCTGATGTTCGACATCTGAGGCACGCCGAAATATGAACAAGGCATTCGACGTCATCGTCATCGGGGCCGGCCCTGGCGGCTACATCGCCGCCATCCGCGCCGCGCAACTCGGCTTCAACACCGCCTGCATCGACGAGTGGAAAAACGACAAGGGCGGCCCGGCACCCGGCGGCACCTGCACCAACGTCGGCTGCATCCCGTCCAAGGCGCTGCTGCAGTCGAGCGAATTCTTCGACCACGCCGGCCACCACTTTGCCGAACACGGCATCGGCCTGAGCAATCTGAGCGTGGACGTGGCGAAGATGCTGGGCCGCAAGGACAGCGTCGTGAAGCAGAACAACGACGGCATCCTGTACCTGTTCAAGAAGAACAAGGTGTCGTTCTTTCACGGGCGCGGGTCGTTCGTCAGCGCCACCGACGACGGTTATGAGATCGCGGTGGCCGGCGCCAAACCCGATGTGCTGACCGGCAAGCACGTGATCGTCGCCACCGGCTCCAACCCGCGCGAATTGCCGGGCGCAGCGTTCGACGAGGTGAAGATCCTGTCGAACGACGGCGCGCTGCGCATCCCGGCGGTGCCGAAGACGCTCGGCGTGATCGGCTCCGGCGTGATCGGCCTGGAGATGGGCTCGGTCTGGCGCCGCCTGGGCGCCGACGTGACGGTGCTCGAAGCGCTGCCGACCTTCCTCGGTGCGGTCGACGAGCAGATCGCCAAAGAAGCGCACAAGGCGTTCACCAAGCAGGGTCTGAAGATCCAGCTCGGCGTGAAGATCAGCGAAGTGAAGGCCGGCAAGAAGGGTGTGAGCGTGGCCTATGCCGACGCGGCCGGTGCGGCCCAGACGCTCGAATGCGACAAGCTGATCGTCTCGATCGGCCGCGTGCCCAACACCACCGGACTCAACGCCAAGGGCATCGGCTTGCGGCTGGACGAGCGCGGCTTCGTTGATGTCGATGCCGATTGCAAGACCAACCTGCCGAATGTCTGGGCCGTCGGCGACGTGGTGCGTGGGCCGATGCTCGCGCACAAGGCCGAAGAAGAAGGCGTGGCGGTGGCCGAACGCATTGCCGGTCAGCACGGGCACGTCAACTTCAACACCGTCCCGTGGGTCATCTACACCAGCCCAGAGATCGCCTGGGTCGGCCAGACCGAGCAGCAGCTCAAGGCGGCGGGCCGGGCCTACAAGGCCGGCACGTTCCCGTTCATGGCCAACGGCCGCGCACGGGCGCTGGGCGACACCACCGGCATGGTCAAGTTCCTGGCCGATGCGAAGACCGACGAGATCCTGGGCGTGCACATCGTCGGGCCGCAGGCGTCTGAGCTGATCGCCGAAGCGGTGGTGGCGATGGAGTTCAAGGCCTCGGCCGAAGACATCGCGCGCATCTGCCACGCCCACCCGTCGCTCAGCGAAGCGACCAAGGAAGCCGCACTGGCGGTGGACAAGCGCACCTTGAACTTCTGATGGTCGTATCGAGGTAGGCCGGTTGCCCATGTCGGTCCGCTCCCTCTACGAACAGACGCTCGCGGAACGGGGCTACCAGTCCGACCCGGCGCAACTGCGCGCCGTGAAGGCACTGGAGCGCTGCGAGAACGAGTGGGCCGATTACAAGGCGCGCCGCAGCAACGCGCTGACCAAGCTGATCGCGCGCCCGCCGATCCCGCGCGGCGTTTACATGCATGGCGGCGTGGGCCGCGGCAAGAGCTTCCTGATGGACTGCTTCTTCCAGGCCGTGCCGCTCAAGCGCAAGACGCGCCTGCACTTCCACGAGTTCATGCGCGAGGTGCACCGCGAGCTGGCCGAACTGCACGGCACGGTGAACCCGCTGCAGGAGCTGGCCAGGCGCATGGCGCTACGCTTTCGGCTGATCTGCCTGGATGAGTTCCATGTGGCCGACGTGACCGACGCGATGATCCTGCACCGGTTGCTCGAGGCGCTGTTCGACCAGCGCGTCAGCATCATCACCACCTCCAACTTCCACCCCGACGGGCTGTACCCCAACGGCCTGCACCGCGACCGCATCCTGCCCGCCATTGCGCTGCTCAAAGCCAAGCTGGAGATCATCAACGTCGACAACGGCCACGACTACCGCCAGCGCACGCTGGAGGAACTCGGCCTGTACCACTGCCCGAACGGTGCAACGGCCGACGTGGCGATGAACCTGGCCTTCGAGCGTCTGGCCGAAGCCAAGGACGAGAGCCCGATGCTGCGCATCGAGCAGCGCGAGTTCCCGGCCCGGCGGCGCGCCGGCGGCGTGGTGTGGTTCGACTTCAAGGTGCTGTGCGGCGGGCCACGCTCGCAGAACGACTACCTCGAGCTGGCGTCGCAGTTCCACACGCTGCTGCTGTCCAACGTGCCGCAGATGTCGCCGCGCCTGGCCTCCGAAGCGCGCCGCTTCACCTGGCTGGTGGACGTGTTGTACGACCGCAGGGTCAAGCTCATCATGTCGGCCGAAGTGCAGCCGGGCGAGCTGTACACCGAAGGGCCGATGGCGCACGAGTTCCCGCGCACCGTGTCGCGCCTGAGCGAAATGCACTCGGCCCAATTCCTGGCGCTGTCGCGCCGTGATGTGGACACCGCACTCACATGAGTCGTGCCCTGCGGTGCTGGCTTGTGGGCGGCCTGTTGTTTGGCGCCTTGTCCCTGGTTGCCGCTGCAGTTCAGGCGCAGGGCCCGGTGGATGAACGCCAGCGTCTCGCCGCCGAGCGCGCTGCGGTGGAGGCGCGGTTTGCCGAAAGCGAGGCCGGCTGCCAGCAGCGTTTTGCGGTGACCGACTGCGTCAACGAGGCGAAGAAGGAACGACGCGATGCGATGGCCCCGCTGCAGCGCCGCAGCGCCGAACTCGATGACGCCCAGCGCAAGCAGCGCGCCGCCCGGCAAACTGAAGAGGTGGGGCGCAAGCTGGACGAGGCCCAGGCGCGCGAGCGCGAAGCCGCGCTGCGCGAACCCGTGGCCACGCGCCCGCCCCCGGCGGCTGCGTCGGCCGAGGCCGCATCGGCGCCGCTACGAGACGGCCGCGATGCCCGCGTGCCCAAGCTCAAGCCGCCCCCCAGGCGCTTGACGCCACGCACGCCGCCCCGGGCCCCGACCGACGCCGAACGGCGCGCGGCGGAGGCGGCAGGCCAGGCCCGCATCGACGCCCGCAAACAGGCCGCGCAGGACCACCGTGAAGCGGTGGAGCGGCGAAACGCCCAGCGCGCTCAGAGCGGAAAGCTGGTGGCCCCATTGCCGGGGCCGCCGGCCAGCAGCGCGCGGCCCTGAAGCGGTCGCATTGCCCTCAGCGGTCGCATCGCCCTGAAGACGGCGGGCGCCGGGCAAGCAAGTGGAAAACTACAGCGCGTCGATCCGCACCAGCGCCAGCGACAGATTATCGCCGCCGCCACGCGCGCGTTGGCGCGCCTTGTTGACCAGCATCTCGCTGGCCTCGCGCGGCGGCAGTGCATGCACGATGGCGCCGATCTCGCGTGCGGTGAAGTAGTGCCACAGCCCGTCGCTGCAGGCAATGACACAGTCACCCACTTCGAGCCGGGCGATGTGGTGCTGCGTCAGCGGCGGGTCCTGGTTGGTGCCCAGGCAACCGGTCAGCAGGTTGGACTGCGGGTGGTTGTTGGCTTCTTCTTCGAGGATCTGGCCTTCGTCGACCAGCCGCTGCACATAGGAATGGTCGACCGTGCGCGACACCAGGTTGGACGCGCGGAAGTGGTAAATGCGCGAGTCGCCGGCATGCACGATGTCGCATTCGCGTGACGGGCTGATGATGAAGGCCGCCAAGGTGCTGTGCGGCTCTTCTTCGGACGTGATCGCGGTGAGCTTGATCATCAGGTGCGCTTCGAGCACCAGTTGTTTCAGCACCTCGGCGGTGTTTTCGCGGCTCGGCGCGAAGCGCTCGAACAACTGCTGGGCGGTGAGGATCACCTGGTCGGCCGCCTTGCGCCCGCCGCTCTTGCCGCCCATGCCGTCGGCCACGACGCCCAGAATGCAGCCGGGAACACGGTCGTGCGACAAGATCTGGACCTGGTCTTGCTGGTAAGCGCGATCACCGCGGTGCAGGCCCGTGGAGCCGGAGAGTCGGTAGGCCTGGCTCGAAGTGCTCATGATCGAAAACTATAATCCCATTGCGCTCCGGCGACCAACGCAAAAGACAGGCAATAGGCCGGCAATCGTCAGGCAATACACGGAAAAATACGCGCCTCGATGGACAATGACAATCTGCATTCGCTGCCGCGCCACCTCATCGAGCTGCGCATGGCCCATGCAGACCTCAACAGCCTGATCGACCAGGCCACCGCCCTACACCCCGAAGACGAACTCGTGCTGCGCCGGCTCAAGAAGCGCCGCCTACTGCTGCGCGACCAGATCGCCCGCATCGAAGCCGAACTCGACCCGCCGGAGCCCGCGTGAGGAGGTACTCCTCGCGTCCCGTGTTTCGATGACCGATCTGGATCGGGCGGTGGCCGAGGTGTTTTCGCACGCCGGCGCGCTGGCGCGGGCCGATGCGAACCACGTCGAGCGCGACGTTCAACTGCAGATGGCGCAGGGCGTGGCGCAGGCCATCCAGACCCGCGGCACCCTGGTGGTGGAGGCCGGCACCGGCGTCGGCAAGACCTTCGCCTACCTGGTGCCCACCTTGCTGAGCGGCGCGCGCGCGCTCATCAGCACCGCCACCAAGAGCCTGCAGGACCAGTTGTTCCTGCGCGACCTGCCGCGCTTGCGCGACGCGCTGCAGTTGCCCGTCAGCGTGGCGCTGCTGAAGGGCCGCGGCAGCTACCTGTGCCTGCACCGCATGAACCAGGCACGCCAGTCGGCCCAGTTGCCCGACCGCTGGGCGGTGCGCACGCTGGCCAAGGTGGAGCAGTGGTCGCACCTGACCGTCAGCGGCGACCTGGCCGAACTGGAAGGGCTGGACGAACGCAGCAGCGTGATCCCGCTGGTCACCTCGTCGCGCGAGAACTGCCTGGGCCAGGAGTGCCCGGAGTTCCGCCGCTGCCACGTGGTCAAGGCCCGCCGCGAAGCGATGGCGGCTGACCTGGTGGTCGTGAATCACCATCTGTTCTTTGCAGACATGGCGCTGCGCGACACCGGCGTGGCCGAATTGCTGCCCAGCGTGGAAGTGGCGGTGTTCGACGAAGCGCACCAGCTGGCCGAGGCCGGTGTGCAATTTCTCGGCACCTTCCTGGGCACCGGCCAGGTGCTGGACTTTGCGCGCGACATGCTCGGCGTGGGCCTGAGCCAGGCGCGCGGGCTGGTGCCCTGGCAGGAACTGGCGGCCGCCTGCGACCGCGCGGCGCGCGAGTTGCGCCTGGCCGCGGCCGGGCCGTCGCGCGAGTTGCGCGGCTCGCTGAAGTTGCGCTGGGACGAGCGTGCGCGCGGCTCGGCCTTTCAGCAGGCGCTCACGGGCGTGGCCCAGGCCTGCGAAGCGGCGCTGGAAGGGCTGGAGCAGGTCAGCGAACTGGCGCCCGACTTCGTCAAGCTGGCCGAGCGGGCGTCTCAGTTGGCGCTGCTGGCCGGGCGCTTTGCCGAGCCGGCCGCCAGCGGAAACGTGCGCTGGATCGAGACCTCACCGCACCAGGCCCGCCTGGTGGAGTCGCCGCTGGACATCCGCGATGCTTTGCGCGAGCAGATGAGCGCGGCGCCCAAGGCCTGGGTCTTCACCTCAGCCACTTTGGGCGACGACGAACGGCTGTCGTGGTTCACCGAATCGGCCGGCCTGGGCGACGCACAGATCCTGCGCCTGGGCAGCCCGTTCGACTATGCGCACAACGCGCGCTTGTATGTGCCGGCGCGCTTTCCCAAGCCCAACGAAGCCGGCCATCCGGCCGCAGTGGCGGCATTGGCGGCGCGCTGCGCACGGGCGCTGGGCGGGCGCACGTTCGTATTGACCACCACCTTGCGCGCGCTGCAGGCTATCGGCGAGGCGCTGCGCCAGGCCTTTGAAGCGGAAGGCGACGGCATCCAGGTGCTGCTGCAGGGCCAGTTGCCAAAGCGTCAGTTGATGCAGCAGTTCCTGGCCGAGCCGCGCTCGGTGCTGGTGGGCTCGCAGAGCTTCTGGGAAGGCATCGACGTGCCCGGCGATGCGCTGCAATGTGTGCTGATCGACAAGCTGCCGTTCCCGCCGCCGAACGATCCGCTGGTGGAGGCGCGGGTGAAGCGCCTCGAAGGCGAGGGCCGCAATCCGTTTGCCGATTATTTCGTCGCCGAGGCGGCGGTATCGCTCAAGCAGGGCGCCGGGCGGCTGATCCGCAGCGAAACCGACCGCGGCCTGCTGGTGGTGTGCGACCCGCGCCTGGCCGGCATGAACTACGGCCGTCGCCTGTGCCAGGCGATGCCGCCGATGACGCGGCTGGCGACCGAGGACGAGGCGCTCGCGTGGCTGCTCAGCTTGGCGAAATGACAGCCCCAAGGCGCCTGCGGCACCGCCCCCCGAGGGGAGCTCAGCCGGCTTGGGACGGCCCGGCGCTCGGCTGAAAGTAGTTCAGAACGGCCACCACGAACGCTGCTTGGGCCCGAGGCTGGCGGCGCTGAAGGCGGTCTGCGGGAAGTTCTTGCGCAGCACGCGGTCGGCGTCGTCGCGCAACTGCTCCAGCCCGAGCCGGTCGTAGGACTGGATCATGATGAACAGCGCTTCTTCGGCGGACGGCGATTCCTGGAAGTCCTTGACCGCCTGCTGGGCCCGGTTCACTGCCGCCACATACGCACCGCGCCGGAAGTAATAGCGCGCCACGTGCACCTCGTAGGCCGCCAGCGAGTTGACGATGTAGTTCATGCGCACGCGCGCGTCTTCGGCATAACGCGATTGCGGAAACTGCTCGGTCAACTGCTTGAACGCCAGGTACGAATCGCGCGACGCCTGCTGGTCGCGTTCAGACAGGTCCTGTTTGGAGATGCCGCCGAAGATGCCCAGGTTGTCGTTGAAGTTCACCAGGCCCTGAAGGTACAGCGCATAGTCGAACGCCGGGCTGGTGGGGTGCAGCTTGATGAAGCGTTCCAGCACGGTCAGCGCCTGCGCCTTTTCATTGGTCTTGTAGAAGATGTGGGCACGTTCGAGTTGCGCCTGTTGCGCCAGGATCGTGCCCGAGGCACGGCCTTCCAGGCGTTCGAACAGCTTGGCTCCGCGTTCGTAGTTGCCGGCGTTCACTTCGTCGCGGGCCTCTGAATACAATTTCTCGGGGGTCCACGCCGAGGTCTCGTCCTTCGGTGTCGAACTGCAGCCGCCGACCAACGCCAAGAGCGCCAGCATTGCCAACATCGTCGACACTGCGGTCCAGGGTTTGCCCAACACTCGAATCGAAACCATGCGTGCGGGGTGTGCGCTGGGCCACCCATCCTGTCAAAAAATGAAGCGCGATTATAGGGTTGTGCCCTTGCCGAAGACCGATTTGCCCACTGCCGCCGCGGCCGAGCCCGATGACGAAGTCGCGCCCGAAAGCGACGCGCCGGACGCCCCCTGGAACGACGCTCCGGAGTGCCGCACGGCCGTGGTGGCGCAGGCGCTGCACGGCCAACGGCTCGACAAGGCCGTGGTGGTGATGGCCGAGGAGTTTTCGCGCAGCCACCTGCAGACCTTGATCGAGCAGGGCCATGTTCGGGTCGACGGGACCGTGCTGGCCACCGCCTCGCGCAAGGTGCGCGCGGGTCAGCGGATCGAGGTCGAACTGGTGCCCACGGCCGAGAGCCGCGCGTTCCGGCCCGAAGCGCTGACCATTGACGTGCTGTACGAGGACGAACACCTGCTGGTGCTGAACAAGGCCGCTGGCATGGTGGTGCACCCTGCCGCGGGCAACTGGTCGGGCACCTTGCTGAACGCGCTGCTGGCCCACCACCGCGGCGCCGCGAGCCTGCCACGCGCCGGCATCGTTCATCGGCTCGACAAGGACACCTCGGGCGTGATGCTGGTCGGCAAGACCTTGCCGGCGGTGACGGCGCTGTCGCGTGCGATCGCGGCGCGCGACGTGCACCGCCAGTACCTGGCGATCGTGCACGGGCGTGTCGAACCGGGCCGCTTCACGATCGACGCTCCGGTGGGGCGCGACCCGCAGTCGCGCGTGCGCATGGCGGTGATCGGCTCAGGGCGTGCGGCGCGTACCGATGTGGAGCGGGTCGATCAGTCAGGTGTTTCCGGTGCTTCCGGTGCTTCCGGTGTTTTTTCGGCGCTGCGCTGCACGCTGCAGACCGGGCGCACGCACCAGATCCGGGTTCACCTTGCGGCGCGCGGCCACCCGCTGGTGGCTGACGCCGTGTATGGCGGTGTGCCCGCGCTCGGCATGGCTCGCCAGGCGCTGCACGCCGCACGGCTGGCGTTTGCGCACCCGCTCGGCGGCCAGGCGATGGTTTTCGAAGCGCCGGCACCCGCCGATCTGGCGGCGGCCTGGCAAACCCTGATCGCCGAAGCCTGAACCCGGCGTGGCGTTGGCTTCCGGGTTGGGTACAATGCGCGTCGAATCCTTGTCGGCACACATGCCGAGTCTGCCGTCGTCACAGTGACCGGCAGCCGCACCAAGCCGGCAAGAGGCGTCCCGCACCCCAGGGTGTGACGACCGGGTTGCACGCGAGAAGCGTTGCCAACCCACCAGCACTGAGGCAAATAGCCCACACACGGAGCGGGTGCTGGTCCCCGTCGATCGACCCGAATCTGTACCCCGAACTGTGTGCCGAGCGACCCAAGAGCGACCCCGGCCGAGGATGTGAATCAAAGTCCATGAATACCCAGGATGCAAAGCGCGTCCTCGAGACGGCGCTCATCTGCGCAAACCAGCCCATGCCCGTGCGCGACATGCGGGCGCTGTTTGCCGAAGAACTCGGAGCCGACACCTTGCGCTCCATGCTCGACGACCTGAGGCGCGACTGGGATGGCCGCGGCGTCGAGCTGGTCACCCTGGCCAGCGGCTGGCGCTTCCAGAGCCGCCCCGAGATGCGTGAATACCTCGACCGGCTGAACCCCGAGAAGCCGAGCAAGTACTCGCGTGCCGTGATGGAAACGCTGGCGATCATTGCCTACCGCCAGCCGGTGACGCGTGGCGACATCGAAGATATTCGCGGCGTCACGGTGGCCAGCCAGATCGTCAAGCAACTCGAAGACCGCGGCTGGGTCGAGGCGATCGGCTACCGCGAGGCCCCCGGCCGCCCCGCGCTGTGGGCCACCACGCGCCAGTTCCTGGATGACCTGGGTCTGGCCAGCCTGGCGCAGTTGCCGTTGCTGCAAGGTGACGGTGCAAACGGTGCTGCGGCCCTGCTGTCTGGAGCCTTGCCGGAGCAGGCCTCACTGCTCGACCCGCAGGCCAGCCTGGCGCTCGACGAAGCCGCCCCAGTCGTTGAAGCTGCCACCGTCGCCCCCGAAACCGAACCAGCTCCGAGCGCCCCCGCGCTGCAAGCTCCCCCCCAAGAGACTGCGGCCGATGCCGCGCCCACGGAACCGAACGCATGAACGTCAACCCAGATTCCCCCTCGTCGCCTGAAGCGGACGGCGCCCCCACCGACGCTGGCGAGGTGGCAGCCAAACCAGCGCGCCGGCCGCGCGCACCGAAGGTCGTGGCCGAGGTCGTGACCTCGGACAGTGTCGTCGCGGTGGAGGAGGCCGCCCCCGCGGTGGCCAAGCCCCGGCGCAAGCGCGCCGTGCCGGTCGAAGCGGTCGAGGCTCAGGCAGCCGTGGAGGTTTCGGTGCCTTCCTCAAACATTGAAGCTCCCGCGGCGGTTGCCGCCATGGCGGATGTGCCGGCAGGCGATGCCCAGGTCCAAAGGAATGCCCAAAGCGATTCCCGAGACGACCGCCCGAGCGACGTTCAGGCCGGCAGTGAAGGCGACAACCCCGACGGCCAACCCGGCGGTGCGAGCGACAGAGCGACGGACGGATCGACCGACGGCCAGCCCGACGGACCAAGAAGCCGGCGCCGCAACCGCCGCGACCGCAAACGCGGCGAACGTGGCGAACGTGGCGGCGAGTTGAATGCGGACGGCTCGGTCCGCACGCCGGAGGGCGGGGAACAAGCGGCCGTTCCGGCGGCCGCGGCCGTCGAGGCGGGCGCCCGGTTCGCGCAGGTGCTGTCGGGCGACTTCGACGCGGAAGCCGAAGCCCCGGCCGAAGCCCCAGCCGAAGCCCCAGCCGAAGCCCCGACCGAAGAGCGCACCGAGGGAGCCGAAGTCGCGGAAGGTGCTGAAGCGGCTGAAACCGCCGAAGCCGCCGACACTGGCGCGCCCAGGCGCGTGCTGGCGCCTGAGCCCGAAGCGCCCAAGCTGCACAAGGTGCTGGCGCAGGCCGGCATCGGTTCGCGGCGCGACATGGAGGAGCTGATCCTGGACGGCAGCATCACCGTCAACGGCGAGCCGGCGCACATCGGCCAGCGCATTTCGTTCGGCGATCAGATCAAGGTCAACGGCAAACCGGTGAAGGTGCGCATCATGCCGCTGCCGGCGCGCATCATTGCGTACCACAAGCCGGTCGGCGAGATCGTCACCCACGACGACCCGCAGAACCGGCCGACGGTGTTTCGCCGTCTGCCGCGCCTGCAGCAGGGCAAGTGGCAATCGGTCGGGCGCCTGGACATCAACACTGAAGGTCTGCTGCTGTTCACCAACTCCGGGGAACTGGCCAACCAGCTGATGCACCCGCGCTTCGGCGTCGAGCGCGAATACGCAGTGCGCGTGCTGGGCGTGCTCGAGCCCGAGAAAAAAGCGCAGTTGCTCGAAGGCGTGATGGTCGAAGGCCAGAAGTGCGGCTTCCGCTCGATCGAAGAAGGCGGCGGCGAGGGCGCCAACCACTGGTACCGCGTCGTCATCACCGAAGGGCGCAACCGCGAGGTGCGCAAGCTCTTCGACGTGGTCGGCCTGACTGTGAGCCGCCTGATCCGCATCCGCTACGGCACCGTCGTGCTGCCACTCGGCCTGAAGCGCGGCGTGTGGGTCGACCTCGAAGACGGCGACGTGCGCGCGATCCGGCGCCTGGCCAGCGGCGACCGTGGCCAGCAGCCTCGCGACGGGCAGAGCGGTGGTCAGGGTGGCGCGCGCGCCAACGAGCAGCGCCAGGGCGGCCAGCAGAAGCAGCGCAACGAACGACAGGGCGGCGGTCAGGGTGGCCAAGGCGGCGGTCAGGGTGGCCAAGGCGGGCGCCAGAACGATCGCGGCAACCGCAACGGTCCGCCGCCGGGGCGCTTCAACGAGCCGCAGCCGAATGCCGCGCCTCAGGTCGAGGACAGAGGGCGCGACTTCGACAACGACGATTCCGACATCGACTTCGATCCGCGCACCATTCCCAACCCGCTCGAGCAGACCTTCGACAAGCGCTTCGTACAGAACCCGCGCAGCCCCGCCGGCGGGCGCGGTTTCGGCCGCGGCGGTGGCGGTTTCGGTGCGGGCGGCAGTGCGCCTAGCCCGGGCCCGAAGAAGGGCTCCGGCCCGGCCCAGCCCGATCCCCTGCAGACCTCGATGGGCTTCATCGGGGCCGATGCCTTCCACCGCAAGAACCGCGGTGGCGGCGGCGGCGGCGGTGGCGGCGGCGGCAACCGCGGTGGCAACCGAAGTGGTGGCGGGGGTGGCAACTTCGGTGGCGGCGGTGGCGGCGGCGGTGGTGGTGGTGGCAACTTCGGTGGTGGTGGTGGTGGTGGTGGCGGGCGACGAGGCCGTTGAGTCCCCGACCGGACTTCACGGGCTACAATCCAAAGCTTCGCCAAGTGCTTGATTTCAGGAGAGAAAAACATGGCCATCGAACGCACGCTTTCGATCATCAAACCCGACGCCGTTGCCAAGAACGTGATTGGCCAGATCTATGCCCGCTTTGAAGGCGCCGGCCTGAAGGTCATCGCCGCGAAGATGGCGCACCTGTCGCGCAGCGAGGCCGAAGCCTTCTACGCCGTGCACAAGGCGCGCCCTTTCTTCAAGGACCTGGTGTCCTTCATGATTTCGGGCCCGGTGATGATCCAGGCGCTGGAAGGCGAGAACGCGATTGCCAAGAACCGCGAACTGATGGGCGCCACCGATCCGAAAAAGGCCGACAAAGGCACGATCCGGGCCGACTTTGCCGACAGCATCGACGCCAACGCCGTGCACGGCTCCGACGCGCCCGAGACCGCTGCGGTCGAAGTGGCGTTCTTCTTCCCCGGCATGAACGTCTACAGCCGCTGAAGCGCAAAAAAGGCGGCGCAAGACAGCGCCTCGACAACAGAGGCCCCAACATGACCAGCGCAGTCAACCTGCTTGAATTCGACGGCGAGGGGTTGGCTTCGTTCTGCGAGAGCCTGGGCGAAAAGCGCTTTCGCGCGACCCAGTTGTTCCGCTGGATCCACCAGCGCGGGGCCACCGGCTTCGACCAGATGTCGGACCTGGCCAAGGCGCTGCGCGACAAGCTGCACGGCGTTGCGCACATCAAGGCGCTGCCTGTGATCAGCGAGCAGGTCGCTTCCGACGGCACGATCAAGTGGCTGTTCGACGTCGGCGGCGGTGACGCGGTCGAAACGGTGTTCATCCCTGAAGACGACCGTGGCACGCTGTGCGTCTCGTCGCAGGCCGGCTGTGCGGTCGGGTGCCGCTTCTGCTCGACCGGTCACCAGGGCTTCAGCCGAAACCTCACGACCGGCGAGATCGTGGCCCAACTCTGGTATGCCGAGCATGAACTGCGCCGCCGCCTGGCGCTGCCGGAAGGCGAGCGCGTGATCAGCAACGTGGTGATGATGGGCATGGGCGAGCCGCTGCAGAACTACGCCGCGCTGGTGCCCGCGCTGCGCGTGATGCTCGACGATCACGCCTATGGTCTGTCGCGCCGTCGCGTCACCGTGTCGACCTCGGGCGTGGTGCCGATGATCGACCGGCTGCGCGACGATTGCCCGGTCGCGCTGGCCGTGTCGCTGCATGCGCCGAACGACTTGCTGCGCAGCGACCTGGTGCCGCTGAACCGCAAGTACCCGATCGACGAATTGCTGGCCGCCTGCACGCGCTACCTCGACAAGGCGCCGCGCGACTTCATCACCTTCGAGTACTGCATGCTCGACGGCGTGAACGACACGCCCGAGCATGCGAGAGAACTGATCGCGCTGGTGCAGCCGGCGATTTCTTGCAAGCTCAACCTGATCCCGTTCAACCCGTTCCCCGAGTCGGGCCTCAAGCGCTCGGCGCCGGAGCGCGTGTTGGCGTTCGCGCGCCAGCTGCAGGCCGCCGGCCTGGTGACCACGGTGCGCAAGACGCGCGGCGACGACATTGCCGCCGCTTGCGGCCAACTCGCCGGCGAGGTGCAGGACCGCACGCGGGTTGAAACACGCATGACGCGTGCGCCGATCCGGCTGCAACGCGGCGCGGCCTTGCAAGGGACCGGCCGGTGATCGGGCGCAGCCTTCTGGCGGGGCTGCCGGCCGCGCTGGCGCTCGCCGCCTGCGTGATGCCGCCGCCGGCACCCGCACCCACGCCGGCCGGCGAGTCGCGCGACCGCGTCACCGCGTCCGACGAAAGCGAGTCGAGCAAGCGCGCGCGGGTTCGGCTGGAACTTGCCGCAGCCTACTTCGGGCGCGGCCAGATGGAGACCGCGCTCGACCAGGTCAAGCTCGCGCTGGTGGCCGAACCCAACTTCGGCCAGGCCCACAACCTGCGTGGCCTGATCTACGCCAGCCTGGGTGACGAGCGCCTGGCCGAAGAGAGCTTTCGGCGCGCTTTGCAGATCAACGCCCGCGACACCGACACGATGCAAAACTTCGGCTGGTACCTGTGCCAGCAGAAGCGCTACGCCGAAGCCAACCAGCAGTTCGACCAGCTGATGGCCGTGCCGCAGTACCGTGACGTCGCGCGCACCCTGCTGACCCAGGGGGTGTGCCACGCCTACGCCGGCAACCTCGCCGAGGCCTAACGAACCCTGATGCGCTCCTACTAAATGGAGCCTGGCAACCCGGCCACGGCGGTGAACCTCTCGGAAGTGCTTTATCGCAAGGGCGACCTGGAACGCGCGCGCGGCTTCATTCGGCGCGTCAACCTGCAGACCGAGGTGGCCAGCGCGCAGACCCTGTGGCTGGCAGCGCGCATCGAAAAGCGCCTGGGCAACCAGGACGCGCTCGATGAAGCGGGCCGGCTGCTGCGCAACCGCTTCCCGGCCTCGCGCGAGGCCGGCCAGTTCGACCGGGGACAGTTCAATGAGTGAGGCCAGCCGGCGCGACGCCGCCAGCGGCACGCCAGGCACCAGCGGCACCGGCAGCACCAGCATCGACGGAGCCTCCGCAGGCACCTTGTTACGCCGGGCGCGCCAAGCCCAGGGGCTGGAGATCGCGGCGCTGGCCGCCGCCATGAAGGTGGCCCCGCAAAAGCTCGAATTGCTCGAAGCCGACCGCTTCGACGAATTGCACGATGCCACCTTCGCGCGGGCGCTGGCGCAAAGCGTGTGCCGCAGCCTGCGCATCGACCCAGCACCGGTGATGGCGCTGCTTCCGCAGGGGCGGGGTCTGGGCCTGGATCACATGAACCAGGGCCTGAACACGCCGTTCCGGGAACGCCCGGTGGGCTTGCTGCCGATGGACTGGTCGGTGCTGGCCAAACCCGTGGTGTGGGCGCCGGTGCTGATCATGCTGGTGGCAGCGGCGCTGTACTTCTTTCCGGCCGACCTGTTCGATAACGGCAAGACGGTTTCGCGGGCCGTGCCGGCTGCCGACGCAGCGTCCGCAGTGGCAGCGGCCGCGGCGGCCAGTGCGCCGGCCACGGTGGTCGAAACCGTCTACTCGGCGCCCGCTCCGCCCGACAGTGCCGGTGCCGGAGCCGGTGGGTCTGCGCCGGGGGTGGCCACGGTAAGCGGCCTGTTGCAGTTGCGCACCACGTCCCAGTCGTGGGTCGAGGTGCTCGACGCGCGCGGGCAGATGCTGTTGTCGCGCGTGATCCAGCCCGGGGAAACCGTGGGCCTGGACGGGCCATTGCCGTTGCGGGTGAAAATCGGCAACTCTGCCGGCACGCAGGTGGTGTTTCGTGGTGAGGTCGTCGAACTGACGTCCTTCAGCCGCGAGAACGTGGCCAGGCTCGAATTGAAGTGATTTGCAAAACTCCATGACTTCGCCATGACCGATCTGCTCGCCAGCCTGGATGATTTCGTGCAGCCCGCCAAGCCGGCCACGCGCCGCTCGCACCAGGCGCAGGTGCGCTGGGGTTCGCGCGTGGTCACGGTCGGTGGCGGCGCGCCGGTGCGCGTGCAGGCGATGACGAATACCGACACGGTCGACGCGATCGGCACCGCGATCCAGGTCAAGGAACTGGCGCTGGCCGGCTCCGAGATGGTGCGCATCACCGTCAACACGCCCGAGGCGGCGCAGGCCGTGCCCTACATCCGCGAGCAGCTCGACCGCATGGGCATCGACGTGCCACTGATCGGCGACTTCCACTACAACGGCCACCGCCTGCTGACGGACCACCCCGACTGCGCGCAGGCGCTCAGCAAGTACCGCATCAACCCTGGCAATGTGGGCAAAGGCGAGAAGCACGACCGCCAGTTTTCGTTGATGGTCGAGGCGGCGGCGAAGTACGACAAGGCGGTGCGCATCGGCGTCAACTGGGGCAGCCTGGACCAGGAACTGCTCACGCAAATGATGGACGACAACGCCAGACAAGCCGAGCCGTTCGAGCCGCAGCAGGTGATGTACCGCGCGATCATCACGTCGGCAGTGCAGTCGGCGCGGCGTGCTGAGGCGATTGGCCTGCGCGCCGAGCAGATCATCCTGTCGTGCAAGATGTCGGGCGTGCAAGACCTGATCAGCGTCTACCGCGCACTGGCTCGCCGCTGCGACTACGCGCTGCACCTGGGGCTGACCGAAGCTGGCATGGGGACCAAGGGCACGGTGGCGTCGGCCACGGCGCTGGCCGTGCTGCTGCAGGAAGGCATCGGCGACACGATCCGCGTGAGCCTCACGCCGCAGCCCGGCGAGGCGCGCACGCAGGAGGTGGTGGTCGCGCTCGAGATCCTGCAGTCGCTCGGCCTGCGCGCCTTCAACCCCAGCGTGACCGCCTGCCCCGGCTGCGGCCGCACCACAGCACCACGTTCCAGGAACTCGCCAAGCAGATCGACGACTACCTGCGCGCGCAGATGCCGGTCTGGAAAGCGCGCTACCCCGGTGTCGAGACCATGAAGGTGGCTGTGATGGGCTGCATCGTCAACGGCCCGGGTGAAAGCAAACATGCCGACATCGGCATCAGCCTGCCCGGCACCGGCGAAGCGCCGGCCGCGCCGGTGTTCATCGACGGCGAAAAGGCGCTGACCCTGCGCGGCGAGGGCATTCCGCAGCAGTTCCAGGTGCTGGTCGAGAACTACATCGAAAAGCGCTTCGGTGCGACCGCGACCGCGACCGCGACCGATCGACATTCCGCGCCCGCCTGACACCTCGCGCTGCGCCGGCCGCGCCACTGCGCGGCCCATCCTCTCCTTCCGACTTCGCTCCATGCAAGAACAACTCAAGGCCGTCAAAGGCATGAATGACATCCTGCCGCCCGACTCGGCGCGCTGGGAGTGGTTCGAAGACAAAGTGCGTGCGCTGATGGCGCGTTACGCCTACGCCAATGTGCGCACGCCGATCGTCGAGCCGACCGCGCTGTTCGTGCGCGGGCTGGGTGAGGTGACCGACATCGTCGAGAAGGAGATGTACTCCTTCGAGGACGCGATGAACGGCGACCGCCTGACCCTGCGCCCCGAGAACACCGCCGGCGTGGTGCACGCGATGAACGAACACTCGTTCCTGCGCGACGGCGGCCGGCGCCTGTTCTACATCGGGCCGATGTTTCGCCACGAGCGGCCGCAGAAGGGGCGCTACCGTCAGTTCCACCAGGTCGGCGCCGAAGCGCTGAACTTTGCCGGGCCGGACGTGGATGCCGAACTGATCCTGATGTGCCGTGCGCTGTGGCGCGACCTCGGGCTGGAGCAGGGGCGCGACGTGCGGCTGGAGCTGAACAGCCTGGGCCAGGCCGACGAACGGCTAGCGCACCGTGCCGCGCTGATCGCGCACTTCGAAGCGAATGCGACAGCGCTCGATGAAGACGCGCGCCGGCGCCTGCACAGCAACCCGCTGCGCATCCTTGACAGCAAGAACCCCGCAATGCAGCCGGTGCTCGAAGCCGCGCCGCGGCTGATGGACTTCCTCGGCGAGGCATCGTTGGCCCACTTCAACGCCGTGTGCGAGGTGCTCGACGCTGCCGGCCAGCCCTACCGCATCAACCCGCGCCTGGTGCGCGGCATGGACTACTACAACCTGACGGTGTTCGAGTGGGTCACCGATCGGCTCGGCTCGCAGGGCACGGTGTGCGGCGGCGGGCGCTACGACACCCTCATCGAACAGCTCGGCGGCAAACCCGCACCCGGCGTCGGCTGGGGCATGGGCATCGAACGCATGCTGTTGCTGCTTGAAGAAGCCGGCGTGCAGCCCCCGGTGGTGGCGCCTGTGGTCTACGCCATCGTGCCAGACCTTGCGGCATTGACCGTGGCGATGCGCACCTGCGAAACCTTGCGCGAGCACGGCGTGAGCGAGCAGATGCACGCGGCCGGCCGTGACGGCTGGGGAAGCATGAAATCGCAATTCAAGCGTGCCGACGCCAGCGGCGCCCGCTTTGCGCTGATCTTCGGCGCCGACGAACTGGCGCAGGGCTCGGTCGCGCTCAAGTCGCTGCGCGACGCCGCGGTACCGCAGCGCACGCTGGCGCTCGACCAGGCCGGCACCTGGGCGGCCGAGCTGCTCATCGCATAATCCCGGACTCACTTGCGCGTTGTACCCATGGCCACCCATCTCGACCTCGAAGAACAAGAACAGCTCGACCAGCTCAAGGCATTCTGGAAGCAGTACGGCAACCTCATCACCTGGGTTCTGATTGCTGCGATGGGCGCATTCGCGGCCTGGAACGGCTGGAACTGGTGGCAGCGCGATCAGGCCGGCAAGGCCAGCGCGATGTACGACGAACTCGAGAAGGCCGCGCTGGCCGGCGACGCCGCCAAGGCCGCTGGCGTGTTTGCCGACATGAAAGAGCGCTTCCCGCGCACCACGTTCACGCAGCAGGGCGCCTTGTTGGCCGCCAAGACCCAGTTCGACAAAGGCCAGCTCGATGCTGCGGCCACCACCCTGACCTGGGTCGCCGACAGCGCCCCCGAGGCCGAATACCAGTCGGCCGCGCGCTTGCGCCTGGCCGGGCTGCTGCTGGACCAGAAAAAATACGACGAAGCCCTGAAGGCACTCGACGCCGCCAGCGCCAAGGAATTCGAGGCTCTGGTGGCCGACCGACGTGGCGACGTGCTGCTCGCACAAGGCAAGACCGCCGACGCCAAGGCCGCCTACTCCAAGGCCTGGACGGCGATGGAGGCCACCATCGACTACCGGCGCCTGATCGAGGCCAAGCTCACCGCGCTGGGTGCCGCACCCGAGGCCGCCAAGGTGCCGGCCGGCGGACCCACGAAATGACCTTGCGCCGCTGGATTTGCATTGCCGCGCTCGCGCTGCTTGCCGGGTGCGCCTTCGGACCCGACAAGCCGACGCCCAAACCGCTGATCGAATTCACCCCGCAGATTGCCGGCAAGCTGGTCTGGCAGCAGCGCCTGGACGGCGTCGGCTTTCCGCTCGCAGTGGCCGTCAACGACGGCGTGTTCACCGTAGCCGGCAACGACGGCACGGTGATGGCGCTGCAGGCCGACACCGGGCGCGAGCTGTGGCGCGCCTCGGTGGGCGACAAGCTGAGCGCCGGCGTCGGCAGCGATGGGCGCTTTGCCGCGGTCGTCACGCGCGGCGGTGAACTGGTGACCCTGGAAGCCGGCCAGCCGAAGTGGCGCAAGACGCTCGGTTCGCGCGTCACCACCGCGCCGCTGGTGGCCGGCGAGCGCGTGTTCGTGCTCGGCGTGGACCGCAGCGTGAGCGCGTTCGACGTGCTCGACGGCCGCAAGCTCTGGACCCTGCAGCGCCCCGGCGACCCGCTGACCCTGTCGCAATCGGGCGTGCTCGCAGCGTTCAAGGACACGCTGCTGGTCGGGCAAGGTCCGCGGCTGGCCGGCGTCGACCCGTTGCGCGGCACGGTGCGCTGGGAGGTGCCGGTGGCCACGCCGCGCGGCGCCAACGAAGTGGAGCGCCTGGCCGACCTGGTGGGCCCGCTGGCGCGCAACGGCGACGTGGTGTGCGCGCGGGCCTTCCAGTCCGCCATCGGCTGCGTCAACGCCGAGCGCGGTACGTTGGCCTGGACCAAGAATACCGGCGGCACCGACGCGGTGGCCGGCGATCCGCAGTACGTGTTCGGCGCCGACGCGAGCGACCGGCTGACGGCCTGGCGCACGGCCAACGGCGAGATCGCCTGGACCATCGACAGCCTGCTCTATCGCGGCCTGAGCGCGCCGCTTGCGGCCGGGCGCACGCTGGTGTTGGGTGATGCCGAGGGCACGGTGCATTGGCTGTCGCGCGACAAGGGCGAGCCGCTGCTGCGCCTGGCAACCGACGGCAGCGCCGTGGCCACTGCGCCGGTCGCGTCGGGGCTGACCATGCTGGTGGTCACGCGCAAGGGCGGCGTGTTCGCGTTCCGGCCCGAATGACTGAGCCAACGAGCCGGGCCATGCTGCGATGAAACCCGTCATTGCCGTCGTCGGCCGTCCCAACGTCGGCAAGTCCACGCTGTTCAACCGCATGACCAAGAGCCGCGACGCTATCGTCGCGGACTTTGCCGGGTTGACGCGCGACCGCCACTATGGCGACGGGCGCAGCGGCGAGCACGAGTTCATCGTGGTCGACACCGGCGGTTTCGAACCCGACAGCACGACCGGCATCGTGAAGGAAATGGCCAAGCAGACGCGCCAGGCGGTGGCCGAGGCCGATGCGGTGATCTTTGTCGTTGACGTGCGCGCCGGCGTGGCCGGCCAAGACCACGACATCGCACGCTACCTGCGCACCACTGGCAAGAAGGTGGTGCTGGCGGCGAACAAGGCCGAGGGCATGGCCGAGTCGCCGCTGCTGGCCGAGTTCTTCGAGCTGGGGCTGGGCGAGCCGCACCCGATCTCGGCCGCGCATGGCGAGGGCGTGCGCAGCCTCACCGATGCGGCGCTGGCACACTTCGAGTTCGACGAAGCAGAGCCCGAACCGCAAGAAGACGCGCCGATCCGCCTGGCGGTGGCAGGCCGTCCGAACGTCGGCAAGTCGACCCTGATCAACACCTGGCTCGGCGAAGAGCGCCTGGTCGCGTTCGACCAGCCCGGCACAACGCGTGACGCGATCACCGTGCCCTTCGAGCGCCACGGCCAGAAGTTCGAGCTGATCGACACCGCCGGGTTGCGCCGCAAGGGCAAGGTTTTCGAGGCGATCGAGAAGTTCTCGGTCGTCAAGACGCTGCAGGCGATTGCCGACGCCAATGTGGTGCTGCTGCTGCTCGACGCGACGCAGGGCGTGACCGACCAGGATGCCCACATTGCCGGCTATATCCTGGAGAGCGGCCGCGCCGTCGTGCTGGCGGTGAACAAGTGGGATGCCGTCGACGACTACCAGAAGCAGACCCTTGCAAGGTCGATCGAGATGCGCCTGGCGTTCCTCAAGTTCGCGCCAGTGCTGCACATCTCGGCCATCAAGCGACAGGGTCTGGGGCCGGTGTGGAAGTCGATCGCCGATGCGCATGCGTCGGCCACGCGCAAGATGTCCACGCCGGTGCTCACGCGGCTCTTGCAAGACGCCGTCGAACACCAGGCGCCCAAGCGGGCCGGCGCGTTCCGCCCCAAGCTGCGGTATGCCCACCAGGGCGGCATGAACCCGCCGATCATCGTGATCCACGGCAATTCACTCGAACACGTGACCGACGTCTACAAGCGCTTCCTGGAAGGGCGCTTCCGCGAGCATTTCAAGCTGACCGGCACGCCGCTGCGCATCGAGATGCGCTCGTCGCGCAATCCGTTCGACGACAAGGCCTCCTGATCGGCGCACCAGATCCGCACCAGAGCGGGGCGTGGTTCACGCCGCCGGCCGGCTGGGCACCCAGGGCTTTGGGGCCAATGGGCTGTGCCGGGCAACGCTGTGTTAATGTCCCCGCTTCTGAACTTTCATCACGGAGAATATCGTGAGCAACAAAGGGCAACTCCTACAAGACCCGTTCCTGAACCTGCTGCGCAAAGAGCATGTTCCGGTTTCGATCTACCTCGTCAATGGCATCAAGTTGCAGGGGCACATCGAATCGTTCGACCAGTACGTCGTGCTGCTGCGCAATACCGTGACGCAAATGGTCTACAAGCACGCCATTTCCACCGTGGTGCCGGGGCGTGCCGTCAACTTCCAGGCTGCCGAAGCCCCACCCCAGCCTTGATGCCTGCGGCACCGGCCTGCCTACGCTGCGTAGTGCGGCTTGCACCTTGAGCGCGCTTTGAGTTCAGCGGATTCGTCCTTTCCCACGCTGGAGACCAGCCCCGCGCGTGCCATTCTGGTGGGCGTGGATTTCGGCCGTGCGCGCTCGTTCGATGCCACGCTCGACGAATTGGCCCTGCTGGCCGAATCGGCCGGCGACGTGGCGGTGGCGCGCCTGATCGCACGCCGCAAGGCGCCCGACCCGGCGCTGTTCGTCGGCTCGGGCAAGGCCGACGAGATCAAGGCCCTGGTGCTGGCGCACGAGGCCGAAGCGGTGCTGTTCGACCAGGCCTTGTCGCCTGCGCAGCAGCGCAACCTGGAGCGCCATCTCGGCGTGGCAGTGGCCGACCGCACGATGCTCATTCTGGAAATCTTCGGCGAACGCGCCCAGAGTCATGAAGGCAAGTTGCAGGTCGAACTGGCGCGCCTGCAGTACCTGTCGACCCGGCTGGTGCGGCGCTGGAGCCACCTGGAGCGCCAGCGCGGCGGCATTGGCAACCGCGGTGGCCCGGGTGAGGCGCAGCTCGAGCTCGACAAACGCATCATCGGCGAGCGCATCAAAGGCCTGAAGCAGCGCCTGGACCGCGTGAAGCGCCAGCGCAGCACGCAGCGGCGTTCGCGCGAACGCAACCAGACTTTCCGCGTCTCGCTGGTGGGCTACACCAACGCTGGCAAGTCGACCCTGTTCAATGCGCTGGTCAACGCGCGCGCCTATGCCGCCGACCAGTTGTTCGCCACCTTGGACACCACCACGCGCCAGCTCTTCCTGGAAGATGCGAGCCGCTCGGTGTCGCTGTCGGACACGGTCGGCTTCATCCGCGATTTGCCGCACAAGCTGGTCGAAGCGTTCGAGGCCACCTTGAAAGAGGCCGCTGACGCCGACCTGCTGCTGCACGTGGTCGATTGCGCCAGCCCGGTGCTGGACGAGCAGATGGCCGAGGTGCGGCGCGTGTTGGTCGAGATCGGCGCGCAGGATGTGCCGCAAATCCTGGTCTTCAACAAGCTCGATCGGCTCGACGCGGCCCAGATTCCGCGCAGCCTGCGCGACGTGCTCGAGGTCGATGCCGGTGTGCGCCTGCCGCGCGTGTTCGTCAGCGCACAGACCGGCGCCGGCCTGGACGTGCTGCGCGGCATGGTGCTGGAGGCGCTGAGCGCCGACGGCAGCTTGAAGACAGGCATCTTGAAGGACGACGATTCGGCCTCAATTGGCGGCGACGAGGGAAGTGATGCGGCGCAGCGCGCAGACCCACTGTTTCTCGAAGCCGAGCCAGACTCCATTTCCCTTTCACTCACAACCCCATGAGCCTACAGAGCATTTCCAATCCTGACGGTGGCGCGCGAATGAGGGCCGTGGCCCTCGCCTTTCGCGACCTGCTGGTGGGCCTGACGGTCACGATGTGGGCTCGCATGACGGGGCGCCCAGCCGGCCCGCGCGGCGCAGAACGCCACCTGGCCAGCGGCGGTCGCGGAGACGGCCCGCCCGATCTCGACGAACTGTGGCGCGACCTGAACAAGAAGCTCGGCGGCCTGTTCGGCGGCAAGGGCGGCGGGCCGCGCAATAGCGGCTCCGGCAACGGCGGCGGCGACTCCGGTGGGCCGAGTTTCCAGCCCGACATGAAGAGCGCCGGCATCGGCGCGCTGCTGATCGGTGGTGTGGTCGCGCTTATCTGGCTCGGTAGCGGCTTCTTCATCGTGCAAGAAGGCGAGCAGGCCGTCGTGACCTCGTTCGGCAAATTCAGCCGCACCGAAGACGCCGGTTTCAAGTGGCGTTTGCCGTACCCGTTCCAAGCCCACGAGACGGTGCGGGTGACCCAGTTGCGCTCGCGCGAGGTCGGCAAGAACGTCGTCAGCCAGGCCACCGGCCTGCGCGACTCGTCGATGCTGACGGAGGACGAGAACATCGTCGACATCCGCTTCACCGTGCAGTACCGGCTGAAGGATGCGCGCGAGTTCCTGTTCGAGAACCGCGATCCGGAAGACGCGGTGTCGGTGGCCGCCGAATCCGCGGTGCGCGAGATCGTCGGCAAGAGCAAGATCGACTCGGTGCTCTACGAGCAGCGCGATGCGATCGCCTCTGAACTGGTCAAGTCCATTCAGGCACAGCTCGATCGGCTCAAGGCGGGCATCATCGTCGTCAACGTCAATGTGCAGAGCGTGCAACCGCCCGAGCAGGTGCTGGCTTCGTTCGAAGACACACTCAAGGCAGGGCAGGACGGTGACCGCCTGAAGAAGGAGGGGTTGGCCTACGCGAGCGACGTGATCCCCAAGGCGCAGGGCTCCGCGGCGCGGCTCAAGGAAGAGTCCGAAGGTTACAAGGCGCGGGTGATCGCGCAGGCTGAAGGTGATGCGCAGCGCTTCAACCAGGGGCTGGCCGAGTACCCGTAGGCGCCCTCGGTCACGCGCGACCGGCTCTATATCGAGACCATGCAGCAGGTCTACTACAACGTCAGCAAGGTGATGATCGAGAACCGCAACAACTCCAACCTGCTGTACCTGCCGCTCGACAAGCTGATGCAGCAAGGCGCTGCCGTTGCGCCGGCTGCCGCCCCACTCGCGCCGGCCGCCGCCGAAACCACCAATCCCGCAGGCACGGTCGATGTCCGGTCACGCGACGGGCAGCGCGGCCGCGACCGCGACGGTCGATGAGCCGCAGGAGCACTGACAAATGAACCGTATCGGTCTGATCGTTGCCGGCGCGCTGCTGGCGCTGATGTTGCTCGCTTCAACCCTGTTCGTGGTCGACCAGCGCCAGGTGGGCGTGGTCTACGCACTGGGCGAGATCAAGGAGGTCGTGCAGGAGCCCGGCCTCAAGTGGAAGTTGCCACCGCCGTTCCAGAACGTCGTGTTTCTCGACCGCCGCATCCAGACGCTGGACAGCCCCGAAACGCGGCCGATCTTCACGGCCGAGAAAAAGAGCCTTGTGATCGACTGGCTGGTGAAATGGCGTGTCACCGAGCCGCGCCAGTTCATCCGAAACAACGGTGTGGACATACGCAACCTCGAAGCCCGGCTCAGCCCGGTGGTGCATGCGGCATTCAACGAAGAAGTGACCAAGCGGACCGTCGGCGGGGTGCTGTCCACCGAGCGCGCCCAGGTCGTGCTGGCCGTGCGCGAGCGTTTGGCCGACGACGCCAAGGCGTTCGGTATCGAGATACTCGACGTCCGGATCAAGCGCGTTGACTTCGTTGCCAACATTACCGACTCGATCTACAGCCGCATGCGCTCCGAGCGGCTCCAGGTGGCCAACCAGTTGCGCTCGACCGGCACCGCCGAAGGCGAGAAGATCCGCGCCGACGCCGACCGCCAGCGTGAGGTGATCATCGCCGAGGCCTACCGCGACGCCCAGAAGATCAAGGGTGAGGGCGACGCCAAGGCATCGGCCTTGTTCGCCGACGCCTTTGGCCGCGACCCGCAGTTTGCCCAGTTCTATCGCAGCCTCGAAGCCTACCGCTCAAGCTTCCGCAACCGCTCCGACGTCATGGTGGTCGACCCCGGCAGCGACTTTTTCAAGGCCATGCGAGGCGCGGGTGGCAACGCCCCGGCCGCGCCGTCCGCACCGGCGCGGAAGTAGTCGGTGGCCGCGGGTGGCTGGTGGGAACTGCTGCTCGGTGCCTTTGCGTTGATGCTGGTGGCCGAAGGCGTGCTGCCGTTCTTCAGCCCCGCCAGTTGGCGCCGGGTGTTCGAGCGAGCCACGCAGATGAGCGATGGCCAGATCCGCTTCCTTGGCCTGGCCAGCATGCTGGGGGGCCTCTTGCTGTTGCTCGTCTTCTGGCCTTGATTTCCTGCGTTGCCCCGCCGGTACAATTCCGTTTTTAATCCCCCGGCGTTTTCCCATGTCCTCTGCTTGGCTGCTGCCCGAGCACATTGCCGATGTCCTGCCCTCGCAGGCCAGGCACATCGAAGAACTCCGCCGCGGGCTGCTCGATGTCGCGCGCAGCTATGGCTGCGAACTGGTGATGCCGCCACTGCTGGAGCACCTTGAGTCGCTGCTCTCTGGCACCGGCCACGAGCTCGATCTGCGTACCTTCAAGCTGGTCGATCAGTTGAGCGGTCGCACGCTGGGCGTGCGTGCGGACAGCACGCCGCAGGTGGCGCGCATTGACGCGCATCTGCTCAACCGGGTTGGCGTGACGCGCCTTTGTTACTGCGGGCCGGTGCTGCACACGCTGCCCTCGGGCGGGCGCTCGACGCGCGAGCCGCTTCAGTTCGGTGCCGAGATCTTCGGGCACGCCGGGCTGGAAGCCGACCTCGAAGTCCAGGACCTGGCGCTCGATTGCCTGCGCGACGTCGGGCTCGGCAACGTGGTGCTCGACCTGGGCGACGCGCGCATCGTGCGTGGGGTGCTGGCGGGTACGGCTTTCAGCAGCGAAGCGCTGGCTGAGGTCTATGCCGCACTGGCGGCCAAGGACGCCGCGGCGCTGCGCAGCCTGTCGGCCCCGCTGCCCGCCGAGGTGCAGCGTGGCCTGCTGGCCTTGGTCACGATGTACGGTGGCCGCGAGGTGCTGGCCGATGCACGCCGCGCGCTGCCGGCCCATCCGCTGATCGACGCAGCGCTGGGCGACCTGAAGTGGCTGGCCGACCACGCGCTGCAAGCCCACCCCGAGGTTCGCATCGGCTTCGATCTGGCCGACATGAGCGGTTACGCGTACTACAGCGGCGCACGCTTTGCGGTGTTCGCCGAAGGTGCCAGTGACGCGGTGGCACGCGGTGGCCGCTACGACGAAGTCGGCGCGGTGTTCGGCCGCAAACGGCCGGCGGTCGGCTTCAGCCTGGTGGATTTGAAGGAGCTGGCCTTGCTGGTGCCTGGCAAGGGCCAGCGGGCCGCCATCCGCGCGCCCTGGGCCGAAGACGCCGGGCTGCGCACGGCGGTACGGCAACTGCGCAGGCAGGGCGAAACGGTGGTGTGCATCCTGCCCGGCCATGAACACGAAGGCCAGGAGTTCGCATGCGATCGCGAACTGGCGCCATCGAATGGGCAATGGACCGTCAGGGCCCTCTGAGGCCGGCGGGAACAGCGACACAACAACCATACAAGACATGAATCGGATGAACGCGAAATCGGGTGGCCACAACGTGGTCGTCGTCGGCACGCAGTGGGGCGACGAAGGCAAGGGCAAGGTGGTCGACTGGCTGACCGACCATGCGCAAGCCGTGGTGCGTTTCCAGGGCGGCCACAACGCGGGCCACACGCTGGTGATCAAGGGCGTCAAGACGGCACTGCAGCTGATCCCCTCGGGCATCATGCGCGACGGCGTGGCCTGCTACATCGGCAACGGCGTGGTGGTGGATCCGAGCCACCTGCTGGGCGAGATCGAACGGCTCGAAGCGATCGGCGTGGATGTGCGTTCGCGCCTGTTCATCAGCGAGTCGTGCCCGCTGATCCTGCCCTTCCACGTCGAGGTCGACAAGGCCCGCGAGGCGCTGCGCGAGACCAGCGGCGCCGGCAAGATCGGCACCACCGGCAAGGGCATCGGCCCGGCCTACGAAGACAAGGTCGCACGCCGGGCGCTGCGGGTGCAGGACCTCAAACACCCCGAACGATTTGCGGCCAAGCTGCGCGAGCTGCTGGCGCTGCACAACTTTGCATTGGCGGGTTACCTCAAGTCCAAGCCGCTCGAGTTCGAGCCGATCTTCGAGCACGCGATGCGAGTGGCCGAAGCGCTGAAGCCGATGATGGCCGACGTCGGCTACATCCTGCACAACGCGCATCGCAACGGAGCCAACATCCTGTTCGAAGGCGCGCAGGGCACCTTGCTGGACATCGACCACGGCACCTATCCGTTCGTGACTTCGAGCAACTGCGTCGCCGGCAATGCCTCGGCCGGCTCGGGCGTCGGCCCGGACCAGCTGCACTACATCCTCGGCATCACCAAGGCGTACACCACGCGGGTGGGCAGCGGCCCGTTCCCGACCGAGCTGCCGATGGACGAGGAGGGCAGCGTCGGCCATCATCTCTCGACCGTCGGCCAGGAGCGCGGCACCGT
>JANMYQ010000311.1:0-4054 GCA_031382215.1 Methylibium sp.
TGCCTTGCGCGCCGCCGGCATCGAAGTCGAGGTCATCAACGGCCTCACCGCCGGCATCGCCGCGCCGGCCGCCATCGGTATCCCCGTCACCGACCGGCGCTTCACGCAGGGTGTCGCGCTCGTCACCGGTCACGGCAGTGAACACGAGCCCGATTGGGCCGCGCTGGCGCGAAGCGGCCTGACCCTCGTGATCTATATGGGTGTCGCGCGGGTGCAGGGCCTCGTCAATGCTTTGCGCAGCGGCGGCTTGCCCGGCAACACACCGGCAGCCGTGATCAGCGCCGCGCACACGCCCGAGCAGCGCCACGCGCTGTGCACCCTGGGCACGCTGGCCGAGACCATCGCCAGCGAAGGCCTCGCCAGCCCGGCGATCCTGGTCGTCGGCGATGTGGTGCAAGCCGCGCCGATGTGGGCCGCGCAGTGGGAGAACGCACGGCGCGCTGTGTGAGCGCGCGGGTCGCGCGCTACAAGTCCATCTCCGCGCCGCGCTGTCGCAGCCACTCCTTGCGCTCGCGGTAATCGGGCATCACCTTGTCCACCTCGTTCCAGAACGCAGCGGTATGGTCGCGATGATGCAGGTGGCACAACTCGTGGACCACGATGTAGTCCACGATCTTGTGCGGTGCCATCCAGCACTTCCAGTGGAATTGCAGCGACCCGTCTGCCGTGCAACTCGCCCAGCGATAGCCCAGCTCCTTGATCTGGAGCCGGCCAGGGTTGACGCCGATGCGGGCGGCATGGCGCGCAACCTGACGGGCCAGACGCGGCGCGCCTTTCTCTGCGTAGAAGGTCTGGAAGGCATCTTGCGCCAAGGCCTTGCCGCCGCGTTCCACGACGCTGCGTAGCAGACAAAAGCGCCCGTCTATTAACTTCAGTGGCGCGTCTTGCTCAGAGACCAGTTGCAGCCGGTAGCTGCTGCCCAGGTAAAGGAAACTCTCGCCGTTGACCCACTCGCGCACCACGCGGGTGGAATTCAGGTCGCGCCAATCGGCCAGGTTGCGGTAGATCCACAGGCGCTTGGCCAGCACGGTTTGATCGACCTGTTCGGGCGTCATGCGCCGCGGCGGGCGCACGCTGATCTGGCCGTCGCGCTCGATCACGATGTCGGTGGTCTGGCGGTCGGCGCCCGGCAGCAGCCGGTACTCGATGTCGCGCACTTGCCGGTGTTGCATGTCAGTTGCGGCCTGCACGCAGCAATTCGTCGTGGCGATTCTTGGCCAGCTTCATTACTTCCACCGCCACGCGCTCGCGCCGGGCCTTGAGCACGACGAGCTGTGTCTTGCCGATCGCGGTCTTGATCTCGCCGCGCAGGCGCTTCTGCTTGTCGGGGCTTTGCCAGAAGTCGATGCTGCCGATGGTGGTTTGCAGCAACTCCACCAACGTTTCCATCAAGGCCTTCAGCCCGGCCTTGTCACCCACCGGCACCGGGCCCCCGACAAAGGCCACTTGCACGATGTGCTCGTAAAAGGTGGTGGCTTCGCGGCTCATGCCCTCTTCGCCTTGCTGGCGCCCGCGCACGGCCTCGCTGCGCAACTCGGCCAACTGGTCGGCCAACAAGTCCCATTGATCGTGGTGGCGCACGATCAGCGCGTCCACCTTCTCCGACAGGCGCTGGTAAAAGGCCGGGTCTTCATCGTGATGCACCGTGCAGTGCTTGCGGATGGCATGCTCCATCTCGCTCGCCTTGGCTTCCCCGTTGTTGCCGGCGTGCTGCTGCAGGCGTTGCAAGAAGTCCTCGGCCAGCAGCTCCACCGGCGGCACCTTGGGGTTGATGCCCAGGCTCACCAGGTGTTCATTGATCAGCGCCTTGACCTTCTCGCCCGCGTCACCCAACTGCAGGCTGGCGTCCTTGTAGCGCTCCTTGGTCACTTGCAGGATGTAGCCGAAGCGCTTGGCCGGCACGCGAAACGTCTGGGCCGACGGGTGGGGCAGGATGATGTCCAGGCTCATCAGGAATTTCTTCAGATAGACCTCGAAGTCGGCGCGTTGGCGCTCGTCCTTCAGCGCCTTCACGGCCGCGTGAACCACGGCAGCCTCGGTCGCCGGATCGGCAAGCTGGCCGTTGACGAACGCCGCGATCTGCTTCACGCCCAGGGCCTCGAAGAGCTGCAGCAGGCGCTGGTAGCGCTCGTCGAGCACGGGCAATTCGGTGTTAGTGTTCTTCAGGCCGTCGTGCAGTTCCTGCAACTCGTCGCTGGCGGTGTAGAGCGTCAGCGCCTCGGTCAGGTGGTTGGCCAGGCCGATGTAATCCACCACATAGCCCCGCTGCTTACCGCGCTTGACGCGGTTGGTGCGCGCAATCGCTTGCAGCAGGCTGTGCTCGCGCAGCCGCTTGTCGATGTACATCACCTGCTCCACCGGCGCGTCGAAGCCGGTGAGCAGCATGTCGCACACGATCAGGAAGGCGATGCCGGTGTGGGCCTTGTCGGGGTCGTCGAGGTCAAAGCCCTTGCGGAAGTTTTCCACCGCCTTCATGCGTGCGGCCTGCTTGCGCACTTGGGTGATGAAGGCCGCCTCATTGGTACCGTCGGATGAAATCACCACCGCCGTCTTCAGGAAGGCCAGCTTGCGCACCAGCGCTTCGTCGGGTTCGGGCCGGGCCTTCTCCAGCGCCATGCGCGCGGCCAGCGCGGCCTCGATGCCCGCCTGGTAGCGCACGCAGGCCAGCTTGGAGTGGCACACCACCTGGGCCTTGAAGCCGTTGGGCAGGATGTTCTCTACATAGTGGCGCACGATGTCCTGCGCGATGGCGTCGATGCGCGCCTCGGCCTCCAGGATGTCGCCGGTGGCGCCGTACTTCTTCTTGATCGCAGCCAGCTCCTCGTCGCTGCGCTCGCGAAACAGGTCTTCGAACGCGGTGTCGAAGGCGTGCTTCTCGTTCAGCGCGCTGTCGGCCGTACGCCCTTCGTACAGGATTTGCAACGTGGCGCCGTCATTCACCGCGTCGAGCAGGCGGTAGGTGTCGATGTACTCGCCGAAACGCTTGTTCGTCTTGCGCTCGCCGTGGCGCTCGGTCAGCAGCGGCGTCCCGGTAAAGGCCAGCCGCGTGGCGTTGGGGAATGCCCCGAACAGGTTGTCGCCGAAGTCGGAGCTTTGCGTGCGGTGCGCTTCGTCGATCATCAACACGATGCGCTCCGACGTGTTCACCACGCCGAAAGCCTTGCCCGCGGGGATCGGCAGATAGCTGCCCAGCACCTCGGCCACCGCATTGCTGAGCACCGGCTCGCGCTCCTGGAACTTGTGCACCATCACCATGTTCAGGTCGGAGCTGTCGGTGCCCAAGTGCTGGCGCAATGCCTGGGTGTTCTCGATCACGTTGACGCGCCCGCCGATCAGGGTGGCGGTTTCGCTGAGCTGGTCTTCCAGGTCCTGCCGGTCGTTAACCAGCACGATTTTCAAATCGTTCAGGTCGCGGCTGGCGCGCAGCATGCGCGCCAGGAACACCATCGTCAGCGACTTGCCCGAGCCCTGCGTGTGCCACACCACCCCGCTGCGCTCCATCGCTGTGCGGCCGCCACGCAAGCGCTCCATGACCTTGTTGGCCGCGCGAAACTGCTGGTAGCGGCACAGCACCTTGATGCGCGAGCCACCTTCGGTGTCCATGTACACGGTGCAGGTACGCAGCATCTGCAACAGGTTGGCCTTGCCGAGCATGCCGGCCACCAGGCGTTGCTGCGCATTCAGGCCGTCGGGCGCCGCATCGGCCTGCGGGTAGAGCGTCTTCCAGGCGTAGAAATGTTCTTCGCCCGAGGTGAGGGTGCCGTAGTCGGCTTCGAGCCCGCTGCTGCGGATCAGCAGCAGGTTGCTGTGGAACAGGCGGGGCTCGCCTTCCTTCAACCCCGCGTGCTCGGTTTCGGCGCGGCGGCGCATGTAGCGTTGCAGTTGCACGAATGCTTCCTGCATCGGGTTGGCGCAGGTGGCCGAGCCCTTCTTACACTCCACCACGGCCAACGGAATGCCGTTCACGAACAGCACGATGTCGGGGATGATGAACTCGCGCACGCAGCCCGGCGTTTCGATTCGGAACTGGTTGATGGCGTGGAACTGGTTGCGC
>JANMYQ010000335.1:0-3710 GCA_031382215.1 Methylibium sp.
GGCGCGCGAGTCGATGCGCGTCTGGATGCCCAGCGTGAGGCCGTAACCGAGCGCGTTGATCTGCGCGATGACGGCATCCACGTCGCCGCCCCAGCGCACCACGTGCAGCACCGGGCCGAAGATCTCCTGCTTCACGGCCTCCACGCTCGGCAGCTCGAAGGCGATGGGCGCGATCAGGCGCGATAAGCTCGAACTCAACGAGGCTTCGCCGATCAGCGTGGCCTCGCGGCGCAGCCGCGCGATGTGCGCGCTGATGCCGTCGAACGCTTCGATATCGATCACCGGGCCGACGTCGGTCGCCAAGCGTGCCGGATCGTCCACGCGCAGCTCTTTCAGCGCGCCGCGGATCATCTCGATCACGCCATCGGCCACGCCCTCGTGCACGCACAGCAGCCGCAGCGCCGAGCAGCGCTGGCCGGCCGAGCGGAAGGCGCTTTGCACCACCGCGTCAACCACCTGCTCGGGCAGCGCGGTGCTGTCGACCACCATCGCGTTGATGCCGCCGGTCTCGGCGATCAGCGGCACGATCGGGCCGTCCTTGGCAGCGAGCGTGCGGTTGATGATCTTGGCAACCCCGGTCGAACCGGTGAAGCACACGCCGGCCGTGCGCGGGTCGGCCACCAGCGCGGCGCCGACGGTTTCGCCGGGGCCGTGCAGCAGCGCCAGCGCAGCGTGCGGCACACCCGCCTCGATCAACAACGCCACGAAACGCTGCGCCACCGCGGGCGTCTGCTCGGCCGGTTTGGCGGCCACGGCGTTGCCGGCCACCAGCGCCGCCACCACCTGGCCGGCGAAGATCGCAAGCGGAAAATTCCACGGGCTGATGCAGACGAACACGCCGCGGCCGTGCAGGTGCAACTGGTTGCTTTCGCCGGTGGGGCCGGGCAGCACTTGCGTGCTCAGGCGCGCTTCGGCCTGGTCGGCGTAGTAGCGGCAGAAGTCCACCGCCTCGCGCACCTCGGACACGCAATCGCCGAGCGTCTTGTGGGCTTCTTTCACCAGCAGGCCGCAGAACTCGGGCAGAAGTGCTTCAAGCGCGTCGGCGGCGCGGCGCAGCACGGCGGCGCGCTCGGCCACCGGCGTGGCGTTCCAGGCGCCGAAGCCGTGTTGCAGGCGGGCCATCGCGGCGTCGATGTGTGCGCGGCTGGCTTCGGCGACGGGCTCGACCGTGGCGGAAACGATCGCCTCGTCCAGCGGCAGGCGGTCGGCCAGGATGGCCAGGTCGATACCGGCCGAGTTCTTGCGGCCCTGCCGACCGTTCCAGCCGTAAAGCGAGGCCGGGGCCGGCAACGCCGGGATCTTGGCAGGGTGCAGCGGCGATGCGAGCAGCGCTTCCACATCGACCGATTCGTCGGACAACTGGTGCACGAAGGACGAATTCGCGCCGTTCTCGAGCAGCCGGCGCACCAGGTAGGCGAGCAGGTCGCGGTGTTCACCCACCGGCGCGTACACGCGCACCGGCAGTTGCGCATCCTGCATCACCTCGCGGTAGACGGCCTCGCCCATGCCATGCAGGCGCTGCATTTCGAACGCTGCGCCTTTCTTGTGTCCTTTGTCGCGCGCCATCTGCACGATCGCGGCGATGGTGCCGGCGTTGTGGGTGGCGAACTGCGGGTAGATCACATCGGCATGCCCAACCAGTGCGCGCGCGCAGGCCAGGTACGAGATGTCGGTGTGGTGCTTGTGGGTGAACACCGGGTAGCCGGACAGGCCGAGCTCTTGCGCGCGCTTGATCTCGCCGTCCCAGTACGCGCCCTTGACGAGGCGCACCATGAAGCGCAGCTTGTTCGCCCTGGCGATGCGCGCCACTTCATCGACCACATGCATGGCGCGCGTCTGGTAGGCCTGCACCGCCAGCCCGAAGCCGCGCCACTGCGGGAACTCCTTGGCAATGCGCTGCGCCAGCGCTTCGAACACGTCGAGCGACAGCTCCAGCCGGTCGCTCTCTTCGGCGTCGATCGTCAGGTTGATGTGCGCGCGCGCCGCCGGCTCGATGAGCTGCCACACGCGCGGCAGCAGTTCGGCGAACACACGTTCGCGCTGCGTGTCTTCATAGCGCGAGAACAGCGCGCTGAGCTTGATCGAAATGCCGTCGGCGTGTTCGGGGCCGGTGGCGGTTTTCGTGTCCTTGGCCTTGGCCTTGGCGATGTGCTCGATCGCGTTCCGGTACGACACGAGGTAACGCTGCGCGTCGGCTTCGGTGCGCGCGCCTTCGCCGAGCATGTCGTAGCTGTAGCGCAGGTTCGGCTGGGCCTTGCGGGCCGAAGCGGCTTCGCCCATCGCCTCGCCAATGTTGCGGCCGAGCACGAACTGGCGGCCGAGCAACTGGATCGCGCGCACGGTGGCGGCGACCACGGTCTGCGCGCCGAGGCGCTTGAACAGGCCGGACTCGGCTTCGCCTTCGGGCAGGAACTTCTTCGACAGGCTGATCGCGCTGGCCGAGAGGCTGGCGAGCATCTTGTGCGGGCCGCCGTGGGATGCATCGAACTCGGCCTTGCCCAACTGGTCAGCGGTCAGCGCGATCGCGGTTTCGGCGTCGGGCACGCGCAGCAGCGCTTCGGCCAGCCGCATCAGCGCCAGACCCTCGGCGCTGGAGATCGGGTACTCGCGCAGCAGCGATTCCATCGCCCAGAATGGCGCCGGGTTGTCGCGCACCGCCTGCACCCACGGGCGTGCGGCTTGCGCGGCGGCGGGCCAGTCCAGTCCGTCGGCCAGCGGCGGCAGCAACTGCTCCAAGACCTCGATCTCGCCCCGTGACGGGTGCGGCAGGCGAGCGGACGGCTCAGGCAGGGAGAACATGGAAGGCCCTTTCCAACGAACAAGCCGCTAGGTTATCTGCTCATGCCTGGAATGTTTCGCTAAACTTGCGCTATTCTGCAGACGATGATTCGATGACACTCTATGGACGACCTCTCTCGCCACAGCCTCGACAAGATCGACGCCAAGATTCTGCGCGTGCTGCAACAAGACGGCCGCATCTCCAACCTGAAGCTCGCCGAAGACGTGCACCTGTCGCCCACCGCGGTACTGGAGCGGGTGAAGCGGCTTTCGCGCGACGGCTACATCCTCGGCTACGAAGCGCGCCTGAACCCCGACAAGCTCGGCGCCGGCATGATGGTCTTCATCGAGGTGGTGCTCGACCGCACCACGCACGACGCGATGAACAGCTTCAAGGCCGCCGTGCAGGTGCGCCCCGAGATCCTGGAATGCCACCTGGTGGCGGGGGGTTTTGACTACCTGATCAAGACTCGCGTGGCGAACATGCAGGCCTACCGCGAGTTCGTCGGCTCGGTGATCTGGGCCTTGCCGGGGGTGCGCGAGACGCGCACCTACGCGGTGATGGAAGAGGTCAAGAACACCACCATGCTGCCCATCTGAAGCATGAACATTTCGAGAAAGAGGACTCCCCGATGAAGATCGACTTTGTCTCCGACGTGGCCTGCCCCTGGTGCGCCGTCGGCCTGCATTCGCTGGAGACCGCGCTGGAGCGCGTCGCCGGCGACATTTCCGTCGAGCTGCACTTCCAGCCTTTCGAGCTCAACCCGGCCATGCCGCCCGAAGGTGAAGACACGCTCCAGCACCTGGCCAAGAAGTACGGCGCATCACCGGCGCAACTGGCGCAGGGTCGCGAAACCCTGCGCCAGCGCGGCGCCGCGGTGGGTTTCACATTCGGCGAGCGACCGCGCATCTGGAACACCTTCGACGCGCAC
>JANMYQ010000038.1:0-26590 GCA_031382215.1 Methylibium sp.
CCTCGCACTTCGTCTGGACGAATCGGTCGAAAGAGAGTCTGACGCTGGACGTCAAGCACCCCAAGGCGGCCGAGATCCTGCAGCGCCTGGTGGTCGAGAAGGCCGACGTGGTGGTGCAGAACCTGGCGCCCGGCGCGGCGGCGCGGCTCGGCGTCAGCCACGCGGCCTTGTCGGCGCAGAAGCCGTCGCTGATCGTCTGCGACATCTCCGGCTATGGCGACGACCTGCAGCACCCCGGCCCCTACCGCGACAAGAAGGCCTACGACCTGCTGATCCAGAGCGAGTCGGGTTTCGTCTCCGTCACTGGCACGCCGGACGAACCCAGCAAGGCCGGCACCTCGATTGCCGACATCGCAGCGGGCATGTACGCCTACACCAACATCCTGGCCGCGCTGATGCAGCGTTCGCAGACCGGCCGCGGCCAGCACATCGACATCTCGATGCTCGAATCGCTGGCCGAATGGAACAGCTACCCGCTCTATTACGCCTTCGACGGCGCGCCGCCGCCACCGCGCACCGGCGCGAGCCACGCCACCATCTACCCGTATGGCCCGTTCCCCACCGGTGACGGCGGCACCGTGATGATGGGCCTGCAGAACGAGCGCGAGTGGGTCAACTTCTGCACCACGGTGCTGCAGCAACCGGCCCTGGCGACCGACCCGCGTTTCACCGGCAACGCCATGCGCACGGCAGAGCGAGCAGCGCTGCGCCAGATCATCGTCGACACCTTCAGGCCGTTGACCGCGCCCGAGGTCGTCGAGCGCCTGGAGGCGGCGCAGATCGCCAACGCCCGCGTGAACACCATGCAGGAGCTGTGGGACCACCTGCAGCTCAAGGCGCGTGGCCGCTGGCGCGAGGTGGGTTCACCGGCCGGCCCGCTGCCGGCGATGCTGCCGCCCGGCTCGTGGGGGCCGGACGCCAGCGACGGCCCGCGCATGGACCCGGTGCCGGCGCTGGGCGAACACACCGATGCGATCCTGGCCGAGATGGGCCTCGACGCCGCCGCCATTCGCGCGCTGCGTGCGGCCGAGGCCGTTTGACATGAGAGACCCTGCGATGAACCCACGCACCTACTTGTTCGTGCCCGGCAACCGCCCCGAGCGTTTTGCCAAAGCGCTGGCCAGCGGCGCCGATGCGGTGGTGCTGGACCTGGAAGACGCCGTCGCGGCCGAGGCCAAGGCGCAGGCGCGTGATGCAATCGCGGCCTGGGCTGCCACCGCCACACCAGCCGAGCGCGAACGCACGGTGCTGCGCATCAACGACGCTGCATCGCCATGGTTTGCCGACGACCTGCGTTTGCTGCGTGACGCGCGCGTTGGCGCCGTGATGCTGCCCAAGGCCGAGTCGCCAGAACAAGTGGCGGCGGTGTGCGCTGCCTGGCCGCAGGCGCGTGTGCTGGCGCTGCTTGAGAGTGCGCGCGGCATCGCCAATGTCGAATCGGTGGCAGCAAGCGCCGGAGTGATCGGCCTGGTTTTCGGCACGCTCGACTTTGCGCTCGACCTCGACCTGGACATCACCGAACACGCCGATCCGCTGACTTACGCCGCCGGCCGCATCACTATCGCCGCGCGCGTGGCCGGGCTGCCCGCACCGGTGGCCGGCGTCACGCCGCAGATCGACGATGAAGCGCGCCTGCTGGCCGACCTGGCCTGGGCGCGCCGCCACGGCTTCGGCGCCAAGCTGTGCATCCACCCGCGCCAGATCGCGCCGATTCATGCGGCGCTGGCGCCGAGCGCGCAGGCGCTTGAATGGGCGCGCCGCGTGCTCGCCGCCGAGGCCGCATCGCCCGGCGCGGCCAAGCTGGACGGCCGAATGATCGACCGCCCGGTGGTGCTGCAGGCGCAGCGCACTTTGCAGCGCTCCGCCGACTGATTCCTTCAATCCACAAGAGACGAGAAAGAACACCCATGGCCTCCACCATCATCGACTCCGCCATCTTCCAGGGCATCTTCAGCAGCGATGCGATGCGCCAGGTCTGGTCCGACGAGAATCGCACGCAGAAATATCTGGACATCGAATCGGCCCTGGCCAAGGTGCAGGGCAAGCTCGGTTTGATTCCGCAGGAAGCGGCCAACGAGATCGTCAGCCACTGTCACCTCGACCAGATCGACATGGCCAAGCTGCGCCAGCAGACCGAGCGCATCGGCTACCCGATCCTGGGCGTGGTTTCGCAGCTCAACCTGCTGTGCCGCGACAAGCTAGGCGAGTACTGCCACTGGGGCGCCACGACGCAAGACATCACCGACACCGCGACCGTGCTGCAGATCCGCGAGGCGCTGGTGCTGGTGGATGCCGACCTGGCCGCCATCTCCAAGGCCATGGCCGATCTGGCGCGCAAGCACCGCGACACGCCGATGATCGGCCGCAGCAACCTGCAGCAAGCGATTCCGGTCACCTTCGGCTACAAGATGGCGGGGCTGCTGTCGGCCATCGAACGCCACCGCGAACGGCTGAGCCAGTTGCGCCCGAGAGTGCTGGTGGGCGAGTTTGCTGGTGCCGCCGGCACCTTGGCCTCACTGCAGACCGGCGGAATGGAAACGCAAGCCGCACTGTGCGCCGAACTGGGCCTGGGCCAGCCGCTGATCGCCTGGCACACCATTCGCGACAACATCGCCGAGGTCGGCGCCTTCCTCGGGCTGGTCGGCGGTACCTTGGGCAAGCTCAGCATGGACGTGAAGCTGATGATGCAGACGGAGGTCGGCGAGGTCTACGAACCGTTCGCGCACGGCCGCGGCTCCAGCAGCACCATGCCGCAAAAGCGCAACCCGATCTCGAGCTGCTACATCCACGCCCAGGTCTCGGTGGTGCGCCAGCATGCCGCTGCGCTGATGGACGCAATGATCGCCGACCACGAGCGCAGCACCGGCCCGTGGGAGATCGAATGGATCGTGCTGCCCGAGGCTTTTTGCCTGATGGCCGGCGCGCTCAAACAATCGCGCTTCGTGCTCGAAGGGCTGGAGGTGGACGCCAAGGCGATGCGTCGCAACATCGACCTGACCGGCGGGTTGGTGACGAGCGAGGCGGTGATGATGGGCCTGGGCCGCTACATCGGCCGCGAGTACGCGCACGACCTGGTCTACGACATCTGCCGCGTGGCGGTGAAGGAACAGCGCCCGCTGCTGGACCTGCTGTGCGAGCACCCGCAGATCAACAAGCACCTCGACCGGGTTGCACTCGCGAAACTGTGCGACCCGGCCAACTACCTCGGTCAGTCGGGCGTGATGGTGGACCGGGTGCTGGCGAGCTTGTGAGGTCACACGACACCGCGTACCAACCCACGCACCCGCTCGCTCACCCCCTGCGCCACCTTGCCGGCCAGCGCCACCGCCGGCGGTGAGGCGAGCATGCGGCGGAACTCGGCACGCACCTCGTCGGCCGTCACGGCATGCACGCGTGCCAGCAATTCGGTACGCGGGCGCACGCGGCCCAGCGCAAACAAGTCGCGTGCCGCGTCTTCGAGGCGTTGGTAGGGCTGCTCCTGCGCACGCAGGTGGCGCACCGCGATCTGGTTGCGCGCGCGTTCCAGGTCCACTGGAGCGATGGTTTCGGTGTGCGCCACCAACAGCCGCATCACCTCGGTGAAGAACTCGTTCACGTGCTCCGGTGCAGTCGAGGCCTCGATGACGAATTGCCCGCACAGCTCCATCACGTCGGCCGAACAGGCGGCGTAGTAGACGAGTGCGCGGCGTTCGCGGACCTGGTCCATCAGCGGCGAGCTCATGCCTTCGCCGAACAGCGCCGCCGCCACCACGCCGGCATGGTGTTCACCGGCCAGCGCCGGCAGCGGGAAGCCCAGCACCACGTGCGTCTGCGGCGCGCCGGGCAGGCGGCGCGAGGCCACGCCGCCGAGGTAGGCCGGCGCCTGCAACGCGTTCGGTGTGCCGGTCTCCATCGAGCCGAACGCGGCTTGCGCGTCTTTCAGCACTTCGCCAGTGTCCACGTTGCCGGCCACGCCGACGATGATGTTGGCACCGGTGTACTGCTGCCGCACGTACGCCACCAGCTCGTCGCGCGTGAGGCGCTGGATGTTGCCGCGCGTGCCGATCACCGGCTGCGCCAGCGCGTGCGCGCCGAAGCACAGCGTGTCGAACAGCTTGAACGCGGTGGACATGCCGTCGTCTTCGTCTTCGGTGTATTCATGCAGGATCACCTGGCGCTCGCGCTCCAGCTCGGCCTGCGGAAAGGTGCTGTGGCGCACGATGTCTGCCAGCATGTGCACGAACTGCCCCGCATGGCGCGCCATGCCGCGCATGTGGTAGGCGGTGTGGTCCTTGTCGGTGTGGGCGTTGACCTCGGCGCCCAGCAGCTCGGCGTCGAGATTCACCTGCTGGCAACTGCGTGCCAAGGTGCCCTTGAATGCCATGTGCTCGCAGAAGTGGCTCGCGCCGTTCAGGCGCTTGCTCTCGTGCGCGCTGCCGGTGCGCACGAACACGCTCACGCTGGCGCTGTCCAGGTGCGGCAGGCGGAGGGTGACGACACGCACGCCGTTGGGCAGGGTGGCGACGGTGGTGTCGGGGTCGGTGGTGTGGGCGGTCATGGGTTGGTAGAAGAAGGTTCAGGCCTTTAGCATGGCCACCCCGGCCAGCGTGCCCATCACACGGTCGAATGTCGCCGTCGATTCGCAGCCCCAGCGGGTGTTCTTGGCGGCGATCAGGCAGTCGGAGAAATCGGCCGACGATCCGGTGAACGCCTTCAGCGCCTGGCTCAGCACGTCGCGGTCCTCGAATCGAAACGTCAGCGCCGACAACAGGTGACCCAGCACCTCGGCCTGGCCGGCGCGGTCGAAGCCGTACAGGCGCCGCAGGGTCCACAAGGTCTCGACCAACACGATGTCGTTGATCAGCACCGACTCCGGCACCGCATCCAGCGGTGCCAGCAGGCGCTGCACGGTGGCGGCCTGCGCCGCGTCGTCTTCGGTCAGCAGGCGCAGCAGGACGTTGGTATCGATGCCGATCATCGAGCGCTGCGGGGCTTTGCGCGCGGGTTGAGTTCGGCCGCGGTTGCTTCGATCGCCTCGTCGATGGCTCGTAACGACACCGGCTTGCGTCCAGGCCGCTTCAGCAGCCCGGCCAAGCCGAGGGCCGTGGTGGCCAACGGCCGGGCAACGATCATCCCCGTGTCGTCGATGCTGAAATCGAGCCGGCTGCCGGTGGTCAGGCCCAGACGCTCGCGAATCTCTTTCGGCAGCGTCAACTGACCTTTGCTGGTGAGGGTGGCGAGCATGGCGTGCGTTTTCCTTACCGAATTGAGTATGTCAGACGAATTGTATATCGAAAGGGAATGTGAACTCACGACCACCGCCTACGCTCCAAGCCCCATGCTGCTTCGCCTGATCCTTCCAAGCCTGGCACTGGTCTGCGCCGCCGCCTCGGCCCAGCCCGCCGGCACCTTGCCGTCGCCCGAGTGCGAGCGCGCGCTACAAGCTGTGCAGGCGCGCGAGGACGTGGCGGCATCTGCGCCCGACGCCGCGCCGCGCGCCGATGGGCGCCGGCGTGCCCCCGATGCGCGCCTGCTGGATTTGCGCCGTCGGGCCGCGCAGGTGTGTCTGGGTGGCAAGGCGCCCGTGCCGCAGCGCCAGGTGCAGGCGCCGGTGACGGTCGCGCCGGTGACCGTGGCCCCGGTGACCGTGGCCCCGGTGAAGGTGACGCCAGTGACTGTGGCCCCGGTGACCGTGCCGCCCGTCTCCGTAACGCCACCAGCCCCACCCCCGCCGCGCAACGCCCCACCCCTCGTCATCACCTCCTGCGACCCGACCGGCTGCTGGGCCAGCGACGGTTCGCGCCTGAACCGCATGGGCCAGAATCTGCTCGGCCCGCGCGGGCTGTGCAGCGTGCAGGGCAACCTGCTGCAGTGCCCTTGAAGCCCTGAAGCCCTGAAGCCCCGAGGATCGACCGATGAACATCGCCCTGATCGCCCACGACCGAATGAAGCCGGTCATCGTCGAGATCGCACGCGAGTTCGCGCCGACCTTGCGCTTGCACCGGCTGATGGCCACCGGCACCACCGGCGGGCGCCTGCAGACCGAGCTCGGGCTCGAGGTCGAACGCCTGCTCAGCGGCCCGTTGGGTGGCGACCTGCAGATCGGTGCGCGCCTGTCCACCGGCGGGGTCGACGCGGTGATCTTCCTGCGTGACCCGATGACGCCGCAGCCGCACGAACCCGACATCAACGCGCTGGTGCGCGCCTGCGATGTGCACGACGTGCCCTGCGCCACCAACCGCGCCAGCGCGCGCATCCTGCTGCAGCACTTGCAGCGTGATTGAGCGATCGGCTCAGGCCGGTGCGGTGTCGAACACCTCGATGGCCTTGTTCGCCACGTAACGCCTGAAGTTGGCGATAGGGATCGCCGCCGAGCCGTGAGTCTCGCCCTCGGTCCAGCTGATGGTCACGTCCATCGCGGTCTCTTCCACTTCGCACGGCCCCTTGCGGATGGTGATGGGCATGCCGTCGCCCTCGCGGTACTCGACCGTGCCCTTGATGCGTGCGCTCTGGCTCATGTTCGCTCCTGCCGTGCTGGGGCTCCATCGTCGGCGCCCCGGCGCAGACGGCACAGCGGCGAACCGCCCCTGGCACGGTAGTCGCTGTCCTACGCGGCCGCCGCCTTCTCCTTCGTGGGCTGCTTCTTGGTCTCCCTCTTGGCCTCCCTCGTGGCCGATGTGGCAGCGCCAACCTTCTTCATCTCGCCGAAGAACTCATACAACTGCTGCGCCGCCGGCGACAAGCTGCGCCCTCTGCGCCGGATCAGCCCCACACGGCGCGTGACCACCGGGTCCACCAGCGGCACGCTCACCAGCAGCGGGTGGTCCTTGCCCGGCATCGCCAGCGCCGGCACGGCGGCCACACCCAATCCGGCCTCCACCAGGCCGAGCATCGTGGTCACGTGCTGGGCTTCGTAAATGGCCTGCGGGCGCCCGGCCACGCCGGCCAGCGCCTGGTCGAGCAGCAGGCGGTTGCCCGACGTCTTGGCCACCGAGATGAAGTCGTGCGCGCCGAGCTCGCTCCAGCTCACCTTGCGCTTCTTCGCCAGCGGGTGGTCGCGCCGGCAGGCCGCCACGAAGCGTTCTTCGAGCAGCGGCTTGAACTCGATGTCGCTCTCCTGGCCGCCGATGAAGTTGAGCCCGAAGTCGGCCTCGCCACTCGATACCGCGGCCAGCACCTCGTTGGCGCCGGCGTCCAGCACCTTGACGCGTATCTTCGGGTAACGCTCGTGGTAACGCCGGATCACCTGCGAAAGAAAGTAGTAAACGGTGGACGGCACGCAGGCGATCGTCACCTCGCCCATGCGCGTGGCGGCCACACCGCGAATGCCCAGCAAGGTGTGGTCTAGGTCGTCGAGCAACTGCTCCACCTTGCGCGCAAAGTCGCGCCCAACGGCCGTCAGGCTCACGCGGCGGGTGGTGCGGTCGAGCAGGCGCACGCCAAGCGCCTGCTCCAGTTTGTCGATGCGGCGGCTGAAGGCCGGCTGCGAGATGTGCACCGTCTCGGCCGCCTTGCGGAAGTTGCTCAACTCGGCCGCGGCGCGAAAGGCCAGCAGGTCGTTCAGGTCGAAGTTGATGGCCATCGCGGGTGCCCCGGAAGAGTGATCCGTTGATGCACATTGTGGATCAATCGATCCCAACTATGCAATTCACAGACAGGGCGCGGGTGACCATCATCCGTTCCCATGCAACTCACTCTCCCCTGTGTCCTGATGCGCGCCGGCACCTCGCGCGGCCCGTTCTTCCTGCGCGACTGGCTGCCGCAAGACGACGCGGTGCGCGACCAGGCGCTGGTCGGCGCGATCGGCGCGTCCGACCTGCTACAGCTCGACGGCGTGGGCGGCGGCAGCACGCTCACCAGCAAGGTGGCCATCGTGTCGCGCTCGGCCGAGCCGGGCTGCGACGTGGACTATCTGTTCGCGCAGGTCGGCGTCGGCCAGCAGTCGGTCGACACCCGGCCCAACTGCGGCAACATGCTCTCGGGTGTCGGCCCGTTCGCCATCGAGCAAGGCCTGGTCGAGGCGAGCGAGGGCACGACCACGCTGCGCGTCTTCAACGTCAACACCCGCTCGCGCATCGACGTGACGGTGCAGACCCCCGGCCGGCGCGTGCGCTACGACGGCGACACCCGCATCGACGGCGTGGCCGGCACCGCCGCGCCGATCCACCTGAACTTTCTCGACGCCTGGGGCGCGGTGACCGGCGCGGTGTTCCCGACCGGCCGGCGCATCGACCTGATCGACGGCGTGGCAGTGACCTGCATCGACGCGGCCATGCCGCTGATGATCGTGCGCGCTGCCGACCTGGGCGTGCTCGGCAACGAACCGCCCGACGTGCTGGACGCCCACCCCGGCCTGCTGCTGCGCCTGGAAGCCCTGCGCCGCGCTGCCGGCACGCTGATGGGTCTGGGCGACGTGAGCAACAGCGTGATCCCCAAGCCCGTGCTGGTGAGCGACGGCGACAGCGGCGACAGCATCACCTCGCGCTACTTCACGCCGCGGCGCTGCCATGCGTCGCACGCGGCCACCGGCGCCATCGGCGTGGCTGCCGCGTTCGCGCTGCCCGGCACGGTGGCCAGCGGTGCCGTGGCGCCGCCTGGCGCGCGCAATGTGCTGGTGCTGCACCCGCAGGGCCGCATCGACGTGGCCGTGCAGCTCGAAGGCGAAGGCGCCGACGCCCGCATCCAGAGCGCCGCGCTGGTGCGCACCGCACGAAAGATCCTGCAGGGCGAACTGCACCTGCCCGAGTACGTTTTCTCGAAGCCCCCCGAACTGAACCAGACAGGAGACAGTGCCATGAAATCTCTCATCGTCCCGCTCGTTGCCGCGGCCGCCGCCATTGGTACCGCACCTGTGCACGCGCAGGCGGCGTTCCCGAGCAAAACGCTCACCATCGTCGTGCCCACCGCGGCCGGCGGCGGCAACGACGCGATGGCCCGCACCATCGCCCAGAAACTGGGGCCCATGCTGGGCCAGACCATCATCATCGACAACCGGGCCGGCGCCAACGGCTCGATCGCAGCCGAGTTCGTGGCTCGTGCCGTGCCCGACGGCCACACGCTGATGCTGGGTTACATCGCCACCCACAGCATGAACCCGGCGCTGCAAAAACTGAAGTACGACCCGATCGCCGACTTCGAGCCGGTCGGGTTGGTCGGCTATTCGCCCACATTGATGGTGGCCAACGCCAGTGTGGCGGTGAAAGACGTGAAAGACCTGGTAGCCCAGCTGAAGGCGAAGCCCGACAAGTACACCTACGCCTCGGCCGGCAACGGCACGGCGCCGCACTTCGCCGCCGAGTTGTTCAAGATGGACGCCGGTGTGGTGATGCTGGGCGTGCCCTACAAGGGTTCGGCCCCGGCCGTCAGCGACACCATCGGCGGCCAGACGCAGTTCATGTTCCCGAGCCTGTTCACCGCGCTGCCGCACGTGAAGGCCGGCAAGCTGCGCGCCATGGCGGTGGCCGGCCCGAAGCGCTCGACCCTGCTGCCCGACGTGCCTACCTTGAAAGAGGCCGGCGTGGATGGCGTGAACGTGCAGCAGTGGTACGGCATCTTCGCACCGGCCAAGACGCCCAGGGCGGTGGTCGACAAGCTCAACAAGGCCATCAACGAGGTGCTGAAGGACAAGGAGATCGTCAAGCGCATGGAAGACCATGGCGCCGACGTCGAGACCAGCACGCCCGAGCAATTCGGCGCAATGCTGAAGAGCGAGCTGGCCAAGTGGAAAGGCGTGGTGCAGGGGGCGAAGCTGACGGCCGACTGATGTTGCCGTGATGTGTTCAGACAGAGCGACACAATTTCGCCTCCACCCGACTGATGAACTAGGGGCCTGGTTGTCTTGACTTCGGCATGGCGGCGGCGCAATCTCTTCGCTTGCTTCAGGAGTTGCCATGGCCACCGCGAAGAAGCCGCCGCCCGCCGCGCAAGGGCACAACGCCCCGGTCCGGTTCGAGGCCACGCTGGGGTCCGCGTCGCGCGCCAAGGCCGTTGCGGCCGCCGCGACGCTCGACCTGGACCGCCTGCCCGACGCCAAAGGCCAGATCAGGCTGCTGTTGTCGCCCGACGACGCGCGCCGCCTGCTGGAGCAGGGCTTCGAGGTGCACCTGATGGCGGCGGTGCCGGTGGCGCCGTTGGCCAAGGAGCGCGTCATGTCCGACACGCGGGCCAAGGCCTGGCTCGAAGAGCAGGTCAAGGGCCTTCCGCGCGCAACCCCAGGCAAGGGAGGTGAATGATGTACCGCACCATTGCCCAGATCGATTCGGCCACCAGCATCCTGTCGCTGTGGTTCCCGCAAATCTTTACCCGCGTGCAGCTGCCTGACAACTCGGTCCAAGGCCGGCCGGTGTTCGCGCTGCGCATGCGCGCCGGCGGCGGTGCGGCGCGGCGCGCCGTGCTGATCGTCGGCGGCACGCATGCGCGCGAGCTGATGAACCCGGACGCGATCATCGAACTCGCGATCGACCTGCTGCTGAGCTACTCGAACGGCACCAACATCACCTACGGCGGCAAGACCTTCCCGGCCGACGACGTGAAGCTGATCCTCGCGGCTATGGACATCTGGTTGCTACCCTGCGTGAACCCCGACGGGCGCCACCACGTGATGACGGTCGACGACATGTGGCGCAAGAACCGGCGCGACAACCCCGGCACGCCGTGCGACGGTGTCGACCTGAACCGCAATTCAGACATCGTGTGGGGCGTGGCGCAGGGCCAGACCTCGTGCTCGCCGTGCGCCGACACCTACTGCGGCCCGTCGGCCTTCAGCGAACCCGAAACGCGCAACGTCAAGCATGTGCTCGACACCGCGCGCGTGGTCTCGTTCGTCGACGTGCACTCGTTCTCCGAGCTGGTGCTGTTCCCGTGGGGCCACGCGCGCACGCAGTCCACCAACCCGGCCCAGCGCTTCACCACCCTGACCACCGGCACCTGCACCGCCAGCATCCCGGCCAGTTACGCCGAGTACATGCCGCCGCGCGACGTGACGCGTTTCACCACCGTGGCCGCTCGCATCGTGGCCGACATTGCTGCGGTGCGCGGCCGCCACTACACGCCGCAGACGTCGTTCGCGCTGTACGCCACCACCGGCACGCAAAGCGACTACGCGTATTCGCGCCACATCGCCAACCCGGGCCTGAACAAGACCTACGGCTTCACGTTCGAGACCGGCCCGTCGATCCCGAACAACGCGCCGGAGTCGTTCCACCCTGCGGACCCGACCTTGATCAAGCGCGACGCCAAGGCGGCGATGCTGGCCTTGCTGCAGCAGTCGGTCTGCGCGATCGAGCTGATCGGCGCGCGCCTGTTCGACGCAGGCACCGGTTTCAGCGCGCTGCGCAGCGTGCGCGACCAGTTGCTCGCCACCACCCCGGCCGGGCGCGAGTGGATCGCGCTGTTCGAACGCGCCCAGTTCGGCCTGCTGAGCACGGCCTTGCGCGATGCACAGCTGATGGGCTCCGTCGGCGAGTTGGTTCAGTTGTTGGCCCGCACGGTCGGCGACGAGGACGCGGTGTTCACGCCGGCCGACGCCAAACGCGCCAGCGCGGTGCTGCGCAAGCTCAAGGGCAAGCTCAAGATCCGTGCGCTGAAGGGCGACCTCGAAGCCATCGGCCAGCGCATCGAGCAGGTGAGCGGGCGCCGCATGCAGCAGGTGGTTGAATCGTTGATGCGCCAGAAGCCTGGCGCGGCCAAGAAGGCTCCGGGGGTGAAGAAGCCTGCGGTGAAGAAACCGGCGGTGAAGAAGAAGGCGCCGCGGCCGAAGGCCTGATTTCGCCCCCTCTCCCAGCGGGAGAGGGAGCAGTCAGCCCCCGGCGGCACGCGCGGCGGGCCGCCGCACCATCGCTTCCATCAGCCGATCCAGCGCAGTATCCAGATCGGCCACGCGCCCCGAATGAACCGGCGAAACCTGGATGCTGGTGCTGCGCGGTGCCACCAGCCAGTCGAAGCGTTCACGCACCGACAACCGCCCGATCGGCCCGGCCGCGGCCCCGCCGGCGCAGGTGGCCGGAATGGCCGCGAGTGCCGCCTGGATCGAACCAATGTCAGCGCCAGGGTCGAGCGCCAGCAAACGCGCTTCGTCCAGTTCCATGCGCGCCTTCAGGAATCCCTTGCTCGCGCACGCGACGATCACGCCCGCGTTGACGAACTCGCCGCGCTCGACGTGCGGCACGACCCGCACGACCGCGTAGTCATACGTGCACAGCGTGGGCACGGGCGGCCTCCTCGGCAAAGCGGCGCGGCGCCTGCAGGCGCGCGATGAAGTACCGCGCATAGGCCGCGCGCTGCTCGGCGGGCGTCTGGAACAACGGCGAGTCTTCGAGCCAATCGTCGGGGATCAGCCCGACGATGCGGCGGATTGCATCAGCGGGCAAGCGCGCGGTCATCAGCGCATCGGCCTCTGCAAGGCGGCTGGCCAGTTTCAGCAGCACATGGTCCTTGATCATCGCGGACGGGCTGGTGCTGCGCTCCAGGTAACCCTCCCACTGGTGGTGAAAGGTCAGCGCCGCGCCGTGGTCGATGAGCCAGAGCTGGCGGTGCCACATCAGCAGGTTGGTATTGCGCGCCGTGCGGTCGACGTTGCTGACGAAGGCGTCGTGCCAGACGATCGCCGACGCCAGTTCGGCTTCGGGGTGGTGCACCAGCGGGTCGAAGGCGACCGAGCCGGGCAGGTAGTCGAGCGCCAGGTTCAGGCCGGCGCTGGCGCGGATCAGGTGCTGGATCTCGGGGTCGGGCTCAGTGCGTGCCAGTTCGGGGTCCAATTCGATGAACACGATCTCCGGCATCGGCAACCCGGCCGCACGCGCCAGTTCACCCGCCACCAGCTCGGCGATCAGCGCCTTGCGCCCTTGCCCGGCGCCGCGAAACTTCAGCACGTAAAGGCCATCGTCGTCGGCCTCGACGATCGCCGGCAAGGAGCCGCCTTCGCGCAGCGGCGTGACGTAGCGGGTGGCGGTGATGGTTCTCATCAAGGCGTTTCGTCGACCCACGGATTCAACAGCGGAACCCGCGCGAGTTTGTAGTCGCCGGTGTCGCGGGTCACGACCGTCAGCCCGTGGTGCAGGGCGGTGGCCGAGATGATCAGGTCCGGCTGCGAAAACGTATGCCCAGCCTTGCGTCCCTCTTCAACAAGCAGGCGCCACTTGAACATGACCTCTTCGGAAACTTCAAGCACGCGCTGCTCGAACAGGGGCCGCACCCTGTGCAGCAACCAATCGTTGAGCTCGGCGCGGCGGATCGGGTCGCCGACCGTCTCAATGCCGTAGCGGATCTCGGCAAACGTCACCGTGCTGACGAACAGTTGCTCCAGCGGCTGGCGGGCGACAAAGGCACGCACCCGTGCGCTGGGGCGCGGTCGGCGCAACTCCGAAATCACATTCGTGTCGAGCAGCCACCCGCTCACAGCTTGACGGCTCGCACCGGCATGGCCGAACGGCGCGGCTCGATCTCGACCGCGCGGTGCGGCGACGCCTGCAGCGCCTCGATCAGCAACTGCCCGGTTCGGGCACCCTTCAGGCGGTGAAATTCATCGGCATCGATCACCACCACGGCATCGCGGCCATGCAGCGTGACATGCTGCGGCCCGTCGCTGTGCGCCAGGCGCACCAGCTCGCTGAAGCGCGCTTTGGCGTCTTGCAGGCGCCAGCGGCCACGCACGGGCTGCGCAGGCGGGTTGGCCATGAGAGTTGATTTTCTGGTCATACTGACCAGATTATCACGGTGACATGCACGCGGCAATACACGCGGCAATACACGCAGCAATACACGCGGCCTAAACCGCTTGCGCGCCGTCCAACTTGGCCAGAGTTTTGTCGAATGTGCCCAGAGGCAGATGGCCGGCTTTGCGTGCGGTCTCGAGCACCAGGCAGTCGGAGAACCCCAGCGACGGTCGAGCGCGGAATTGGTCGAGCGACGATCTGACGGTGTCGGCGTCCTGCAGCGTCAGGCTTTGATGGTCGAGCAGCAACTCGGTCGCGGCCGCCAGCTGTCCGGGCGTGCGGTCATAAACGGCGTCCAACACCCAAAGCGTTTCGGCCAGCACAAGGTGGGAGACCCAGGCACCTGGCGCAATGAACGACTCTGCGGCCTCGACTTGCGCCGCATCGTCTCGCACCAGTAGCCGCACCAGAAGATTGGTGTCAACGGCGCGCATGCTTCTTCTGCATGTAGGCGCGGATCCCATCTTTCACCGGTACGCGCGGCTTTGCACTGTGTTCGTCGAACAGGGCCGCATGGACCTCGCTCGACGTGTGCTTCCCGGCCCGCCGGACCACGAACTCGTCGTCGCGCTCTTCCCATTCCAGCACGGAGCCGGGCCCGATGCCGAGCTTCTTGCGCACCTCGGCCGGGATCGAGATCTGTCCCTGGGCGGTGAGTTTGGATTGGGCGATGGTCATGAGAGAAATTACCGCGGTAATGAACGGATGTCAAGGCTGTTTGCGCTGGCGTCTGCACATGCCCCTGCGCCACAGTCCAAGACGCCTCGGGCCACAATGCCGGGGTTTCAACTGCCCAGGTCCCACGCCATGCTGAAGTTCTACTACTCCCTTGCCCCCAACCCGATGAAGGTGGCGCTGTTCCTCGAAGAGGCTGGCCTGCCCTACGAGGCGGTGCCGGTGGACACGCGCAAGGGCGAGCAGCATGGGCCGGCCATCACGGCGCTGAACCCGAACGCCAAGGTGCCGGTGATCGTGGATGGTGCGACGACGGTGTTCGACAGCAATGCGATCCTGTTGTACCTGGCCGAGAAGACCGGCCAGTTCCTGCCCGCAGCGGCCGACCGCGGGCCCATGCTGTCTTGGCTGATGTTCGTCGCCTCGGGCATCGGCCCCTTCAGCGGCCAGGCCGTGCACTTCAAGCACTACGCGCCCGAGCCGGTGCCCTACGCCATCAACCGCTACGACTTCGAAGCCTGGCGCCACTGGAAGATCCTGAATGCGCACCTGGCTGACCGGGCCTGGATGGTCGGCGACGGCTACTCGCTGGTCGACATGTCGGTGTGGGGCTGGGCCCGCGCCGTGCCCTTTGTGCTGGGCGGCCCCGAGGCCTGGGAACAACTGCCACACGTGAAGCGCCTGTTCGACACGATCAACCAACGCCCCGCCGCACAACGCGCCGCTGCGCTGAAAGACCGGCACGCTTTCAAGACCGAGATGGACGACGAGGCCAAGCGCGCGATGTTCCCGCAGAACGAGCGCCTGAAAGGCTGAGCGCGCCGAGCACGATTCACCGGGAGTTGCCACCATGCCACTGATCCCCACCACCCTGAAGCCGCTGAACGCCGCGGTGCTTTCCGACACGCTCGACAGCCTGGGGCTGATGCAGCAGGCGATGAAGCCCTTCATGCGCCCGCTGGACGACACGCTGCAGCTCATCGGCCGCGCCCGCACTGGCTTGTACATGCCGGTTTACGCGGCGCCTGCGAAGGGCGAGAACCCCTACGAGGTCGAGATCGCGCTGGTCGATGACCTGGCGCCAGGCGACGTGGTGGTGCTGGCCTGCGACGGCCCGACTGAGCGCATCGCGCCCTGGGGCGAACTGCTCAGCACCGCCTGCGTGGCGCGCGGCGCGTCGGGGTGCGTGACCGACGGCCTGGTGCGCGACGTGGCGCAGATCCGCACGATGCGCTTCCCGGTGTTCTGCGGCGGCATCGGGCCGCTCGACACCAAAGGCCGCGCGCGCATGGTCGAGCGCGACGTGCCGGTGATGTGCGCCGGCGTCAGCGTGCGCAGCGGCGACCTGGTGTTCGGTGACGTCGACGGCGTGGTGGTCATCCCGCGCGAGGTGGAAGACGAAGTGGTGCGCCGCGCGATCGAGAAGGTCCTGGGCGAGAACCAGTCGCGCGACGCATTGCAACGCGGGGAGAAGCTGGCCGACGTGTTCCGCCGGCTCGGCATTCTGTAGCGGGTTTCGGCCGGCTACTCGATCGTCACCTTCGCGTCCTTCACGAGCTTCGCGAACTTCTCGGTTTCGGTCTTGATCTGCTGTGCCATCTGGTCGGCGCTGTTGCCGACCGGCTCGGCGCCGATCTCGTCCATGCGCTTGCGGAATTCGGGCGACTGGATGATCTTCACCATCTCGGTGTTCAGGCGCGCCAGAATGTCTTTCGGCAGCGCTGCCGGCGCAAGCACACCGAACCAGGTGCCGATGTCGAAGCCCTTCAGGCCGGCCTCGTCGAGCGTCGGCACCTCCGGCAGCGCCGACGAGCGTTTGCCTGTGGTGACCGCCAATGCGCGCAGCTTGCCGCTCTTGATGTGCTGCAGCACCGGCGTCACGGTGTCGAACGACATCGTGACCTGGCCGCCCAGCAGGTCGCTCGTGAGCGGGCCGCTGCCCTTGTACGGAATGTGGACCAGGTCGGTGCCTGTGAGGTTCTCGAATTGCGTGCCGATCAGATGCTGGGCCGTGCCGTTGCCGTTCGAGCCGTAGTTGTAGGCGCCCGGTTTCGCCTTCAGCAGCGCGACCAGTTCGGTCACGTTCTTCGCCGGGGTGGCGGCGTTCACGACCAGCACGTTCGGCACCATCGCGATCGTGGTGATGGGCGCCAGGTCTTTCTGGAAGTCGTACGGCAGCTTCTTGTAGACGCTCGATGCAATGGTGTGGTGCACCGCGCCCACCAGCAGCGTGTAGCCGTCGGGTTTGGCCTTGGCCACGTAGTCGGCGCCCAAGGTGGCACCGGCGCCGGGTTTGCTTTCGACGATCACGGTCTGGCCCAGGCTCACGGTGAGCTTTTCGGCCAGTGCGCGGGCCAGCACGTCGGTCGTGCCGCCGGCCGGGAACGGCACGATCAGACTGATCGGCTTGTTCGGCCAGGCCTGCGCCATCGCGCCGCCGATGGGCATCGCGGCGGCCAGCGCCAGAGCTTGCACGAGGTGGCGGCTGCGGATGAAATGGTGGTTCTGCATGCTTGTCTCCAGGGTGGTGGGTTGGCTCACGCCGCCTTGCGCTCGGCGCCGGCAGCCACCAGCGCGCACACCGCCTGCGTCACCTCGGCCGTGGTCGCCTTGCCACCCAGGTCGCGGGTGTGCAGCTTCGGGTTCGCGGTGACCTGCTCGATGGCGCGCATCACGCGCTTCGCGGCGTCGGCCTCGCCCAGGTGTTCCAGCAGCATCACCACCGACCAGAAGGTCCCGATCGGGTTGGCCAGCCCCTTGCCCATGATGTCGAAGGCCGAACCGTGGATCGGCTCGAACATCGACGGGTAGCGGCGCTCGGGGTCGATGTTGCCGGTGGCGCAATGCCCAGGCTGCCGGCGAGTGCGGCGGCCAGGTCGCTCAGGATGTCGGCATGCAGGTTGGTCGCGACGAGGGTGTCGAGCGAGGCCGGGCGGTTGATCATGCGCGCGGTCGATGCATCGACCAGTTCCTTGTCCCAGGTCACGTCCGGGAACTCCTTGCTGATCTGCAGCGCAATCTCGTCCCACATCACCATCGCGTGGCGCTGGGCGTTGCTCTTGGTGATGACGGTCAGCAGCTTGCGGGGGCGTGACTGGGCCAGCTTGAAGGCGAAACGCATGATGCGTTCGACCCCGGCGCGGGTCATCATCGATACATCGGTCGCGGCTTCGATCGGGTGGCCCTGGTGGACCCGGCCGCCGACACCGGCGTACTCGCCTTCGGAGTTCTCGCGCACGATGACCCAGTTCAGGTCATCCGGGCCGCAGCGCTTGAGCGGGCCGTCGATGCCGGGCAGGATGCGCGTGGGCCGAACGTTGGCGTACTGGTCGAAGCCCTGGCAGATCTTCAGGCGCAGGCCCCACAAGGTGATGTGGTCGGGAATGTGCGGGTCGCCGGCCGAGCCGAACAGGATCGCGTCCTTGTTGCGGATGGCTTCCAGCCCATCGGCCGGCATCATCACGCCGTGCTGGCGGTAGTAGTCGCCGCCCCAGTCGAAGTTTTCGAATGCGAAGCGGAAGGTCTGGCTCGCTTCGGCGAGCGCTTGCAGCACCTGCTGGCCGGCCGGAATCACCTCCTTGCCGATGCCGTCTCCGGGAATGGTGGCGATCGAGTAGGTTTTCATGGCTTGTCTCCGTGGTGAGTTGGGGTGTCGCCACTGTAGGAAGTGGACAGGCCTTCGATGCACGGCTAAAGTGAATCCATCGTTAACCTCAAGTCAACAATAGAACACCCATGAGAGGCCCATGAGCAGCGCCATCCCGCCCGCCGACCTGGGCTTCTTCTCGGCGCTGGCCGGCGCCGGCAGCCTGAGTGCCGCGGCGCGCGAACTCGGCATCACCACGCCGGCGGTCAGCAAGCACCTGGCGCTGATGGAGACGCGGCTGGGCGTCGCACTGGTGAACCGCACCACGCGGCGCATGAGCCTGACGCAGGAGGGCGAGCTGTACCTGGGGCACGCCCGCCGCATCCTCGGCGAGATCGACGAGATGGCGCAGCAACTCGGCGTCTCCAAGGCAACGCCGCAGGGCCTGCTGCGGGTAAATGCGACCCTGGGCTTCGGGCGCAGCCACGTGGCGCCGCTGATTTCGCGCTTCGTTCGCAAGTACCCGCAGGTCGAGGTGCAACTGCAGTTGTCGGTCAACCCGCCGCCATTGACGGACGACTCGTTCGACGTGTGCATCCGCTTCGGGGCGCCGCCCGACGCGCGCGTGGTCGCCCGCTGGATCGCGCCGAACCGGCGCCTGCTGTGCGCGGCGCCGGCCTACCTGGCCAAGCACGGAACGCCCAAGGTCCCGAACGACCTGAACAAGCACAACTGCATCGGCATCCGCCAGGGCGAAGAGGCCTACGGCACCTGGCGCCTGGCCAGCGCACGTGGGCGCAAGGCGCCGGCCGAAGCGATCAAGACGCGCGGCAACCTGGCCACGAATGACGGCGAGATCGCCGTCAACTGGGCGCTCGACGGCCACGGCATCCTGATGCGCGCCGAGTGGGACATCGAGCGCTACTTGAAGAGCGGGCGGCTCGTGCAGGTGCTGCCGCAGTACCACACGCCAGACGCCGATATCCACGCCGTCTACCCGCAACGCCACCAGCTCGCGGCGCGGGTGCGCGCGTTCGTCGACTTCGTGGCGCTGTCGCTCCAGCAGCGGGCGACAGCGGGCGCGGCATAGGCGCGTCGTGTCGCACCCTGCGCGGCAGGTCAGGCAGCCTTGGCCTTGATGGCTTTCCCACCCTGGGGCCCGGGCCGAATTGATGCGAGTGTGGCCAGCATCGAGGCGACCAGCGGGCTCGGCTCACCTTGGCGCGACACCGCGAGGATGCGGGTGCGCGCCTTCACCTCCGGCAGCGTCAGGAACTTCACATCGGTCGGCCCGCGCATCGCCACCGACCGGCCGACCACGGCATAACCCAGTCCGGCGGCAACCAGGCCGAGTGCGGTGTGAATCTCGATCGCCTCGTGGCCAATGCGCGGCCTGGCACCGGCCGCGCGCAGCACGGATTGAACGTGGGCGGCATAACCGCTTGTCGGGTTGGTCGGGAAGCTGATCAGCGGCAGCCCGTCCAGCGCCGCGAGCGTGGCCGATTGGCGCCGGGCCAGCGGGTGCTGCAACGGCACGGCCGCCACGAACGGGTCTTCGAACAGCAGCGTGTGCTTCAGGTCGGCCGGGGGCGGGGTCGGGCCCGTATGGCGAGACAAGCCGATCTGAATGCGCTCGTTGCGCAGCTGGGCGGGTTGGTCCTCGGACAGCAGTTCGACCAGATCGATCTTCACGTCCGGGTGCTGGAGCCGAAACGCCTGCACCGCCGCCGGCACCACCGAGTAGATCAAGGAGCGCACGAAGCCGATGCCCAGCCAACCCCTCTTGCCGGTGGCCACGTCGCGCGCGTCTTGTTCGAGGCGATGATCCATCGCCAGAAGCTCGCGCGCGCGTGGCAGGAAGAAGCGCCCCAGCGCTGTCAGCGCCATCGGCTTGACGCTGCGATCGAACAGCTCACCGCCCAGCTGTTGTTCGAGCTGCGAGATCTGCATGCTGATGGCGGTCGGTGCCACGAAAAGGCGCTCCGCCGCACGTGCCAGCGTGCCCGACCCGGCCATCTCGCAGAAGCAGCGAATCTGGTTGAACTTCATTGAACCTGAATATATGTCCAAGAAACGGCAATTGTCTTCAGGGATTGACTGGACCAAACTGCGAGCATGCCTTCCACCCTTTCCTTCGCCGACAAACTCGGCGCCCTCCGCGATCTCGGCTCGGCCACCGTCTACGAAGCGCAAGGCGCGTTCGGCGCACTCGACAGCGGCATCAAGCCGCTCGATCCCCGCTCGCGCCTGGCCGCCCCGGCGTTCACTGTCGACATGCGCCCCGCCGACAACCTGATGCTGCATTACGCGTTGCTGAAGGCCCGGCCGGGCGATGTGCTCGTCGTCGATGCGAAGGGTTTCGTCGAAGCCGGGCCGTGGGGCGACGTGCTCACCGCGATGGCTCAGAAGGTCGGTTTGACCGGCCTGGTGATCCATGGCGCCGTGCGCGACGCCGACGCAATCGTCAACGCCGGGTTTCCGGTCTGGTGCCGCGGCCTGTCGATCAAGGGCACCACCAAGTGCCAGTCGGGCCGGATCAACGTGCCGGTGATGATCGGCGACGTGGTGATCCATGCGGGCGACATCGTCGTCGCCGACCGCGACGGGATTGCGATCGTCCCGGCGCAAAGCATCGACCAGGTGCTGGCTGCGGCGACCGAGCGCGAGGAGAAAGAGAGCCGCATGCGCGACGCGATCGCGCAGGGCTCGACCACGGCCGAACTGCTGAACCTGACCGAGACGCTGCGCCGGCTCGGCCTGGATTGACGCTCGTTGACGTTCCAGACGTTTCACTCACACCACCCCAAAGGAGACGCTCTCATGCCTTACTTGAACCGCCGCATCCTGACGGTCCTTCTGGCCGCCGCCTGCACCGCGCCCGCGGTGCAAGCGCAGGCCTATCCCGACAAGACGATCCGCCTCGTCGTGCCGTGGCCCGCCGGTGGCGGGGCCGACGCCGTCGGGCGCGCGGTCGCGCAGGCCTTGACGGTCGAATTCGGCAAGACCGTCTACGTGGAAAACGTTGCCGGCGCCGGCGGCAACATCGGCACCCAGCAGTTCATCCGATCGGCACCCGACGGCTACACGCTGTTGCTCGCCACCAGTTCGACCAATGTGGCGAACCCGTACCTCTACAAGAAGACCGGCTTCGATGCGATCAAGGACTTCACGCCGGTGGCCTCGGTGGCGTTGATTCCGAGCGTGTTGGTGGTGCCTGCCGGATCGGCGTTCAAGGCGCCGAAGGACATCATCGCTGCGGCCAAGGCCGCGCCGGGCAAGTTGTCGTACGGGTCGGGTGGCATCGGTGCATCGGCGCACCTGGCCGGTGAGCTGTTCAAGTCGGTCGCCAAGCTCGACATCACGCATGTGCCGTACAAGGGCAGCGGCCCGGCGCTGACCGACGTGATGGGCGGCCAGCTCGACCTGATGTTCGATACCGGCGCGTTCTCCCACATCAAGGGCGGCAAGATACGCGCGCTGGCGGTGGCCGCCGACAAGCGCCAACCGCTGATCCCGGACGTGCCGACCTTTGACGAACTGGGCATCAAGGGGATGATCATGAACGCCTGGTACGGCGTGGCGGCGCCGGCTGGAACGCCCGCTCCCGTGGTCGCAAAGGTCAACCAGGCCGTCAACCAGGCACTGAAGTCCGGTGACCTGGCCAAACGTCTGGCCGACATCGGCGCCGAAGTGCGCAGCGGCACGCCCGAAGACTTCGCAAAGTTCTGGCGCAGCGAGCTGGTGCGATACGAGGCCCTGGTGAAGCTCACCGGCGCGACGCTGGATTGAACGCGGCAACACTCGTGCAGTTCGGGTGTCCGCATTGGGGCAAGATCCTTTGATGACGGCCGATGATCTGATGGCCCTTGCGAATGACTTCGGCGGCGGCGCGGGGTGCCGGCGCTGCGCTGCGCTGGTGAGCAAAGGCTGGGAGTCGATACCGGGCGGCTTCGATCGGGCGAACTTGAAATGCATCGGCACATTGCGCGACCCCTCTGAAGAGGAGCCGACCGTTGCCGAATTCCACCCGGCGGGCACGCACGGCTGGTCCAGCAACGCGCCGATCGCGCTCGGCTGGTTCCCGTACAACCGCTGCGACGTCTGGCAATGTGCGGGCTGCGCAAAGCCGTTCCTGCGCTACACCGAGTTCGGTGGCTACTACACGGACGAGCGGATCCGAGAGCTCCAGGCCGATCTGGTGCACCGGCCCGCGTCGGGCCCGCCGATCGGCACGGCTCCGGCCTAGCTGAACCAAAGCAGCGCTGAACAAGCCCCTCGCGGCGCGCGCGCATCACTCATTCAGGCCCCGCCCGGGTTGCGGCGATACTGCCTTGGTGACCCTTGCCTGGATGCTCGCTTACTTCGCCACCGGCGCCTTCGTCGGTTATCTTGCCGGCCTGCTGGGCATTGGTGGTGGCATGACCTTGGTGCCGGTGCTGGCGGCCATGTTCGCGGCGCAGCAGTTGGCCCCCGACCACACGGTGCACCTGGCCCTGGGCACCGGCATGGCGTCGATCATGTTCACGTCGAGTGCCAGCGTACGCACGCACCACCGCCTGGGGGGCGTCGACTGGTCACTGGTGCGGCGCATGGGGCCGGGCATGGTGGTCGGCACCTTGCTGGCCACGGCGCTGTCGGGTTGGGTGTCGCAGCGCGCGCTCGCACTCGCGTTCGCGGTGATCGTGTACGCCGGTGCCACTCAGATCCTGCTGGGCCGCAAACCCTCGGCCGGCCGCAGCTTGCCTGGCACCCCGGCGCTGGTGGCGATCGGGCTGCTGATCGGCGTGGTCTGCGGGCTGGTGTCGGCGGGCGGCGCGTTCATGACCGTGCCGTTCATGCTGTTCTGCGGCGTGGCCATGACCACCGCCATCGGCACCGGTGCCGCCATGGGCGTGCCGGTGGCGCTGGTGGGCACGCTTGGGTTTTTGTTCAGCGGACGCCAGGTGCCCGATCTGCCACCGCTGGCGCTGGGCTTCGTCTACGGCCCCGCGCTGCTCGGCATCGTGGCCGGCAGCATGCTCACCGCGCCGCTGGGTGCGCGCGCCGCCCACCGCATGCCGGTGGTCACGCTGCGGCGCATCTTCGCCGGCCTGCTTTACCTGCTGGCCACGAAGATGCTGTGGACCTACTTCTGACCGTCTTCAATCGAACTTGACGTTGTTCTCTTTCACCGTGTTGACGAACCCGTCGTACTGGCGTTTGAAGAACGCGGTGAACTCGACCGGCGTCATGCCGTAGCTCGAGAAGCCCTGGCCGACGAGCTGGTCGCGCACATCAGGCCGGGCAAGTGCGTTTCGCAGTTCCAGGCTCAGCGTTTCAACCACCTCGGTGGGCATGCCGGCGGGGCCGAAGAAGCCGGCCCACGGTGTGATGGTGAGCTTGCCGATGCCCAGTTCGGTGGCGGTGGGCACCTCGGGCAGCAGCGGGCTGCGCTTGGGCAGCAGGGTCAGCAGCGACTTGATCTTGTTGTCCTTCACGAACGTGGGCGTGAGCGTGCCGGTCGAGAACATCATGTGAATCTGGCCGCCCACCAGGTCGGTCATCGCCTGCACGTCGCCCTTGTAGCGGGCGTTCACCACCTTGGCGCCGCGCGTGCCCAGCAGTTGCAGCATTGCCAGTTCGGCGGCGCTGTTGCTGGAGCCGCTGTTGTACTTGCCGGGGTTGGCGGCCACGTGGTCGAGAAACTCCTTCAGGCTGCCCGAGGGCAGGCTGGGCGAGACGGCCAGGAACATCGAGAACTCGCCCGCGGTGCTGAGCGGCGTGAAGGCCTTGAACGGGTCATACGGCGGGTTCGGGCGCAGCGCTGGCACGGCCACGGTGGCGGTGTTGGTGCCCATCATCAAGGTGTAGCCGTCGGGCGGTGCTCGCATCAACTCCTGCGACGCGAGGATGCCGTCGGCACCCGGCTTGTTCTCGACGTTGACCTGCTGCTTCATCTGCTCACTCAGGCCTTTGGCGATGATGCGTGACATCACGTCGGCCGCGCCGCCGGGGGCGAAGCCGACGATCATGCGCAGTGGTTTGTCGGGGTAGGTTTGCGCGCGGGCGCGCGTGGCGACGAGCGCGCTGCCGGCCGCAGCGAGCGAGCCCAGCGCGAGCAGGGCGTCGCGGCGGGTGAGGGTGGGGCGGGTGCGGTTCGGGTTCATCGCTTGTCTCCTTGTTGTATTGCTCCCCCTCCCACTGGGAGAGGGCAGGGGTGAGGGTGCTCGGGTTGGTTACTTTGCGTCCGCCCTGACCAGCACCGCGCCCTCGGGCAGCGGGCCGACGTTGCGTCGGTAGATCTGCAGCCAGCCGCGGTCGAAGGTCGGCGTGGGCGGCTTCCAGGCTTCGCGGCGGCGCTGCATTTCGTCGTCGCTCACTTCCAGGTCGCAGCGGCGCGTGTCCATGTCGATCGTGATCGTGTCGCCGTCCTGCGTCAGCGCCAGCGGCCCGCCGTCGGCCGACTCGGGTGACACCTCGGCGACGACCAGCCCCTTGCAGACCAGGCCCGACAGGTGGCCGTCGGTCAGCAGCGCCACCTGGTCGCCGAGGCCCGCACCGTCGAGCGCGAACACCACGCGCGACGCACCGCCGCCCATGGCCGGGCCGCCGCGCGGGCCGGCGCCGCGCATCACCACCGCGTGGCCGGGCTTCACGTCGCCGGCCTTGATGGCGGCCAGTGCGGCGTCGCTGGTTTCGAAGCAGATCGCCGGCCCGCTGAAGCGGCGCGATTTGCGCGGCACGATGCCCGACTTGACGATGCCGGTCTGCGGGCACATCGAACCGCGCAGCACCACGATCGCAGGCCGCGTGGCGAACGGCCGGTCGGTCGGGCGGATCGTCTCGGCGTTCGCCACCGTCGTCTCGGCCAGTTCGGCGCCGAGCGTGCGGCCGCTGACGGTCATCACATCGCAGTCGAGCTGCGCCTGCAACTGCTTCAGCACCGCGCGGCAACCGCCGGCGGCCTCGAAGTCTTCGATCGGCTGTTCGCCCACCGGGCGAATCGCAGCGATCACCGGCACGTGCGACGACAGGCGCTCGAACAGCGCGTAGACGTCGACACCGCTGTCGGCTTCGGTCGCCACGCCCTGCAGATGTTTGATGCAGTTGACCGAGCCGCCCACCGCCAGCACCGCGCGCACCGCGTTGGCGAATGCACCGGGCTTCAGAATGTCGCGCGGCTTCAGGTCGTCCCACACCATCTGCACGATGCGTGCGCCAGCCGCGCGCACGTCGGCCATCATCTTGTCGCTCAGCGCCGCCACCGGCGCGCTGCCGGGCAACGCCACGCCCAGCGCCTCGCAGACGATGTGCATCGAGTTGGCCGTGCCCATGCCCGAGCACACGCCAGGCGAGCGGATCGCCTGGCGGCTCATGCCGATCAGCGTCTCGGCGTCCATCGCACCGGCCACCACGTGCATCGCACCGATGAACACGTCTTCGATGTCGCAATGTTTGCCGTTGAAGCTGCCGCTGGCCTGGTAGCCGCATGGCACGAGCAGCGTGGGGATGTTCAGCCGCGCGGCGGCCATCAACTGGCCGGGCACGGTCTTGTCGCAGGACGTGAGGCACACCATGCCGTCGAGCTGCGCGCCTTCGACCGCCACTTCGATGTCGTTGGTCACCAGGTCGCGCGCCGCCAGCATGTAGGCGCCACGCGCGCCGGCGCCGGTGATGAAGTCGCTCGGCGCGGCGGTGCGGATCTCGAACGGGATCGCACCGGCGGCGCGAATCGCGTCCTTGATCTCGCGCGCCACAATGTCGAGGTGACTGAAGCAACTCGCCAGCTCGCTGCTGGAGTTGACGACTGCGATCTTGGGCTTCTCGCAATCGGCCTCGTCCAGGCCCAGCGCCTGCCACTGCGCGTTGCGCACCGACCAGAGGTAGGAGCCGCGCGGGAAGTTGCTTCTGAGTTTGCGTTTCGTGTCCATCAGCTTCCCTTGCTTGCTTCTTTACGGGTGATCGTTACCGTTCCGGCGTCGGCGTCCACGCGCACCCAGTCGCCGGTGCGGATCAGCTCGACCGGGTCTTGGTCGAAGTCGGTCATCGCCGGCGAGTGGCTCACCACCGTGCCGAGCGCGACCTTGGTGCACATGCGGTTGAACAGCCAGGCGGCCGGCGCCGTGCCCATCGCGCGTGCGACGTGGAACTGCGCCGACCAGCCGGACGAACCTTTGGCGCCGGGAAACACCAGCACCTTGCCGGCGAAACTTTGGCCGCGCAGTTCGTGGCGGGTTTCGACAACGGTGCCGGTGCGAGGGTCCACGCCGCCCCAGCCGGAGATGCGGTCATGCGTGACCAAGGCTTCGCCTTCGGCCACACCGGGCACGACCTTGCGGCCGTGGATGACGATGGTTTCAGTCATGCTTGTTTCTCGGTCTTGGTCGGGTTGTGGGTGGGGTGTGCGGCCGGTTTGCGCGGCTCGCGGCGGGCGGTGCCCGGCGGGGGCTCATGCTGGGACGGTCTGCGCTGGCGCTCCGACTCCGCTGCGGTGCTCGGTCTCGCGGCCCGTCGCCGAACTCGCTCCGCTTGCTTCGCCGCGCTACGCTCAAACAGGCGGCGACAAGTCAGTCTACGAGCGCGCTGCGCGCGGGGCCGCAAGCCCTGTGCTCCTCGCCGCCCCAGAAATCGCCCCCGCCGGGCACCGCCCGCCGCGAGC
>JANMYQ010000354.1:0-14091 GCA_031382215.1 Methylibium sp.
GTGCTGCTGCTCGAACAAGGCCAGCTCACCTGCGGCACGACCTGGCATGCGGCCGGGCTGATCGGCCAGATGCGCCCGAACCGCAACATGACGCGCATGAGCAAGTACGGCATCGAGCTTTACTCCAGGCTCGAAGCCGAAACGGGCCTGGCCACCGGCTGGAAGCAGTGCGGCAGCGTGAACGTGGCCGCCACGGCCGAGCGCATGAAGGTGCTGCGCAAACAGGCGGCGCTGGCGCGCAGTTTCGGTGTCGAGGTCGAGGTGATCGACGCCAGGCGTGCCGGCGAGCTGTTCCCGCTGCTGCGCACCGACGATCTGCACGGCGGTTTGTGGATCCCCGGCGACGGCAAGGCCAACCCGGCGGACCTGACGATGTCGCTCGCCAAGGGTGCGCGCAACCGGGGGGTGAAGATCGTCGAGGGCGTGGAAGTGGTCGGGGTGCTGACCGAACGCGGCGCCGCGACGGGTGTTCGAGTTCTTGTCGATGGCGAAGAGCAGATCGTGCAGTGCGAGGTGCTGATCAACTGCGCCGGCCAGTGGGCACGCCAGTTCGGGCGCCTGGCCGGCGTGAACGTGCCGCTATATTCAGCCGAGCACTTCTACATCGTCACCGACCGCATCGAGGGCGTGCATCCGATGCTGCCGGTGATGCGCGACCCCGACGGCTTCATCTACTACAAGGAAGAGGTCGGCGGCCTGCTGATGGGCGGCTTCGAGCCCAAGGCCAAGCCGTGGACGGTGGACCCGATCCCGTCGACCTTCCGCTTCGAGCTGCTCGGCGAAGACTGGGACCAGTTCGAGCCGCTGATGCTGAACGCCATCCACCGCACGCCCTGTCTGGAAACGGCAAAAGTGAAGATGCTGCTCAACGGCCCCGAGAGCTTCACGCCCGACGGCAACTTCATCCTCGGCGAGGCGCCCGAGCTGCGCAACTTCTTCGTCGCCGCGGGCTTCAACTCGGCCGGCATCGCCAATTCGGGCGGCGCAGGGCGGCTGATCGCCGAGTGGATCGTCGGCGGTGAGGCGTCGTCTGACCTGTGGGACGTGGACATCCGCCGCTTCGGCGCCTTCACCGCCAACCGCAAGGCGCTGAGCGAACGCACCGGCGAAACACTGGGCCTGCACTATGCGATGCGCTGGCCGCGCCAGGAGCTGGAAACCACACGCCCGCTGCGCACCTCGCCGCTGTACGACATGCTGGCCGCCAAGGGCGCGCAGTTCGGCAGCAAGAACGGCTGGGAGCGCGCCAACTATTTCAAACCGCTCGACGCGCCGCCGCCCGCGCACGGCCTGGGCCGGCCCGGCTGGCTGGCCTGGGTGATGGCCGAACAGCGCGCCACGCGCGAGAGCGTGGCGCTGTACGACCAGAGTTCGTTCTCGAAGCTGCTGCTCCAGGGGCGTGACGCTCTGGCCGTGCTGCAACGCCTGTGCGCGAACGAGATCGACGTGCCGGTGGACAAGATGGTCTACACCGCGCTGCTGAACGAACGCGGCGGCTTCGAGAGCGACCTGACGGTGCTGCGCCTCGCTGCCGAGCGCTTTCTCATCATCACCGGCTCGGCCCAGACCACGCGCGACATGGACTGGATCGGCCGCCACATCGGCGCCGACCAACATGCGTTGCTGACCGACGTGACCCCGATGTACTCGGTGCTGTCGGTCATGGGCCCGAACGCGCGCGAGCTGCTGGCACGGGTGAGCCCCGACGACCTGTCGCCACAGGCGCTCAAGTTCGCCCACACGCGCGAGATCGACCTCGGCCACGCGCGGGTGCGTGCCGCGCGCATGAGCTACGTGGGCGGCCCCGGCTTCGAGCTGTACGTGCCGGTGGAGATGACGCGCCACGTGTACCTGGCGCTGACCGCCGCCGCCGACGGCCTGGACTTGCGCGACGCCGGCTACTTCGCGCTCGACGCGTTGCGCATCGAAGCCGGTCGGCGCGCCTGGGGCGCCGAACTCGGCCCCGATGAAACGCCGTTCGAAGCTGGGCTGATGGGCGCAGTGAAGCTCGACAAGCCGGCACCCTTCATCGGCCAGGCCGCGCTGCTGAAGGCGCGCGGCCAGCCGCTGCGCAAGAAGCTCGTCAGCGTGGTGTTCGACTCCCCTGCGCACTACGCCTGGGGCGGCGAACCGATGCTGCTGAATGGCGCGACCGTGGGCGAACTCACGTCGATGGGCTGGAGCCCGCGCGCCAACGTCTGCGTCGGCCTGGGCTACCTGCGTGGTGAGGCGGCCCAACGCATGCACGCCGGCACGCCGCTGCAGGTCGACCTGTGGGGCGAGGCCGTTGCAGCGACGGCCTGGGACGCCTGGCCGCCGCGCTGACCAAGCCCCACGCCGGCATCGACAGCTTCAGCTTCAGGCCGCCCGCACCTCGATGCGCCGCGGCTGCGCTTCGGCCAGCTTGGGGATGCGCAGCTTCAGCACGCCGTCCTTCAACTGCGCGTCGATCGCCGCGCTGTCGAGCTCGCGGCTCAAGGTGAAGGCGCGCCGGTAGCGCGCGGCGCGCACCTCGGCGAACACCGCCCCCATGGCTTGCGGCGTGTCTAGCTTGATCTGGCCTTCGAGCGTCAGGCTGGTGCCCTCGACCTTCAGCTCCAGCGCGTCCTTGGCGACGCCGGGCAGGTCGGCCAGCAAGGTGATGCCGGCGCTGTCTTCGATGACGTCCACCCGCGGCACGATGTAGGCGGTGTCTCCGGGCTCGCGTGTAGAGCCGCCGCGGGTTGATGCGTTGCCGGTCGATGCGTTGCCGGTCGAAACTGCTTTGTCATTCATGGTCATGCCTCCTGTGGGTTACTCGACGGCGATGCGCTTCGGCTGCATCGCTTCACGCCGGCCGATGCTGATGCGCAGCACACCGTCGCGGTAGGCCGCGTTGACCTTGTTCGGGTCGATGTCGTCGGGCAGGCTGATGGCGCGGCGGAACCGGCCCTGCAGCCGCTCCTGCCCATAGACGATGCCCTTGGCGTCGTCCTGCGGGAGCTCGATGCGGCGCTCGCCGGCGATGGTCAGCACGCCGCGGTCGAGCGTCACTTCGATCTTGCCGGCATCGATGCCTGGCGCAAAGGCAAACACCTCGACGCTTTGCGGCGTGTGGCCGACGTTGAGCGCCGGGAAGCTGCCCTCCGACACGGCGCGAATGCCCTGCGCGCCCTGCGCCGGGCCGCCCGAGCCGAACAGCGCATCCAGGTCGCGGCGCACACGGTCGAAGTCGGCGAACAAGCCGCCGGGGAAATTCAACAACGATGGGTACATGTGCAATCCTCCAGTCCGCGCGGGCCCGCCCTTCGGGCCCGACTGTGGCAAAAGTAGATGCGGCCCGGAGCATTTCAAGACCCCTCGTCAACGCCCGGCGCACACAGCTTGACGCGGGTCAACGAAGCTCCGGAATGCAGCGCAGCAGCACCAGTGCGGCCTCGAGCGTGAACTGGTTCTGGCGCAGGCGGTGCTGCAGATCGGCCAGGCTCAGACACTCGAAGGCGGCCACCTCACCGTCCTGGTTGATGGGTGGTTCGCCGTCCGGCAGCACGGCTTCAAAGGTGTCGATGTGCTCGACCATGTACCCGTCATCTACCGGCCGGCGCACCGTCAACCGGCCGCGCGGCACTACGGCCTGCAACTGTGCGAGGCGCAGGCCCGCCTCTTCCCAGGTCTCGCGCTCCAGCGTTTGTTGCACGGTTTCGGCGGCGGCGCGCAGGCCCCCCATGGTCGTGTCCCACAGGCCGGGGTCGGTGGCTTTGTCGAGCGCGCGTTGCTGCACCCAAACCGCGCCCGCAGGCGAGCGCAGCACCAGGTGCACGGCGTGCGTGGTAATGCCCAGCGGCCGCACCGCCGCGCGTTCGATCGCCGCCACGGGTCGGTCGGCCTCGTCGGTCACCGCCAGCAGCTCGTTGCGCCAGCGGCCGCCCAGGCCGTGCTCATGCAGCCAGCGGGCAATGAGTGCCAGCGCCGAATCGGCGTCGCCGCTCAGGTGCCAAGCGTTCGCGTGAGGGCGCAGCGGCAACCCGTCGCTAGCCAGGCGTTGCGCCAACGGGGTTTCGATCGAGCCCACGGTGGGGCCGGCAGGCGCCAGCCGAAACGGATCACGTGGCCGCACTGGTGCCAGCGCGGCCCGTTCAGTGATGAGGAACAACCAGTCGGTCATCTTCGGGAGGAATGTAGTTCGACGTCTGTGCGTCTTCGCACGCTCTGTAAGAGTAAGTGACATATGACAACAGCGTGACATCTGGACTTCCAGGAACAGCATCAGCCGCTATGGTGAAGCAGCTTCAGAAGTTCAAGGAGGACTCATATGCGCCACACCGCCAAACGCCGTCACCCGCTCCGTGCCACTCCGCTCCTGGCTGCCTCACTTTGCCTGCTGGCCGCTTGCGGTGGCGGAGGCACGACCTCGGTCACCGCGCCGATCGTCAGCACGACCAACATCACCGGCTCGGTCGGCAACGCCAGCGGCGCGCCGGTGGTCGACGCCACGGTGTCGCTCGGCGCGACGTCCGGGACGTCCACCACCACACGGACCGACCTCAACGGCAACTATGCGCTGCCGGTCAATCCATCAACCATCAACATCGGCACCGTCGTCGTGGTCACCGTCGCCAAGGAAGGCTACAAGTCCTGCACGGGAACGGTGGACCAGAGCACGGCAACCGTCTCCGGCTGCACCATCCTGCCGCTGGCAGCGCTCGATGAGTTGCACCCGGCCCCGGCCGACGCAGCGCTGACGCGCCTGGGCGACGGCGAGGTGAGCGGCGGGACCACCAACTCGAAGCTTCAGATCACCACACCGCTGGGGCTCGTCAAGACGATCTCGCTGGGCTGGCTGCAGAACAGTGTCAACCTGGCGGACTATCAGACCCTCACGATCCATGTGAGCATGCGAGGCCTGCAGACGAGCGGCTGCGCCGACAAAGTCAGCGTTCTCCAGGGCGCGAGCTCACAGACGGCCAGTGCGGTGAAAGTCTTTTCGGCAGCCGACAACAACCTGGCCAACAGCGACCCGGACGGCGCGCTCTCGCCGTATGCGTTGCCGGTTCCCACCTCGCTGCTGAACGCCGCCGGGGGCAATGTCTACGTGAAGCTGGAAGCCGGCCTGTGCACCGAAGGCACGCCCGCAGATCCGTCAGACGACTACGAGTTCGTGGGGCTGTACGGCAAGTTCTCCTGATCTGTCACGCAATCGCTACCCCGTGCAGCCTCAGCGGTGTGCAGGTGGCGATGGCCTCGAAGTCGCGGTCGATCGCGAGTACCGCCATGCCCAATCTAAGGGCGTGGGCCGCGATCAGGCAATCCATCGGTGAGCGGATCGTGAGGCCCGCCTGGCGGCAGGCCCGGTAGATTCGAGCAGATGCCAACCAGTCCTCGCGTCCGACGGGGTCGGCCTGAGGCAGATGGTTCAATGCCGCGCTCAATGCCGCCGCATCGGCTTCGCTGCGCGAGCCGCGCAACAACTCCGTCAGCACGACTTCGTTGACGACAATGCGGTCGGGTTCTTCGCCCAGCCAGGTCGCCAGCTCCCCCGCCGCATCGCTCTCGCGCCCCCGGAAATGGTCGATCCAGACAGACGTATCGACCAGCACCGCACCGCTCACCGCGCCTCATCCCACTCCGGAAAGCGCGAGCGCCGCTGAGCGTCCAGATTGCCGTCCAGCGCAAGCTTTCCGCGCATTTCGAGCAACTTGCGCGCAGCGAGCCTGCGCGCCAGATCGGCCAACGCGGCATTCACGGCCTCGCGCTTGGTGGCAAACCCACCCAACTCCTGCACTGTCGCCAGCATGCGGTCGTCGATGTCGATGTGGGTCTTCATGATGTACACGCTTTGGCAAATTGTTTGTACATCATACGATGCCTGGGCGGCTCTGCGGCAGGTTCTCCTGAGGCGCTGGCGCGCCAGATTCACTCAACGCGCACCACTCGAACGCCACCTCCCCGCTCGCCAGCACCCCTTGCTCTGGCCCTAGCGGCCGCCAACCCGCTGCCACATAAAACCGCTCGGCCCGCGTGCCCGCCTCGGTAGACAAGTGCAGCCGCTGCAACCCGCGCGACCACAGCCAGGCGAGCATTTCATCGTGCAGCCGCCGGCCGTGGCCCTGCCCCTCGAACGCCGGGTCGACGAACAGCGCCCAGATGTTGCCGGTTTCGGCATTGCCGATCGCGAACGCCACCACCTGCGAGCCGACCTCGACCACCCAGCCGCGCCCGGCGCTTTCGATTGCGTCCACCACCTCGTTGTCGCCGATCACGCGCGACGTCAACCGGTTCTCCTTCACCGCGTGCCGCACCCGCTGGATGCCTGCCACGTCGGCGCGCACCGCCTGACGCAGCGTGGGCTCGCCCCTCTCCGCAGGCCAGACCACGTGGAACCGCTCGCGCGCTACCGCCATGCCGCCGCTGAACGTGCGGCCCGCCCGCTCGCACTCGCGCGTGAAGTAGGCAGCATGCGCCTCGCGCCAGAACGCCAGCGAGCCGTCGCCCTCACCTTCGACGGCCGCGAACTCGGCCGACACCTCGTCGAAGGGCATCACGTCCACCTGCGTGGTCTCGATGATGCACAGCGGCGCGCCCTGCCCATCGAGCACGACGCTCAAGTCGCCCGGCCGGGGCGGGCGTTTGCCCGACGCCTCGAACGACCAGACCGACGCGGTGGTGGCGCGCTTGGTGCCGCTCAGCACCAAGTGGCCGAGTTCATCGGCCAGGGCTGCGGAGTCGCCGAACTGGAAGGCCTCGTAGAGGCGAGCCTCGTCCACGCCGCCCACCGAGCGGGCATAGGCGGACCAGAGGGATTCAGCGTTCGCGGGGACAGGCATGGCGAAAGAGCTTGACCAGGACCGCGTGAACCCTTTTGGCCTTCGCCGAAGGCCACCGGCTCATGCCGCGCCAGGCAGCGAGATCTGTACGCCGACCGTTCGGGTCTCGCCGTGCTCGACCTGGTCGGCCAATACACGCAGAGCAAGCACTTCAGCCTTCGCCATCGCCTCGTCGGCGGTAACGCCGTAGACAAGCACGCCCGGCGACTCGGGAACCTCGGCCAACCATCGGCCGTCGCCTTCACGTTCGCACTTAAGGGTGACGTTCATGGCGCTTCGCCCGGTGTGCTAAGCAGCAAGGTCGATGTACTCGACTTGGCTGGTAGGTGCAGGGATTGACAGACCGTCCTCTCGCATCCCTTCGATGTGGAACGCAATGGCCCCGCGAATCTCGCTCTCGACCTCTTCGATCGTGGCGCCCGTTGCGATGCAGCCCGGCAGGTCGGGCACGTAAGCGGAGTAGTTGCCTTCAGCCTTCTCGATGACGACGGCGTATTTCATCTTGAACCTCTTATTTCAGACCTGCCTGTTTGAGGATGCTGTTCTGCGTGCCAGGGGCCAGATCATCGCTCGGTTTGCCTGGAACGGTGACTCGTCCGGGCATGGAGTCGTGCTTGAACTGACGGTGGCTACCGCGTTGCGCCACCAAGACCCAACCCTCGACCTTAGCAGGAGCTATTTGCGAGGCGTCATTGGTGGGAGGTGATTGCCGCTTTCATCGCTTCGACTGGCGCGCTCTTTCGGAAGATCTTCTTTGTCATCGCAATTTGGGTCCTGAGATGCGGCGAAAAGTCCTCACCTTTTCCTAGACGCTCCGATTTTAGGAAGGCATTCAAGTCCTGCATCTTCTGAAACTCTGGCTCCATGAACAGACAGTCTTCATTTCCGTTTGTCAGGTAGTCGTCAATCAATTGAACGGCAGCGTCTCCGAAGTGTGCGAGGTGCCCGGCATCGTTGAGCTTGGCAACTGCCAAACAAATAGAATTATGCGAGTAGTCAAGATGATTATTCAGTAGGAAGTCTCTCACTAAATCGACTGCCACCATGATGAAAAGATATCTTGTTTGGCCTCTGGTTTGGACTTTTGCACCGCGTCCAAAACTGTACTCGTTTGCAAGCTTCTGCATCAAGAATGCAGAATGAAGGCCGTCTATCCCAAAGGACCCATCGCTTGTAATTTTATTGAAGAGCGAGCCGCCAGGAGCAAACGGCGGATTCTTGGCATATGCAATTCCGGGCTCGCCAAGCCAACCAGCGGCATACGCCTTCAACAAGTCAAATGCATATGCTGCCTCGGTGTAGCGAGGCTCCGCCAGCGGGTGCTGGCGCTGGTACGCTTTTCGAGCTTCCCAAGCGCCACGCTGTATCTCCAAGAAGACGCCGAATCTTGAGTTGAACTGTGGAGCCCAAGTACGGAAGTCCTTCTCCAACGCGATGAAGTCCTTCTCGCCCACAGCATTCTGTGAGTTCGTATATCTGGTAGTTTCCGTGAGGAGCTCCTCTCCTTCGGACCCAACAACAACAATCTTGGTTATTACGACAGCGGTATTGAGCCTTGCTTCCCACTCCTTCTGCTTCTCTGAGGGAGCGGTACCCCCTGAATTTAGCCTACGCTGGAGCACAGACCAAATGGAGCGGGTCGTCTGGCAGCCGTTAACGATAAATGGATTCGTCAGCAGCACCTCGTCAGTACTAAGCTTTGAAACTTCTTCTGCAACAATCGTAATGCCGTTGTTGTAGAGTCCAAAGCGCTCCGGGTGGCCGTCGATAGTGGCTTCTATCCCCTTGTTTACTTTCCGCTTGTTCCCCAAGAACTTGCGGACGTTCTTCTCGTACAGAAGGTCAAGATCACCAGATGCAGTTTTGTAGTCCTTCATAAACTGAAACATATCAGTTAAGCGAGTCGCTCCAACAAGCAGGATATTTCCAGAGCTAGCGACGATAGTTTTAAGCCTGACTTGATGCTTGTTGGCACCAAAGGCGTCTTCCTCGGCGACCTTGTTGTAAATCGTCTCCACCGATACCGAGTCAACATCAAAGCAATCGCCAAACTTGGCGCGACCTAGTGTCTTGATGTTCGCAAGGTATTCTTCCTCCTCTGCCGTCAGCCGCTTCGTCGTCGCCAGGACGTACTCCAAGCGATCTTTAGATCCGCGATTGGACAAGAAATTGCGGAGCCGTGTTACGAGTTCTGTCGAAAGCGAAGACAGCTTTTCGCGCTTCCCTTCTAGCGTCGCAAATAGCTTCTGGGCCTCAGAGCTAATGGTGTCTGCACCACTGAATGCTGTTCCGTATTTACTCTGAATGAGTATCCACGTGTCGCCTTCGGTGCCTTCAGTCACGTCCTCGGAGACGAATACGGCGGCGTCGATGCCACCATCTCCCGCGCCATCGCATAGGATTACTTCAGCGGTGGCCGCGTCGATCTCGTGCCAATCACGGAGAATCTTTTCGGCGAAACGGTGGCCGAGATGCGTGGTTGAGGGCTTGCCAGCGACGACTTCTTCGAGCAACTGAATCTCAAACTGTTCGAGAGATATCACGATGGTGCTCCGAGGTGGGTGTGCTTGTGACGATTGAAGTAGGAGGCCCAGACTTCGGTCTATTGCTCAAATCGTCATCAAACTTGTGGATTCGGAGCATGACCAACGCCCGACCTCACGTCCATCCACAAACCTGTGGGACACCGTGACAAAAGTCAGCCTTTCGCCGGCCCAAGCAACTCCCGCAACCCCACCTCATCAATCACCACCACCCCCAACTCCCGCGCCTTGTCCAGCTTGCTCCCCGCCTCTTCCCCCGCCACCAGGTAGTGCGTCTTCTTGCTGACGGAGCCGCTGACCTTGCCACCGGCGGCTTCGATCAGTTCCTTGGCGTCGTCGCGGCCCAGGTTGGGCAGGGTGCCGGTGAGCACGAAGGTTTTGCCGGCGAGAGGTTGGGGGGCGTTGCTGGCGGTGCCCTCGCCTTCTTGCCAGGTGATGCCGGCGGCACGCAGTTGTTCGATCACCTCGCGGTTGTGCGGCTGTTGCAAGAAGGTGTGCAGGCTCTGCGCGACGACGGGGCCGACGTCGTTGACCTGCAGCAGTTGCTCTTCGGTCGCGCTCAACAGCCTGTCCAGTGAGCCGAAGTGTTTGGCCAGGTCCTTTGCGGTGGTTTCGCCCACGTGGCGGATACCCAGGCCGTAGAGGAATCGCGCGAGCGTGGTGCGCTTGCTCTTTTCCAGCCCGGCCACCAGGTTCTGCGCGCTCTTCTCGCCCATGCGCTCCAGCGCGGTGAGTTTGGCGATGCCCAGCGTGTACAACTCGGGCAGCGTGCGGATCAGACCGGCGTCCACCAGTTGCTCCACCAGCTTGTCGCCCAGGCCTTCGATGTCGAGCGCGCGGCGCTGCGCAAAGTGCAATATCGCCTGCTTGCGCTGCGCGGGGCAGAACAGGCCGCCGGAGCAGCGCCAGTCCACTTCGTCTTCGCCTCGGGCGATGTCGCTGCCGCAGATGGGGCACTTGCCGGCCAGGCGCTTGTAGAGGTCGAAGGGCTCGCCCACGTTGGCGGGGCGGCGCTCCAGCACCACGCTCACCACCTCGGGGATCACGTCGCCAGCGCGCCGCACCACCACGGTGTCGCCCACGCGCACGTCCTTGCGGCGGGTTTCGTCTTCGTTGTGCAGCGTGGCGTTGCTCACGGTCGTGCCGCCGACGAACACCGGCTCGAGCTTGGCGACAGGCGTGAGCTTGCCGGTGCGGCCCACCTGCACGTCGATGTCGCGCACCACGGTCATCTGCTCTTGCGCCGGGTACTTGTGCGCCACGGCCCAGCGCGGTTCGCGGCTCTTGAAGCCGAGCTGCTCCTGCTGCGCCCGATCGTCGAGCTTGTAGACCACGCCGTCTATGTCGAAGGGCAGCGCGTCCCGGCGTGCGGCGATCGCCTGGTGAAAGCTCACCAGGCCCTCGGCGCCCTGCACCACCGCGCTGTCGCCGTTGACCGGCAGCCCCATCTTGCTGAACGCCACGCCGAGGCCGTGCTGCGTGGCGGGCACCTCCCAGCCGACCACCTCGCCGAGCGCATACGCGAAGAAGCTGAGCGGCCGCTTCGCGGCCTTGCCGGCATCGAGCTGCCGCACCACGCCGGCCGCGGCATTGCGCGGGTTCACGAAGGTTTTTTCGTTCTTCGCGCCAGCCTCTATCAGCTTGCGCTGGCGCTCGTTCAGCGCCTCGAAGTCGTCGCGCCTCATGAACACCTCGCCGCGCACCTCGATGACGGCGGCCTGCACCGCAGTCGCGCCGCGCAGCCGCTTCGGCACGGTCGGGATCATGCGCACGGTGTGCGTCACGTCCTCGCCGGTCTCGCCGTCGCCGCGCGTGGCGGCCTGGACCAGTTCGCCCCGCTCGTAGCGCAGGTTGATCGCCAGGCCGTCGAACTTGAGCTCGGCGTTGTAGGCCAGCGGCGGCGCGTCGTCGGCCAGGCCGAGCGCCTTGCGCACGCGCGCGTCGAACTTTTCAGCGCCGGCCGGCGTGGTGTCGGTCTCGGTGTGGATCGACAACATTTGCACCGCATGCCGCACCGGTGCCAAGCCATCGAGCACCGCGCCGATCACCCGCTGCGTCGGCGAATCGGCCGTCAGCAGCTCGGGGTGCGCCGCCTCGATCGCCTGCAGTTCCTGGAACAGCCGGTCGTACTCGGCGTCGGGAATCTGCGGCTCGTCGAGCACATAGTAGCGGTGGGCGTGGTGGCGCAGTTGCTCGCGCAGTTCGGCGGCTCGTGCGGCAGCACGAGCGGCGGCGGCGGCGCCATTGGCCGTGTCGGTCACGAAGCGCCCCTCCCGCCTCCAGCGGATCGCCCGGCGCAGGCGTCAGCCATGCGCCGCCTCCTTGAGCACCTCGGTGGCCCACTGGTTCAGGCTCTTGCCGGCTGCTTGCGCAGCCACCAACGCAGCGCCGTGCACCTCGGGGGGTACGCGCAGCATCACCTTTCCCGAACTTGGCTTCTCGGGGCTAACGCCCTGCTCCTTGCAATCGCGCAGAAAGTCTTCGATGGCCAGCTCGAACTCGCGGCGCAGTTCAGCCACGGTTTCGCCGTGGAAGCTGATCACCGAGCGCAACCCGAGCACCCGGCCCACGAAGATGGCGTCGCGCTCGTCGAGTTCAACGCGAGCCGTGTAACCCTTGTAGGTCATCGAATTCATGGGGTGACTCCTGCCGCCGGGTCGGTCAGCTGAACAACCGCCGTGTGGCCATCGAGCCTGCGGCGAGGTCGCGCGCTTCGAGCGCGGCGTAGAGCTGCGTCAACTCGGCGCCGATCACGCCGAAGCCTTGCGGGCTGAGCGGCTGGCCGTTGTCGTCGACGATGGCGGCGTCCATGCCGAGTGACAGCGCCGTCGCGCTGGCCTGCCACGAGATGAACGGGTCGGCCTTCGGGTCGGTCTGCGGCACGTCGAAGCTCAGGGTCACGTCGCTGACGGTGGCCTGCTGCGGGTGTTCGTCGAGCGCCTTCAGGCTGTCGAAGCCGAGCGTCAGCACCGGCGGCGCGCCTTCTTCGGCCGACGGCAGCACCAGCCGGCCCGGCACCATGCCGGGCACGAAGCCGTGCCGGCCGGCGTGCTGCTGGATGTAGGCCACGCTCCACGGCGACGAGCGGGCGTGCAGGTGCACGGCGAGTTGTGCGTCGTGCTGGCTGGCAAAGGTGTCGAGCTCGCGCGCGCGCGCCACCACTTCGAGCATGTCGGGAAAGTCGGCCATCGCGCCGATGGCCTCGCAGAACGGCTGGATCGCCTGCACGAACTCGGAGTATTCGATCTCGTTCAGCGCGCCACCGCGGTTGGCCAGTTGCACGCCGGCCTGCACCTCGCCGTAGTGGCGGCCGGGCTGCGGCGGCTCCCATTCGCCGGTGTCGGCGTTCAGGCCTTCGATCAGGAACGGCTTGCTGCCGGCGCGCCGCGTGGGCGGCAGGTGCGCCAGCAGCATTTCACCGCTGACGGGGGCATCCAGGTTCAGCACCACGATCGCATCGATCAACGCGTCGATGCGCGCGGGCGTGCGCCTGGGCAGCTTGCGTTCGAGCGGGAAGGAGGCCGAGTCGGCGGCCTCGGACGATTCGCTGGCCGCATCTCTGGCCCCATCACCCAGCACCGGCTCGCGGAAGTCCATCGGCCGTCCGGCCGGCAGCCCACGCTTCGGGTCGGCCTTGCGCGCCGTCCACGCACCATGCGCCACGATGCCGGCCAGCACCACGCCGCCCAACGCTGCCAGTGCGACCGTCAGGCTGTCCATGCTGGCTTCATCAAGCGGGTTCGGCCAGGCTCACCGCGGCCTGCATGTCCACCGCGACGATGCGCGACACACCCTGCTCCTGCATGGTCACGCCGATCAGCTGTTCGGCCATTTCCATCGCGATCTTGTTGTGGCTGATGAACAGGAACTGGGTGCCGCGCGACATCTCGGTCACGAGCTTGGAGTAGCGCTCGGTGTTGGCGTCGTCCAGCGGCGCGTCCACTTCGTCGAGCAGGCAGAACGGCGCGGGGTTGAGCTGGAAGATCGCGAACACCAGCGCTATCGCCGTCAGCGCCTTTTCGCCGCCCGACATCAGGTGGATGGTGCTGTTCTTCTTGCCGGGCGGTTGCGCCATCACCTGCACACCGGCGTCCAGGATCTCGTCGCCCGTCATCACCAGCCGGGCCACGCCGCCGCCGAACAAGGTGGGGAACATGCGGCCGAAGTGTTCATTGACCTGGTTGAACGTGCTGCCCAGCAGGTCGCGCGTTTCCAGGTCGATCTTGTGGATCGCGTCTTCGAGCGTGTTCATCGCTTCCACCAGGTCGGCGTTCTGCGCGTCGAGGAAGGTCTTGCGCTCGCGCGCCGCACTCAGTTCGTCCAGCGCAGCCAGGTTGACGGCACCGAGCGCATTGATCTCGCGGGTGATGCGGTCGATCTCGCTCTGCAGGCCAGCAAGCCGCACCTTGCCGTCTTCGATGCTCTGGCCCAGCGCGGCCATGTCGGCCTGTGCGGCCACCAGTTGCTCCAGGTACTGCGCGCCGCCGAGCTGCGCGGCCTGCTCTTCGAGCTGCAGTTTGGTGATGCGGTCGCGCAGCGGCTGCAAGCTTTGTTCGTGCGCCAGGCGCTGCTCGTCGGAGCGGCGCAGGCGCAGGGTCAGGTCGTCGTACTCGCTGCGCTTGGCACCGAGCGCGGCTTCGCGCTCCAGCTTCAGTGCCAGCGCAGTTTGCAGGCCGGCCAGGGCCGACACGTCGGTCAGCCGGGCCAACTCTTCCTGCAGTTGGGTGCCCGACTGCTCATTGGCC
>JANMYQ010000361.1:0-67382 GCA_031382215.1 Methylibium sp.
CTTGGCCTCGACGGCCTGGTGCAGGCCGTCGGACCAGCGCCGGCCCGTCATCAGCCGGCCGGTGAACTCGTCGACGATCGTGACCTCGCCGTTCTGCACCACGTAATGCTGGTCGCGGTTGTACAGGTGCTTGGCGCGCAATGCGGCGTACACGTGGTGCATCAGCGTGATGTTGGCCGGGTCGTACAGGCTCGCGCCTTCGGCCAGCAGGCCGGCTTCGCCCAGAAGGCGCTCGGCGTTTTCGTGGCCGTCTTCGGTCAGGAAGACCTGGTGGCTCTTCTCGTCGACGGTGAAGTCGCCCGGGTCGATCACGCCCTCGCCGGTGCGCAGGTCGAGCTCGCCGACCTGCTTCTTCAGGTTCGGCACGACGGCGTTGATGCGCACGTACATCTCGGTGTGGTCTTCGGCCTGGCCGCTGATGATCAGCGGCGTGCGCGCTTCGTCGATCAGGATCGAGTCGACCTCGTCGACGATCGCGTAATTCAGGCCGCGCGCGACACGGTCGGCGGTGTCCTGGACCATGTTGTCGCGCAGGTAGTCGAAGCCGAACTCGTTGTTCGTGCCGTAGGTCACGTCGGCGGCGTAAGCGGTCTGTTTCTCCTCGCGCGACATCTGCGGCAGGTTCACACCAACCGTCAGGCCGAGGAAGGTGTACAGGCGTCCCATCCATTCGGCGTCGCGCCGGGCCAGGTAGTCGTTGACCGTCACCACGTGCACACCCTGGCCGGTGATGGCATTCAGGTAGACCGGCAAGGTGGCCATCAAGGTCTTGCCTTCGCCGGTGCGCATTTCGCCGATCTTGCCGTTGTGCAGCGCCATGCCGCCTTTGAGCTGCACGTCGAAGTGGCGCATCTTCAAGCTGCGCTTGCTGCCTTCGCGCACCACTGCAAACGCTTCCGGCAACAGCGCATCGAGTGTTTCGCCCTTGGCAAAGCGCTCACGGAATTCAGTGGTCTTGGCCTTCAGCGCTTCGTCGCTCAGCGCTTCGAACTGCGGCTCGAGCGCATTGATGTCAGTGACGACCCGCCGGTATTGCTTGAGCAGACGTTCGTTGCGGCTACCGAATATCGAGGTCAGGATCTTGGGCAACATGCGGTCAGCGTCTGGGTTGGAAGAATCGGCGGGTGTCGTTCACCCGTGGGCGGCGGCGCGCGCGGCGCATTAGCCGAATGTGACTACCGAAAGTGACTACCGAAAGTGGCGGCCGAACGTGACCACCCGGCTATCGACTTGCGGGCGAGCGCAGCAAAAGCAAGCCTCGAATCGGCGCAAAAGTGAAAGCCTGTGACTTTACCACTGGGGTCGGCCCCCGAGGTGCGCAGCAAGGGCTCCGCGCCGTGCCGCAGTCAGCGCCGTGCGCGGGGGGCTCGAACAGCCGCTGAATCAGCCAGCGCCGATTCGCCGGAGGCCAGGAACTTGGCCGGATCCTGCGCCACGCCTTCGAGGCGAACCTCGAAGTGCAGGTGGGGGCCAGTCGAACGCCCGGTGGTGCCCACTTCGGCAATCACCTGCGACCGTTTGACGATGTCGCCCGTCTTGACCATTACCTTGGAGTTGTGCGCGTAGCGTGTGACCAGACCCTTGCCGTGGTCGAGTTCGACCACGTTGCCATACTGCGTGTGGTATTCGCTGAGCAGCACTACGCCACCGGCCGCCGCCATCACCGGCGTACCCACATCAGCAGGAAAGTCGAGCCCGGTGTGCAGCGCCGCCTGGCCGGTGAACGGGTCGGTGCGAAAGCCGAAGCCGGAACCCACCGAGACATCGACCGGCTTGCTGTTCGGGATCATCAGGTTCTGCATGCGGCTTTCGAACAGGCGCGCCTCGAACAAGGTGAACAGGTCGGTTCGCTGGTCGGCCTCGAGGTCGAGCGCGCCAACAATGCTCTTGAGCTGGTCGAGCGAGGCCGATTGGGCCGGCACGAACGGGCCGCCCTGCCCGCCCGGGGCGGCGGTGGCGCCAACGGGCTTGAGCATCTGGCGCAGTTCCTCGGGCTTGACGCCGATGGCCCCGGCCACGCGCTCGCCCACGGCTTCGAGCTTGACCAGCTTGGCCTGCATTTCGCCGACCTTCTGCGCCATCGCGTCGAGGTTTTCGCGCATGAAGCGGTCGCGTTGCGCAAATTCGTCGCGCACCACCAGGCGCACGATCTGGCTCACCACCGGCCAGCCCTCGCGCGCGGCCTTCAGGAACACGAAGTGGTACACCGTGCCCGACAGCAAGGTCAGCACGACCAGCAGGGTGGCGAAGGCGAGCACCAGTTGCAGCCGGCTGAGTTGCATCACCCGAGTGCGGGCCAGCCTGCCGTTGGTGATCATGATCTGCATCGCTAAACTCCTGCGGGTGAATTCAAGACCGCCTCCGGCGCCTCCGGTGACCCCGAATGCGCTTCCGATCGGAGAAGCGCTGCACCGGAGTGCCCCGCTGGCCAGATTGCAGCAATTGATGCGGGACTCGGCTGCCCGCTTCGACGTCATCCACCCTCTGTTGCCCGCAGCCCTGGCGCCCCATGTGCTGCCGGGGCCCGTGGATGAACTGGGCTGGTCACTGCTCGCTGCCAACGCATCGGTGGCCGCCAAGCTGCGCCAACTTCAACCGCGCCTCGAAGACGCCTTGCGGGCGCGGGGTTGGCAGGTTAGCGCAATCCGGGTCAAGGTTCAACCCAGGTAGTGCAACCAATCGTGCCAACGCGACGTTGGCGGTGGGGCAGGCGAATATGGTGCCGGCTGTCCGAATCGAACGGACGACCTTCCGCTTACAAGGCGGGTGCTCTACCAGCTGAGCTAAGCCGGCACGGCGGAATGCTACTTGATGCGCTTCAGCGCGGCGCGCTTTCCCGCAGGCGGCTCGGGCGCCGGGGGCTCGGGCGGGTCCGGGTCTGGACCCGAGTCCGCGCGAGCCGAAGGGTCTTGCGCGGGTTCGGCAGGTTCGGCAAACGCCAGCCTGGGCCCGCCACGGGCCGGCGGAGCCGGTGCCTCGGCGCCTTCGTGCGTTTGACCTGCCGGCGCATTGGCAGGAGACGGGAACGCCATACCCTGGCCGTTTTCGCGCGCGTAGATCGCGATCACATGGTCGACAGGGACCATGATCTCGCGCGACTTGCCGCCAAAACGGGCCTTGAACTCGATCGCCTCGTTACCGAGCTTCAACGCGGTGGTGGCCTCGAACCCGACGTTGAGCACGATCTCGTTGTTCTTCACGTATTCGTTAGGCACCTGCACGTGGGCATCGACGTAAACAGCGATGTACGGCGTAAAGCCGTTGTCGCTGCACCAGTCGTGCAGCGCGCGGATCAGGTACGGCCGCGTGGACGTGCCAGAACCGGCCGGCGCGATGGGCGGTGAACTCATGGCCCGGTCACCGCCTACTTGCGCATCACCTTCTCAGAGGGCGTCAGCGCCTCGATGTAGGCCGGGCGCGAAAAGATGCGCTCGGCGTACTTGAGCAGCGGCACGGCGTTCTTGGACATGTCGATGCCGTAGTAGTCGAGCCGCCACAGCAGCGGCGCGATGGCCACGTCGAGCATCGAGAAGTCGTCGCCCAGCATGTACTTGTTCTTCAGGAAGATCGGCGCGAGCTGGGTCAGCCGGTCGCGAATTTGCGCGCGCGCCTTTTCCATCTGCTTGTCGGTCGGCTTGACGCCGCGCGACTCGAGGATGTTGACGTGAGCGAACAGTTCTTTCTCGAAGTTGAGCAGGAACAGGCGCACGCGCGCACGTGCCACCGGGTCGCCGGGCATCAGCTGCGGGTGCGGGAAGCGTTCGTCGATGTACTCGTTGATGATGTGCGACTCGTACAGGATCAGGTCGCGCTCGACCAGGATGGGCACCTCGTTGTACGGGTTCATCAGCGCGATGTCTTCGGGCTTGGCGAACAGGTCGACGTCGCGGATCTCGAAGTCCATGCCCTTCTCGAACAGGACGAAGCGGCAACGGTGCGAGTAGGGGCAGGTCGTTCCGGAGTAAAGCACCATCATGGTGACGGCTCCTTGGGGTGGTAATTTCGCTATCGACAAACACAAACGCAGTGGGTGACCCGTGGGGTCTGTCCACTGCGCGCGGTACCCGCCGCCCTTGTGGGGCCGCAGGCCAGGGGAGGCCTACTTCACGTCTTTCCAGAATGCGGCGTTGAGACGCCAGGCCAGCAGCGTGAACACGGCGAGGAACATCAGCACCCAGACGCCGATCTGGGCCCGCTTGGCTTGTGACGGTTCGCCCATCCACTGCAGGAAGGCCACCAGGTCGGCCACCGATTCGTCGTATTGCAGCGCGCTGAGCTTGCCGGGCGACAAGGTCTCGAAACCGGCGAAGCGGTGCACCACGGCCTTCGGGTCGTGCGGGTCTTTCTCGTCGACGAACTTCGCGCTGCGCTGGCCCTGCAATTCCCACAACACGTGCGGCATGCCGACGTTCGGGAACGCAAGGTTGTTCCAGCCGGTGGGCTTGCTCGGGTCGCGGTAGTAGGTGCGCAGGTAGGTGTACAGGTAGTCCGCTCCGCTGCCCTTGCCGAAATCGGCGCGCGAGCGGGCGATCACGGTCAGGTCGGGCGGCACGCCGCCGAACCAGTCCTTGGCCTGCTTGGGGTCGAGCGAGACCTTCATCGTGTCGCCGACCTTCTCGGTCGCGAACATCAGGTTCTTCTTGATCTGGTCTTCGGTTACGCCGATGTCGCGCAGCCGGTTGTAGCGCATGTACGAGGCGGCGTGACAGTTGAGGCAGTAGTTGACGAAGATCTGCGCGCCGTTTTGCAGCGCGGCCACGTCGGTCACCTTCTCGGTGGGGAACTTGTCCCAGGCCACGCCGCCGCCAGCCGCCGAGGCGCCGGCGACAAAGCCGAACGAAACCAGGAGGGAAAGGATCAGTTTTTTCATGTCGGTGCTTCCCGTGCTCGCGTCAGTGGGCGGCGAAAACCACACGGTCCGGAACCGGTTTGGGCGTGCCCAGGCGGCTCCACCAGGGCATCAGCAGAAAGAAGCCGAAATAGAACAGCGTGCCCACTTGCGACACCCGTTCGCCGGTCGGCGATGGCGGCTGCACGCCCAGGTAACCCAGGATCAGAAAGTTGATCACGAAGATTCCGTACAGGTACTTGTGCCAGTCGGGCCGGTAGCGGATCGACTTGACCGGGCTGTTGTCGAGCCAGGGCAGGAAGAACAGGATGATCACGGCGCCGCCCATCACCACCACGCCCCAGAACTTGGCGTCGATGGCCAGCATGGCCGCCACCAGCACCACCGCGGCGCCGACGATGACGATCTTGAAGAGTCCGGCGATCTTGGCCTTGAGCACGCCCAGCACCGCGCCGGCCAGCACGCAGGCGATCAGTGCGTACATCATCTGGCTGGTGATGGCGCGCAGCATCGAGTAGTACGGCGTGAAGTACCACACCGGGGCAATGTGCAGCGGCGTCTTCAGCGGGTCGGCCGGGATGAAGTTGTTGTACTCGAGGAAGTAACCGCCGAACTCGGGCGCAAAGAAGATCACCGCGCTGAAGATGAACAGGAAGACGGCGACGGCGAAGATGTCGTGCACCGTGTAGTACGGGTGGAAGGCAATGCCGTCGAGCGGAACGCCCTTGCTGTCGGTCTTGGCCTTGATCTCCACGCCGTCCGGGTTGTTCGAGCCCACCTCGTGCAGCGCAATGATGTGCGCCGCCACCAGACCCAGCAGCACCAACGGCACGGCGATCACGTGGAACGCGAAGAAGCGGTTCAGGGTCGCGTCACCGACGACGAAGTCGCCACGGATCAGCAGCGCCAGGTCGGGCCCGATCAGCGGCACGGCGGCGAACAGGTTCACGATCACCTGCGCGCCCCAGTAGCTCATCTGGCCCCAGGGCAGCAGGTAGCCCATGAAGGCCTCAGCCATCAGGCACAGGAAAATTGCGCAGCCGAAAATCCACACCAGCTCGCGCGGCTTGCGGTAGCTGCCGTAGATCAGCCCGCGGAACATGTGCAGGTAGACGACGATGAAGAACGCGCTCGCGCCGGTGGAGTGCATGTAGCGCACCAGCCAGCCCCAGGGCACGTCGCGCATGATGTATTCGACCGAGCCGAACGCGAGTGCCGCGTCGGGCTTGTAGTGCATGGTCAGGAAGATGCCAGTGACGATCTGCAGCACCAGCACCAGCAGCGAAAGCGAGCCGAAGATGTACCAGAAGTTGAAGTTCTTCGGCGCGTAGTACTCAGCCATGTGCTCGTTGAAGAGCTTGGTGGCCGGGAAGCGGTTGTCCACCCAGGTCATCAGCTTCTGCGCGACAGGTGCGCCAGCCGGGGCTTCCTTCATTGTTGCCATGTTTTTTTCTCGTCGGTTTGCCGTTGCAGTCTGCGCTAGATCAAGCCTTCTTGTCCGAGCCGATCAGCAAGACCGTGTCGGAGACGTACATATGCGGCGGCACCTCGAGGTTGTCGGGCGCGGGCTTGTTCTTGTAGACGCGGCCAGCCAGGTCGAAGGTCGAGCCGTGGCAGGCGCACAGGAAGCCGCCGGCCCAGTCGTCGGGCAGCGAAGGCTGCGGGCCGGGCGTGAACTTGTCCGACGGCGAGCAGCCCAGGTGGGTGCAGATGCCCACCGCGACCATGATCTCGGGCTTGATCGAGCGGTGCTCGTTGCGCGCGTACTCGGGCGTCAGCTCGGCCGGGTTGCGCTTGGAGCCCGGGTCGGCCAGCTGCGCATCCATCTTGGGCAGGCCGGCCACCTGCTCGGGCGTGCGCTTGATGATCCACACCGGCTTGCCGCGCCACTCGACCGTGAGCTTCTCGCCCGGTTGCAGGCCGCTGATGTCGACCTCCACCGAGGCGCCTGCCGCACGGGCCCGCTCGGACGGCATGAAGCTGCTCACGAACGGAACGGCAGCAAATCCGGCACCCACCGCCCCGGCACAACCCGAGGCAATCATCCAGGTGCGTTTGGCGTTGTCGACTGGGCTGTCACTCATGTGTTTCCTCGGAACTTGGCGTCAAATCGGGGTCAACCCGGGATTCTAGCGGACGCCGTGGGGCACCCTGGCCGGTGCGAACCCGGCGCCATCTTCGGCAATACTGCGCGGCGCTCGCCGTCACGACGAGCACACCCTGTCATTCAACAGTCCAAAAAGAGGAGCGGGAACATGGGATTTGCAACCGAGTTCAAAGAATTCGCGATGAAGGGCAATGTCGTCGACCTCGCGGTCGGCGTCATCATCGGTGCGGCCTTCGGCAAAATCGTCGATTCGATCGTCAAGGATCTGATCATGCCGATCGTCGGCAAGATTTTCGGCGGGCTGGATTTCTCCAACTTCTTCGTGCTGCTGTCGAACCCACCGGCCGACTTCAAAGGCCCGATGACCTACGAGGCGCTGTCCAAGGCGGGCGTGCCCCTGTTCGCCTATGGCAACTTCATCACCGTGGCGATCAACTTCATCATCCTGGCGATCATCATCTTCATGATGGTCAAGCAGATCAATCGCCTGAAGAGGGACGCCCCGGCCGCCCCGGCCGCCCCGCCCGCCCCCCCGCCCGAGGATGTGGTGCTGCTGCGTGAAATCCGCGACGCCCTGAAGAAGTAAGCCCTGGCCCGCGGTCGGGTCTCTGCACAATTCGGTCCATACTTGGCACCTGATCCGGGGCGGCCCCCCCGGGGCTGCGGCCTGCTGTGTGAGATGACCCCGACCGAACCACGTCTACTGGCCGCGCTCGATGCGGCGATGAGTCAGATTCAGACGACCGCCGCCGCCGTCGCCGACCGCGTGTCCGACATGCTCTGCACGATGGCCGAGTCGAGCACCCGCATCATCGAACGCGACCTGATGCTGCTGGCGCGGGTCGACCTGCTGCGCAACATCGCCGTTTTTCACGCCGCGTTCCGCGACGCGCTGCACGAGAAGGTGCACGAAGACCTGGCCACGCGCGGCACCACGCGGCGCCACCAGGCCGCGACCGATTGGCAGTCGCTCAGCCTGGTCGGCGACCACGAGGTCGAAGAGCGCATGGTGTCCGACCGGATCGCGCAGCTCATCACGCACGAGTGCGAGTCCGAACTGCGCGAGCTCAACACCTACATCCTCGCCCTGCTGCGGGGGGCCCGCAGCGACGACAGCCGCAACCCGTTGCGCGCCGAGATCGTTGGCGCCGCGCTCTACAGCGCGATCGAGGCAGTGACCGACCAGCTCGACCTGCGCAAGCTGCTGACCCGCGACATGGGTTGGGCCATGGCGCGCGCGATGCCGGTGTGTTACGCCGAAATCGTGCGCGACCTGATAGCGCGCGGGGTGCAGCCGATCGGCATGACGGTGCGCTCGGTCGAAGGACCGGGCAACCAGTTGAGCGGCGGCCAGTCTGGCTACAGCACGGCCGGGAGGGAGTGGCATTCCACCGGCAACCAGGCCTCCGAGTTCAACCCGCCGCTCGGCGGCGCGGCGTCCGACTTCGCCACCGGCCTGGGCGCCCCCGGCGCCAACTCGCGCGGCCATGGCCACGGCCCGTACACCGGCTCGGCACCCACCCGGCCCGACTCGCTGAGCGGCCGCGGCGGCATGGATTCGCGCCATCCGCCTTCGGCTGCCGCGCTGGCCGACGCCCAGTTGATGACCTTGCTACGCCGCCTGACGGCGCTGGCCAGCCGGCCCGGCGAGCTGGACGACCTGTTCCGTCGCTCGCACCAAGGCGCGCTGAACACCGACCTGGACGCCTCGGCCGGGCTGGCTCCCGAACCCGGCCGCCCCGGCGGCGGCTCCGGTTACGGCGCCGGCACGGGCTATGGCGGAGGGACTGGCTACGGCACGGGGTACGGCGCAGCGCAAGCCGGGAACCTGCCGGGGCTGATGGCGGTGAACCTGATCCGTGCCCACCGCGAGGAGTTGCGCCAGGCCTCCACCGGCCGGCTCGACCACATGGTGATCGACGTGGTCGGCAGCCTGTTCGACCAGATCTTGTCCGACTCGCGCGTGCCGCCGCAGATGGCGCGCCAGATCGCGCGACTGCAGTTGCCGGTGCTGCGCGTGGCGTTGAACGACACCAGCTTCTTCTCGTCGCGCCGCCACCCGGTGCGCCGCTTCGTGAACCGCATGGCCTCGCTGGCCTGCGCGTTCGAAGACTTCGACGACGGCCCGGGCAAGGAATTCATCACCCGGGTGCGCGAACTGGTGCAGGAGATCGTCGACGGCGACTTCGACCAGATCGAGCTCTACGCGGCCAAGCTGTCCGAGCTGGAGGCCTTCATCGCGCGCCAGACGAAGGCCACCGTGGAGCAGACCGGTGCGGCGGTCACCCTGGAGAGCAAGGAGTCCGAGCTGCGCATCCAGCAGCGCTACATGCTGCAGTTGCAGACCGCGTTGGAGCCGCTGCCTTTGCCCAAGTACCTGCGCGACTTCCTGTCGCAGGTCTGGAGCCAGGCGATGGTGCTGGCCGTGAGCCGCGACGGCGCCGACTCGGACCGGGCCCAGCGCTACCGCCGGGTCGGCCGCGACCTGGTGATGAGCGTGCAGCCCAAAGGGTCGCCGGCGTTGCGCAAGAAGTTCCTGATGCAGTTGCCGCCGCTGATGAAAGACCTGTACGAGGGCATGAAACTGCTCGGCTGGTCGGAAGCGGCGCAGAAGGAGTTCTTCAGCAAACTGCTGCCGGCGCACGCCGAGTCTTTGAAGGGCGCACCGCTGTCCGAGCTGGACCACAACCTGATGGTCAAACAGCTCGACGGCGTGTTCAGCATGCCGGTGCCGGGCACGGAATCGCTCTCGCCGACCGACCCGGTGCCCGAGGTCCAACCCAGCGTCGAGATCGAGCGCCGCTTCACCGCAGACGAGGCCCAGGCCGTGGGCCTGGTCGAAGAGGCCGCGGTCGACTGGTCCGGCCACGTCGACATCGAGCTCGGCCTGGACAGCGACCCGGAAGCCAACGAAGCGGTGGCACAGCACCTGGGTGTGGACATCAACCTCGACCTGGCCAGCACCGAACCCAACGAGCCCACCCGGGGCGCCAAGCTGATGGACCACATCCAGCTCGGCTTTGCCTACCAGATGAATCTGAAGGAGCAGTGGCAGAAGGTGCGCCTGACCTACATGAGCCCGGGCCGCAGCTTCTTCGTCTTCAGCCGCGGCAAGAAGTACCAGGAGACGATTTCGATGACCTCGCGCATGCTCACGCGAATGTGCGAGACCGGCCGGCTGCGCGCCTTCGAGAACGCTTACCTGATGGAGCGCGCCACGCAGCGCGCGCGCAAGCAGCTGGCCGACATGAAGGCGCCCGCGACCAGGCTGGCGGCCAGGCCGGCTGCGCCGCCCAAGGCTTGATCAGGCCGGCGCCGAGGGTCGCGCCAAGGGACTCACCAAACCGCGCGCCATGCGCAGCGCCGCCAGCAAGCTGGCCGGGTCGGCGCGGCCGGTGCCCGCGATGTCGAATGCCGTGCCATGGTCGGGGCTGGTGCGCACGAAAGGCAGGCCCAGCGTCACGTTGACGCCCTGTTCGACGCCCAGGTACTTGACCGGGATCAGCCCGTGGTCGTGCGTCATCGCGATCACGATGTCGAACTCACCCGCATGCTCGGGCGCGTTGCGGGCGCGCATGAACACCGTGTCGGGCGCGAACGGGCCACTGGCGTCGATGCCTTGCGCGCGTGCGGCCTGAACGGCCGGGCCGATGATGCGGATCTCCTCGTCGCCGAACAGGCCGCCTTCGCCGGCATGCGGGTTGAGCCCGGCCACCGCAATCCGCGGCCGCGGCCGGCCCCAGCGCGCTGCCGCCGCGTGCGCGATGCGGATGGTCTCGAGCACCGCGTCGAAAGTGACCGCGGCAATGGCGTCGCGCAGCGACAGGTGGATCGTCACCAGCACCGTGCGCAACTGCTCGTTGGCCAGCATCATGCGCACCGGCGCCGGGCTCCCGTCGGGCGAGGCCAGGGCCTGCAGCATCTCGGTGTGGCCGGGAAAGCCCACGCCGGCTGCGGCCAGCGCTTCCTTGTGGATTGGCGCGGTGACGATCGCCGCCACCGCGCCGCGGGTGACGAGTCGCACGGCATGGCGGATGCACGCCGCAGCCGCCGCACCGGCGCGGGCGTCGACCCGACCCAGCGGCGCCTGCAGCAGATCGGCCGCCACGCCATCGGCCTGCAGCACCGGCATGCACTGGGGTGGCAGCGCCGCGGCATCGGCCACCGATTCGACCTGCGCCACCGCCAGCAGCCCGCCGGTCAGCGCCGCCGCACGGCGCATCACGCCCACGTCGCCAACCACCACGCAGCCGCGCGACTCGGCGCTGCGGAACATCTTGGCGATGATCTCCGGGCCAATGCCGCAGGCATCACCCATCGTCAGTGCGGTCAGTGCAAATGAGCTTGGAGCTGTGATCATGCCGGGTTGTCGATCTCGATGAAGCGGTGCTCGAGGCCGAAACGCTCGGCCACGTGCTGAGCCACCGCCGGCGCGCCGAAACGTTCGCTCGCATGGTGGCCACAGGCGAAGAAGGCCACGCCGGTTTCGCGTGCGTAGTGCGCTTGCGGTTCCGAGATCTCGCCCGTCACGTAAGCGTCGGCACCGGCCGCGATCGCCGCCTCGAAGTAGCCTTGCGCACCGCCGGTGCACCAGGCGATGCGCCGCAACGGCCGGCCGTCGCCTGCCACGACCGTGGGCTCGCGGCCGAGCTGCAGCTTCAGCGCGGCGCCCAGTTCGGCCGCCGTCGTCGGCAGCACGGCGCTGCCGATGAAACCCAGGTCCTGCTCGCCAAAGCGGGCGTCGGCGCGCCATTGCAGGCGCAAGCCGAACTGCGTGTTGTTGCCGAATGCGGGGTGCGCGTCGAGCGGCAGGTGGAAAGCGAACAGGTTGATCTGGTGCGCCAGCAACAGCTCCAGGCGCTGCTTGAGCCAGCCGGTCACGCGGCCGTCGTGGCCCTTCCAGAACAGACCGTGGTGCACCAGCACCGCGTCGGCCCGCGTGGCGATGGCGGCTTCGATCAGCGCGCGGCTGGCGGTGACGCCGGAGACGATCCTGCGCACCTCGGGTTTGCCCTCGACCTGCAGACCGTTCGGCCCATAATCGCGAAACCGGCCGACGTCGAGCAGGGTGTTGAGGTAGGCCTCGATATCGCCGCGTGTTGCCATTGACCCCCCTCTCCATGCGCCGAACCTGGCTCATTTTCTCCCAAGCGGTCACTGTCGCCGTGGCAGTGCTGTTCGTGGTGGCCACGCTCAAGCCCGAGTGGCTCGCGCGCGGCGCCGGACCGGCCACGCCCGCGGCGGCGGTGGTGCTGGCGCCGCCCGTGCAGACGGTGGCCTTGAACAGCGGTTCGGTGGTGACCAGCTACAGCGTCGCCGCCCGGCGCGCCACGCCGGCGGTGGTGAGCATCACCGCCAGCAAGGCGCCGGCCCGCCACCCCGGCGCCAACGACCCGTGGTTCCAGTTCTTCTTCGGCGATCGCTCGCGCCAGATGCCGCAAGAGCCGCAGATGGGCCTGGGCTCGGGCGTCATCGTCTCGTCCGACGGTTACCTGATCACCAACAATCACGTGATCGCCGACGCCAACGACATCGAGGTCATGCTGACCGACGGGCGCCAGGCCAAGGCCAAGGTCATCGGCACCGACCCCGACACCGACGTGGCGGTGCTCAAGATCGAGCTCGACCGCCTGCCCACCATCGCCTTCGGCGACAACGACGGCATGCAGGTCGGCGACGTGGTGCTGGCCATCGGCAACCCGTTCGGCGTGGGGCAGACGGTCACGTCCGGAATCATCAGCGCGCTCGGCCGCAACCAGCTCGGCATCAACACCTTCGAGAACTTCATCCAGACCGATGCCGCCATCAACCCCGGCAATTCCGGCGGCGCGCTGGTCGACGCCAACGGCAACCTGCTCGGCATCAACACCGCCATCTACTCACGCAGCGGCGGCAGCCTGGGCATCGGCTTCGCCATTCCGGTGGGCACCGCGCGCCAGGTGATGGAAGGGCTGATCAAGGACGGCATGGTCACGCGCGGCTGGATCGGCGTGGAGCCGCGCGACCTCACGCCCGAGATCGCCGAGACGCTGAAGCTGCCGATCAAGCAAGGTGTGCTGATCACCGGCGTGCTCAACAGCGGGCCGGCCAGCAGCGCCGGGCTGCGCCCGGGCGACGTGGTGGTGAAGATCGCCGACACACCGGTGGCCAACACGGTGCAGTTGCTCGGTGCCGTGGCGGCGCTCAAGCCCCAGGCCACCGCAGTGATCAGCGTGCAGCGCGGCGATCAGGCGCTGGCGCTGAACGTGCTAGTGGCGCAGCGGCCGAAGCAGAAGGTCCAGCCCGAGCGCTGAACGCCCGGTCGGGCGCCTGCTACGCGCTCGGCTTCTCTTCAGACTTATCTCGAGTCGGCCCTTCGGCCGGCGCCTGGGTGTGCTTGATGAAGATCTGCGCGGCCCAGATGCCGACCTCGTACAAGATGCACATCGGGATCGCCAGCGCGAGCTGCGAGACCACGTCGGGCGGCGTGATGACCGCGGCGATGATGAACGACAGCACGATGAAGTAGCTGCGGAATGCCTTCAGCTTCTCGATGCTGACCAGCCCCATGCGCGCCAGCACGATCACGACGATGGGCACCTCGAACGCGGCGCCGAAGGCAATGAACATGGTCAGCACGAAGCTGAGGTAGGCCTCGATGTCGGGCGCGGCGGTGATGCTCTTGGGCGCAAAGCTCTGGATGAACTTGAACACCTGCCCGAACACGAAGAAATAGCAGAACGCCACGCCGATGAAGAACAGCAAGGTGCTGGAGATCACCAGCGGCATCACCAGCTTCTTCTCATGCGTGTAGAGGCCCGGCGCCACGAAGGCCCAGACCTGGTACAGCACCACCGGCAAGGCCACCAGAAAGGCCGCCAACAGGGTGATCTTCAGCGGCACCAGGAACGGCGAGATCACGTTGGTCGCAATCAGCGTGGTGCCGGCCGGCAACTGCGCCACCAGCGGCGCGGCGAGCAGGTCGTAGAGCATGCTCGGGCCCGGCCAGAACGCCAGCACGCCGAAGCACACCCCCACCGCGATCGCCGCACGCACCAGCCGGTCACGCAACTCGACCAAGTGGGTGACGAAGGGTTGTTCGGTGCCCGCGAGTTCGTCGGGGTTCTTGTCGTCGCTCATGTACGGCTCATGCCGTGGGACGCGGCGGGCGGAAGCGCGCCACGCGCGCCGCGCCCGACTGCGCCTTGGCGCGAATGCCGTTGCGCTGCTTGTACCACTGCGGTGTTGCACCGCGCTTGAGGCGCCATTTCTTCTTCGGGTGCTTGTATTCTGGGGGCGGTGGCTGCACGGGCTCGTACGAGCCGCTGTGGTCGGGCAAGCCGGAAGTGGCGTCCTGCCAGGTCTTGTCGAAGTCGGCGCTGGTCTGGTGAATCTCGTTGCTCACCGTCTGCTCGACGTCGCGCGCCGCACTTTCGATGTCGGTCTTCATCTTCTTGAGCTCTTCCAGCTCGATCGAGCGATTGACCTCGGCCTTCACGTCGGCCACGTAACGCTGCGCCTTGCCGAGCATGTGTCCCACCGTTCGCGCCACGCGCGGCAGCTTCTCCGGCCCGATCACGATCAGCGCCACCGCGCCAATCAGCGCGATCTTGTCGAAGCCGAAATCGATCATCGCCGACGGTTCAGGACTTCGTCTTCGCCTGCACGTCCACCGTGTTCTCGTCGCTCGCCTTCTGCGCATTGCTCACCTGCGCTGCCGGCGACGACGGATCGGCCGCGGCAGAAGCCCCCCCGTCCTTGACTCCGTCCTTGAAGCCCTTGACCGCACCGCCCAGATCGGAGCCGATGTTCTTGAGCTTCTTGGTACCGAACACCAGCACCACGATCAGCAAAACGATCAACCAATGCCAAACGCTGAATGAACCCATGATTTTTCTCCAGAGAGGAATGAGGGAATTCTAGGGGCCGCCTGCCGGAAGGGGCTTTGCTCAACCCTTGGCCCAGGGCCGCGGCCCGCCCATCACGTGCATGTGCACGTGCTGCACTTCTTGCCGGCCGTCGGGACCGGTGTTGATCAAGGTGCGAAAGCCGTTGGTCACGCCTTGCTGCAGCATCAGCTTGGGCGCCAGCGCAAGCATGCGGCCGAGCAGCGGCTCGTGCTCGTCGGTCAATTCGTACATCGTGGCCACGTGCTGCTTCGGGATGATCAGCAGGTGCACTGGCGCCCATGGCTCGATGTCGTGAAAGACCAGCAGTTCGTCGTCCTCGTGGGCCTTGCGGCTCGGGATCTGGCCGGCGACGATTTTGCAGAAGATGCAGGTCGGGTCGTGACTCATGACCGGTCTCTCATTGCGGCATCGCCTTGCCGGCGTTCAAGTTCATCCAGCCGCGGATCACGCGGTACAGGAACCAGATCGAGATCGCAGCCCAGGCAATCCAGCCCGGCAGCACCAGCAGGATCCAGAGCGGAATCGTGATCACGTACAGCCCACCGGCCCACAGCACCGAACGAATGCGCCAGCTGAAGTGCGACTCCTGCCAGGTGCCCGCGGCATCGTCCTTCTTCACCATGTCGATGATGAAGGCCACGATCAGCAGCACGATGCTGGCTTGCACGCCGGGCAGCACTGCGCCCACCGCAACGATGGTGTGCAGCAGGTAACTGATATTGCCGACCGTCTTCAGGCTGCGTTGGCGGCCATCTTCCACGTCGATCACTTCATTCATGTTGCTCATGTTCCATCTGCCTCACGATCCTGCATCTTGCGGGATGCAAATTCTTCAAGCCCTGAGAGTCCTTCGCGGCGCTCCAGCTCCTTCAGCACATCGGCGGGCCTCAGGCCGAATGCGCTGAGCGCGAGCATCGAATGGAACCACAGGTCGGCAACCTCGCCCACGATCCTGGCAGGTTCGCCGTCCTTGCAGGCCATCACGACTTCGGTCGCTTCTTCTCCGATCTTCTTCAGGATCGCGTCATGGCCCTTCGAGAACAGCCGTGCGACGTAACTCTTGTCGGGGTCACCACCGCGCCGCGATTCGATGACCTGCGCCAGCCGCTCCAAAGTGTCGTCGCTCATTTGTAGATGCTTTCCGGGTCTTTCAAGACCGGCTCGGTGGTTTTCCACTCGCCGCCCTGCAAAAGGCTGAAGAAACACGAGTGTCGCCCGGTGTGGCAGGCAATGCCGGGGGTGTGGCCGAGTTGTTCCACCTTGAGCAACACCACGTCCTTGTCACAATCCAGTCGCAATTCATGCACCTTCTGGATGTGGCCGCTCTCTTCGCCCTTGTGCCACAGGCGCTGGCGCGAGCGGCTGAAGTACACCGCCTCGCCCAGCTCCGCCGTCTTGGCCAACGCCTCGCGGTTCATGAACGCGAACATCAGCACGTCGTTGCTGCCGACTTCCTGCGCAATCACCGGCACCAGGCCCTGCGGATCCCACTTCACTTCATCGAGCCAGTTCATGGCTTCCAGTGTAGCGGGGGGCTCAGGCCCCGCTGTGCGTTGCTCCGGCAAAACCGCGCTCGGCGGCAAACCATCTGAGCACCGGAATCGTGCCCGGCAGCACCGGGGTCACTTCCACCGGCAGCGTCTGCCAGGCCATCGCCTGGCGCTCGCGCATTTCGAACTCGCCGCTCCACTCGAAGACCTTGCAGAAGTGCAGGCGCACGACCGCGTGCGGGTACTCCATCAGCTCGACCTTCCAGGGCAGGGCCGCGCCGATGCGGATGCCCAGCTCTTCGTGCAACTCGCGGCGCAGCGCTTCTTCCACCGTTTCGCCGGCTTCCAGCTTGCCGCCAGGGAATTCCCAATAGCCGGCGTAGACCTTGCCTTCGGGGCGTGAGGTGACGAGGAAGCGGCCCGCAGCGTCGATCAGAACCCCGACCGCTACATTCCCCGGCGTGCGGTCGGTGTTCAAGCGTGGTGCCTTCCGGCGTAGTCCTTCGCAAACTGAAAGGCCACCCGCCCCGAGCGAGAGCCGCGTTCCAGCGCCCACACCAGGCTCTCCTGGCGCGCCGCGGCAATCGCGTCTTCGCTCACGTCGAAACCGCGCAGCCATTGCGCCACGATGGCCAGGTACTCGTCCTGGCTGAACGGGTAGAAGCTGACCCACAGGCCGAAACGTTCGCTCAGCGAGATTTTTTCTTCCACCACCTCGCCCGGGTGCACTTCGCCGTTGTCGAGGTGCTTGTAGCTGAGGTTCTCTTTCATGTACTCGGGCAGCAGGTGGCGGCGGTTGCTGGTGGCGTAGATCAGCACGTTGTCGCTGGCCTGCGAGATCGAACCGTCGAGGATGGACTTGAGCGCCTTGTAGCCGGGCTCGCCTTCGTCGAAGCTCAGGTCGTCGCAGAAAACGACGAAGCGCTCGGGCCGCTCGGCCACCAGGTCGACGATGTCGGGCAAGTCCACCAGGTCGGTCTTGTCGACCTCGATCAGGCGCAGCCCGCGCGGGGAAAACTCATTCAGCACCGCCTTGATCAGCGAACTCTTGCCGGTGCCGCGCGCGCCGGTCAGCAACACGTTGTTGGCGCCGAAGCCGGCAACGAACTGCTCGGTGTTTCGCACCAGCCGTTCCTTTTGCGGCTCGACTTCAACCAGCGCGTCGAGCCGGATAGTCGCCACATGCCGCACCGGCTCGATCAGCCCCGAACCACCGCGCTTGCGGTAACGGTAGGCGATCGACGCGGCCCAGTCGGGCGCCGTCAGCGGGTGCGGCAGCACGGCTTCGAGACGCCCCAGAAGCGCTTCGGCGCGGGTGATGAGTTGCAGCAGCGGTTCGTCGGGCTTGGACATGGCAAGTGGCAGTCGCAATGAGCAGTGTCAGGGGCAAAAAAATCAAGCGGCAGTTTACCGGTGCGCTCTGCGGCGCGCTGTCAACCAGGCGCCCGCACCGGCAGCTGGGTTACCGAGCCGTCGCCGACCACGAACACCCGATCGCCTGCCTGCGCACGAATGCCGTGCATGCCGGTGAACGCGCCGAACGCCGGCAGCACGCCCACCTGGGGCCCGAACCAGAAGCACGGCAGGCGCAGGTGGTCGCGTGCCCGGCCGCCCAGGTGCATGCAGGGATGCAGGTGGCCGGCCAGCACATAGGCACCAGGCACCGGCCGCGGGTGGTGGCACAACGCCAGCGCGCCGAGCATCAACGGTTCATCGACACATTCGAGCCCGAGCGCCGCGGGCGGGTCGCCGGCGCGGTCGTCGTGGTTGCCGCGCACGAGGGTCAGCGCCAGTTCGGGGTGGGCCTGGCGCCAGCGCGCCACCGCGCCCAAGGTCGAGGCCGCGTGCGAGCGGGCCGAGTGCAGGAAGTCGCCCAGGAACACGATCCGCCGCACACTCAGCCGCGCCACCAGATCGGCCAGCACGCTCAAGGTCTCGGTCGTCGTTCCGCGCGGCACCGGCACGCCCATCTTGCGAAAACTCACGGCCTTGCCGATGTGCGCATCGGCCACCAGCAGCGTGTGGGTGTCAGGCAGGAAGGCGGCCTTCTGCGGCAGCAGGGTCAGCGGCTGGCCACCGACCGGGGTCGTCAGCATCGATGGTGAGGAAAGGTCGAAACCGCTGTCAGCCCACCAGCATGCGCAAAGCACCGTCGAGCTGTTCGGTCGGGCTGCGCTTGAAGCCCGAGCGCGTGTAGCGCTGCAAGCGCCCGACCACAAAGGCGGTGAGCACCGACGCGCGCAGATTGGCTTCGACCGTCGGCTGCGCCGAGCCGGCTGCTTCGGCCACCAGGCGCAGGCTTTGGCGCAGCTGCGACTCGATGCGGTCGAAGAACTGGTTCATGCGCGCGAGCAGGCGGTCGTTCTCGAACACCAGCGCGTCGCCCACCATCACGCGCGTCATGCCGGGGTTCTTTTCGCCGAACTGCAGCAGCACCGTGAGCACCTTGTGCACCTGCGCCGACGGGTCAGGCTCGCGTTCGTTGATCTGGTTGACGAGTGTGAACACGCTCTGTTCGATGAACTCGATCAGGCCCTCGAACATCTGCGCCTTGCTGGCGAAGTGGCGGTACAGCGCCGCTTCGCTCACGTCGAGCTTGGCGGCCAGCGCGGCGGTGGTGATGCGCTCGGCGCCCGGCTGCTCGAGCATGCCGGCCAGCGTTTCGAGAATCTGCACCCGGCGCTCGCCCGGCTTGGGCCGCTTGCGCACCGCCGGAGCGGTGGCCACACCGATCAGTGCCTGCGGTTCACGGTCTTCTTCAGCGTCGGTGGAAGGCAGGTCGGAAGTGTGGGTCATCGCAGGTGGCGCAGCGCTTGAAGCGACTTGATTTTGGCACACACATACGAGGGCTTCCGACAAGGGTGAACACCAACTTCAAAGTGTTTGGCGCCCGCGTTGTCGCCGTTGCGCAACGTGCCGCCGTAAGTTCCTCGATAGCGTCCATCAAGGTAGCGTTGCATCCAAGCGGTTTTCATGCCAATGCCTCGTGCCGCCTTCTGGTGCTCGAGCGTGTCTTCCACCAGCACGCAGCGGCTCGGGCGCAGCTTCAGGCGGGCGCAGACGTGGCGGAACATGCGCGCGTCGGGTTTGGGGCGCAGGTGGCCGAACATGTGCATGTCTTCGATGCTGATGACGCCCTCGAAGCAGTCGGCCAGACGCAAGGTGTTCAGCACCCGCAACGCGTACGCGCGCGGCGCGTTGGTCAGGATGAAGCGGCGCCCTTTCAGGCGCTTCAGCGCGGCGCGGTCGTGCGCGCTGGTGCGCAGGCGCTGCTCCAGGCCGGGCAGTCGGTGCGTCTCGTGCAGGAAGTGGCTGGCCTTCACGTCGTGGTGGCGCACCAGCCCGAGCAGGGTGGCGCCGTAGCGCCGCCAATAGTGCTGGCGCAGCGCCACGGCCGCCTCGGCTTCCAGGCCGAGGTGGGTGGTCATGTACTCGCTCATCGCGCGGCTGGTGGGGCCGAACGCGGCATGGCTCGCATCGTGCAGCGTGTTGTCCAGGTCGAACAGCCAGACGGGTGGCGGGCGCTGGCTCAATGCGTTGCCACCTTCGCGCCGGGGCCGATGCGCCGGCCCAGGCCCCAGATGCTGCCCAGCAGCAGCGCGCCGCCCAGCCACTGCCACGGCCCGAGCTGTTCACCGAGCAGCAGCGCGGCCAGCAGAACCGCGGTGAGCGGCTCGACCAGCGTGGCCACCGTCAGCGCGGTCGGGCTCAGGCGCGCCGCACCCCAGCTGAAGGCCAGCAGCGCCAGCGCCGCGGTCACGACGCCGAGGTAGAGGAACCAGGCTTCGGGCGCCACCTCCACCGGCCAGTGCAGCGGCCGGTACAGCGCGGTGAGGCCCATCACCGCGGCGGCCACCACGGTCAGACAGGTCGTTGCCGGCCCGGCGCCCAGGCTCGTCGACAAACGCCCGCTGACGAGCGTGAAGCCGGCGTAGAGCACCGCCGATGCAACCGAAAATGCCACGCCGAGCAGCAGGTCGTGGCGGCTCGCCTCCGCCGACGCGGCGCCGTGCTTCGCGACGATCAGCACCGTGCCGATCAACGCCGCCGCCAGCACGAGCACCAGCGATGCATCGAGCCGCTCCTGCCCGCGCCCGAGTGCCACCAGGGTCACCAGCACCGGCGGCAGGCACAGCGCGATCAAGGTGGGCACCGCCGCGCCGATGCGCTCGATGCCGAGAAACCAGCACAGCACATACAACGCCATCGCCGTGCCCGCGCCGACGACCAGCGCCAAGTGCGGCCGCACGGCCTGCCACAACGACGCTCGCCCGAACACCGCCAGCAACACCACCGAGCCAACGACGAAACGCCAGAACGAGATGTTCTCCGGCGTAAAGCCGTGGCGCGCGATCAGCACGTTGACGACCAGCGCGCCGGTGCCCCACAGGAAGCCAGCGCCGCAGGCTGCGGCCAGCGCGAGACGTGCCGTGGGGGCGAGATGAGCACGACCAGTCAAGCGAACGCCGCGGAACCGGCTCTGCCGGGCCGCTGGTGTGCCCCCTGGGGGGAGCGCCGCAGGCGCTTCGGGGGGTTCACACTCAATGCGAGCGGATCATCGTGCCGTAGGCCTGCTCCGTCAGCACTTCCAGCAGCATCGCATGCGGCACACGCCCGTCGATGATGTGCACGGTGTTCACGCCGTTCTTGGCCGCGTCGAGCGCCGACGAGATCTTGGGCAGCATGCCGCCGCTGATCGTGCCGTCGGCGAACAGCTCGTCGATCTCGCGCGCGGTCAGGTTGGTCAGCAGCTTGCCGCTCTTGTCGAGCACGCCGGGCGTGTTGGTCAGCATCATCAGCTTCTCGGCCTTCAGCACCTCGGCCAGCTTGCCGGCCACCACGTCGGCGTTGATGTTGTAGTTCTCGTTGTCGCGCCCGAAGCCCAGCGGCGAGATGACCGGGATGAACTGGTCGTCCTGCAGCGCCTTCACAACGCTCGGGTCGATCGACTCGATCTCGCCGACCGAGCCCACGTCGTGCTCCTTGGTCGGGTCGTCGCGGTCCATCATCTTCAGCTTGCGGGCGCGGATCAGCCCGCCGTCGCGCCCCGTCAGCCCCACCGCCTTGCCGCCGGCCACGTTGATCAGGCCGACGATGTCTTGTTGCACCTGGCCGGCCAGCACCCACTCGACCACTTCCATGGTCTCGTCGTCGGTCACGCGCATGCCCTGGATGAAGGTGCCCTTCTTGCCCAGCTTGGCCAGCGCCTCTTCGATCTGCGGGCCACCGCCGTGCACCACCACCGGATTCATGCCCACCAGCTTGAGCAGCACCACGTCTTCGGCAAAGTCCTGCTGCAGCGACGGGTCGGTCATCGCGTTGCCGCCGTACTTGATCACGATGGTCTTGCCGTGGAATTTTCGGATGTACGGCAGCGCCTGCGCCAGGATCTCGGCCTTGTCGCGCGCGGCGATGTGCGACAGGTCGGGGGCGGCGGCAACGGGCGGTTCGGTGCTCATGGGTCAAAGTCCTTGCAAATGCGCGTCGTCACGCGCAGACAGAAATTGTAGGCGTCGGGCCCGTTCTCGCCGCAGCGCAGGCTTGAGGGCTGGGGCGGAGCCGCACCGAAGTTGCGCGACCGCAAGCCGACGCGAGGAATAGCCGACATGGGCATGCCAGGCGCGCGGGATGCGTTAGAGTCAAATCATGAGTGGGCTGGTTCGAACGCTGTTGGTCTGGTTGCTCGTCCTCGCGGTTCCTGCGCAGGGCGCGGCGGCTGCGACCATGGCGTTTTGCGCGCCGACCCACCATGGTGTCGAAAAGGTCATCGCGTCCGAGCAAGGGGCCATGGCCGGCCACCTTCACAGCGCGAGCGGCGATCAGGCGCATCACCACCTCGCGGCCGACGTTGCCGATGTCGTCCAGACCTCCTCAACGGATGAGGCCGCATCCGCGGGCCTCACGCCGGCCGACCCGCACAAGTGCAGCGCCTGCGCCGCGTGCTGCCTGGCCGGCGCCATCCTCGGCGCCATGCCGCGGGTGGCCGCCGCCGAGGCCGGCCCGACGTCGTTCGATGCCGTGGTGACCAGCGTCCCCCGCTTCACCACCGGCGGCCCCGACCGCCCTCCCAGAGTCGTTCTCGCGTAAGCCGGCGGGATTGGCGCGCGCGCGAGCGCTGTGCAAAGCCCGCCAAGTCCCCTGTCTCCCATGCTGTCCAGGCAGTACGGGGAGTTCACCGACTTTGCTGCGAGAACCGCCATGGCCTCTTCCTTTCCGCCCATCCCGCACCGCCTCGTTGCGTGCCGGCTTCTTCTGCTCGCCCTGTGTGCCGCCGCCCTGACGGCGCAGGCCCAACCAGCGGCCCCCACCGCCAGGCCCGACCCGCTGGACCCTCGCGCTCGCGTTCCGGCGCTGGTGTACGAAACGTCGCTCAGTCCGCCACCCCGTGCGGGCAACGACAAACCCATCGCCTGGCGTGACGCGAACGACGCTGTGGCCCGCATCGGCGGCTGGCGCACTTATCTCCGCGAGACCCAGCAGCCCGATCCCGCGGCGGCGGAGAAGCCTGTGGCACCCGCGCAGGCTCCTGCGTCCGCGCCGGCTGCAGCGGCCAAGCTGGCGCCGGCCGGTCATTCAGGTCACAAACATTGAGGGCCGCACGATGAGCCATGACACCCAAATCCATGCAAGCTCCGGTCGTGGAGTTCGCGTTCCGCACGTTCCGCACGTTCCGCGCGTACTGGCGCTGCTGACCTTTGCCGCTGTTCTGGGGGGCTGCGCAGGCTTCACCCCGGACGGTGGCTTCGGCGCAGTGGAACGGGCCACCAAAGAGCGGATCGGCAAAGACCTGCACTGGGCACGCGGTGACGCCGACCTGGACACCATCGCCAAGCGCGTGGCGGAACTGCTTGCCAAACCACTGACGGTGGACGATGCCGTGCAGATCGCGCTGCTCAACAACCGCGGGCTGCAGGCCGACTACTCTGAACTCGGCATCACCGAGGCCGAGCTCGTGCAGGCCGGGCGCCTGCCGAACCCGGGCTTCAGCTTCGGGCGCATGAGCCGGGGCGACGAACGGGAGATCGAGCGCGGCCTGCACTTCAACCTGGCGCGCCTGTTGGCGATGCCGCTGATCGGGCGTCTGGAGGCGCGCCGTTTCGAGCAAGTGAAGGGGCGGGTGGCGATGAACGTGCTGTCGCTGGCCGCCGACACGCGCAAGGCCTACTTCACCGCCCTGGCGGCGGAAGAGACCGTTCGCTACATGCGGCAAGTCAAGCAGGCGGCCGATGCCAGTGCCGAGCTGGCTCGACGCATGGAGCAGGTCGGCAACTTCAACAAGCTGCAGCGTGCGCGGGAACAGGCGTTCCATGCCAACGCCGCCCTGCGGCTCGCCCAGGCGGAACAGGCCCAGCGGTCGACGCGCGAGCGTCTGGTGCGGCTGCTCGGCGCCTGGGGGCCGCAGACCCTGTTCACCTTGCCCGAGCGCCTGCCGGACCTGCCGCCATCGCCCATGGAATTGCCGGACATCGAGCAGGTGGCCCTGGCGCAGCGGCTGGATGTGCAGGGCGCCAGGCTGGCGGCGGAACAGACGGCCAGCAACCTGGGCCTGACGCGAACCACCCGCTTCATCAACGTGCTGGAACTCGGGGTGACGCGCAACAGCTCGAACGAGGCGCCGACCCAGCGCGGCTGGGAAATCGGCTTCGAGCTGCCGCTGTTCGACTGGGGCGGCGCCCGCATTGCGCGTGCCGAGGCGGTGTACATGCAGACCCTGCACCGCGCCGCCGAGACCGCGATCAACGCGCGCTCCGAGGTGCGCGAGGTCTACACCGGCTACCGTTCGGCCTACGACATCGCGCGCCATCACCGCGACGAAATCGTGCCGCTGAATCAGCGCATCGCCGAAGAGAACCTGCTTCGCTACAACGGCATGCTGATCGGAATATTCGAACTGCTCGCCGATGCCCGCACCCAGATCGCCAGCGTCAACGCCGCCATCGAGGCGCTGCGCGACTTCTGGATCGCGCAGGCCGACCTCGACATGGCCCTGATCGGCAAGCCCAGCCTGGCTCTGTCCACTGGCGCAGCCGCCGGCCCCGCGATGGCGGCCGAGAGCGGCGGCGCGGCCCACTGAACCGAAGGAACACACATGGTTTCCCGACGCAATTTTCTGGGCGGCGCAGGTGCAGCAACCGCAGCCGCAACCGCAGCCGTTACGGCGGCAGTGACGGCCGCCACCGTCAGCAAGGTGGCGATGGCGGCGCTGCCCGAGCCCGTGATCCAGACCAAGCCCGACACCATGCCGCCGTTGGTGCCGAACACCGGGCGGCCCTACAACCCCGTCGTCACGCTCAACGGCTGGACCCTGCCCTGGCGCATGAACAAGGGCGTGAAGGAGTTTCACCTCGTCGCCGAGCCGGTGGTGCGCGAGATGAGCCCCGGCTTCAAGGCGCACTTGTGGGGCTACAACGGCCAGAGCCCGGGGCCGACGATCGAGGTGGTGGAAGGCGATCGGGTGCGCATCTTCGTCACCAACAAACTCGGCGAACTCACCAGCGTTCACTGGCACGGCCAGCGCCTGCCCAACGGCATGGACGGTGTGACGGGGCTGACCCAGCCCGGCATCGCGCCCGGCAAGACTTACGTTTACGAGTTCGTCGCGCGCCGCCCCGGCACCTTCATGTACCACCCGCATGCCGATGAGATGGTGCAGATGGCGATGGGGATGATGGGCTTCTGGATCACCCATCCGAAGGCGAAGCACCCGCTGATCGACGAAGTCGACCGCGACTTCTGCTTCCTGCTCAACGCCTATGACATCGAGCCTGGCAGCGCCACGCCGAAGATCATGACGATGCTGGACTTCAACCTGTGGAGCTGGAACAGCCGCATCTTCCCGGGCATCGACCCGCTGGTGGTGCGGCACATGGACAAGGTGCGCCTTCGTGTGGGCAACCTGACGATGACCAACCACCCGATCCACCTCCACGGGCACGAGTTCCTGATCACCGGCACCGATGGCGGGCCGACGCCGAAGAGCGCGCGCCAGTACGAGGTGACGGCCGACATCGCGGTGGGCCAGATGCGGCAGATGGACTTCCTTGCCGACGAAGAGGGTGACTGGGCCTTCCACTGCCACAAGAGCCACCACACGATGAACGCGATGGGCCACGACGTGCCGACCATGATCGGCGTGGATCACCGAGGCGTGGCGCGGCAAATCACGAAGCTCATCCCCGACTACATGGTGATGGGCGAGCGCGGCATGAAGGACATGACCGAAATGGAGATGCCGCTGCCCGACAACACCGCCGCGATGATGACCGGCACCGGCCCGTTCGGCGCCGTCGGCATGGGTGGCATGTTCAGCATGGTGAAGGTGCGCAAGGACCAGAAGCGCGGCGACTACAGCGACCCGGGCTGGTACCGGCACCCGCCGGGCACGGTGGCGTACGAGTTCACGGGTGCCTTGCCGGACCCGGCGCGCTTCAAGGCCGACGCGAGCCCAGGGCCCGGCTCCATGCGGCCGATGGCCAAGCCAGCCCAGGACGTCGAGGTGAAGGTGCGCAAGCCCGCAGGTGGCCACTCGGGCCACTGAATCCGGTCGTCACAACCCAAGGAGAATCACATGAATGAACAAATCGCGACCCCGCTCGCACGCCGTTCCGTCCTCCGGCGCATGGCGGCGGCCGCCGCTGCGACGCTGCCTCTGCTGGCCCCCACAACGCATGCGCACACCGACAAGCCGCACGCGCCCAAGACCGGCCCTGTGTTCAAGGAACAGAAGGACTGGGGCATTGCCGGCGATGCGAACAAGGCCAGGCGCAGCATCGAGGTTCGCATGGCCGACAACATGCGCTTCACGCCCGGGCGCATCGAGGTGCGGCAAGGCGAAACGGTGAAGTTCGTGGTCCGCAATACGGGCAAGGTGATGCACGAGTTCGTCATCGGCACCGAGGCCGAGAACGCCCAGCACGCCGAGCTGATGGTGAAGTTCCCGACCATGGAACACGACGAGCCCTACATGGCGCATGTGCCGCCGGGCAAGACCGGCGAGATCGTCTGGACCTTCAACCGCGCCGGCCAGTTCGAGTTCGCCTGCCTGATCGCCGGCCACTACCAGGCCGGCATGGTCGGCACGATCATGGTCGCGGGCAAGGCGTGAAGCATCTTCGGCAGCCACTTCAATCCAAAGGAACACTCATGAACCACCAACAACGCTTCTTCCGCCGCGCCACGGGCCGGGCGCTTGTGCTTGCTTTTGCGCTTTCAGCCGCGGCCGTGTTGCCGTCCTGGGCCGCAGGTGACCCAAGCGCAAAGGGCACGCTGATCGCGCAGGCCCCCAGCGCCGAGATGATCGACGGCGAGGTGCGCAAGGTGGACAAGGAGGATGGCAAGCTGACCCTCAAGCACGCCGACATCAAGAGCCTGGACATGCCGGCGATGACGATGGTGTTCGTCGTCAAGGACAAGGCGATGCTCGACAAGCTGAAGGCCGGCGACAAGATCAAGTTCAAGGCCATCAACGACGGGGGCAAGCTCACCGTCACCGAAATGCAGATGGCGCAGTAGATTGCGCTGGGCCCGGCCGATTGACGATCCAGACGACCACCGCTTTAACGCACCCAACTTACTCAGTGCCATGAACCTCAAAACCACCCGGGCCTGCATGGCACTGGCCGCCGCTACGCTTTGTGGCGGAGCACTTGCCGCCGGCCCCATCGTGGACATCGCCTGGTCACCCGACGGCCGCTTTGCCCACAAGGCGCAGATCGCAGCCGGCAAGTTCGTCGAGGTCTGCGGCAAGCTGGCGGCAGGCGACGGCGTGCGCTGGGGCTTCACGGCCGGCGCGCCGGTGGACTTCAACATCCACTACCACGTCGGCAAGGAGGCGGTGTTTCCGGTCAAGCAGGCGCAGGTTGCCGCTGGCAGCGACACGCTGAAGGTCGAGGTGGCGCAAGACTACTGCTGGATGTGGACGAACAAGGGCAGTGCCCCGGCGAGCTTGACGGTCGACCTGGCGCGCTGAGTGCGTTGGCCGCGGCCAGCGCCGTGAATCAGGTCGCCCGGCGCCGCGCCCGCCCCGGCTGGAGCCCGGCGGTCTTGCCGAGCGGGTGATGTGCCACAGCCGCCGGCGCAGCCCCCTCGTGGGCGAGCGAGTCGATGATCGGGCAGTCGGGCCGGTCGTCGCCATGGCAGCAGTGCACCAGGTGTTCGAGCGTGGCCTTCATCGAGTGCAGATCCTTCAGCTTCTCGTCGAGTTCTTCGATGTGCGCCTGCGCCAGCGCACGCACCTGCCGGCTCGGCCGCTTGCGGTCCTGCCACAGGCCCAGCAACTCGCGAATCTGTTCGATGGAAAAGCCCAGGTCGCGCGATTGGCGGATGAAGCGCAAGGTGCTGACTTCCTTGGCGGTGTACTGCCGATAGCCCGACTCGGTGCGTGCTGCCTCCGGGAAGAGGCCGACGCTCTCGTAGTGGCGAATCATCTTTGCCGACACGCCCGAGGCCTTCGCGGCTTCGCCGATGTTCATGCTCATTTCTGCGCTCCCGAACTTGACACGGGCCGAGGCTGCTGGCTCGACGGCGGCTCCGCCGCACGCCCGTCGGCGACACCGCGCCAGCGCCGCAAGCTCAGCGCATTGAGCACCACGCTGACGCTGCTGAAGGCCATCGCGGCCCCGGCGATGACCGGGTTCAGCAGGCCCAGCGCCGCCAGCGGGATGCCCAGCACGTTGTAGCCGAAGGCCCAGAAAAGGCCCTGCTTGATCTTCGAGTAGGTTCGGCGCGAAATGTCGAGCGAGTCGGCCACCAGCCGCGGGTCGCCGCGCATCAGCGTGATGCCGGCGGTCTCTGTCGCCACGTCGGCACCGCCCGCCATCGCGTACGACACCGACGCTGCGGCCAGCGCCGGCCCGTCGTTCAGGCCGTCGCCGACGAAGGCCACCACCTCGCCGGCGTCGCGCAGTTCCTTGACGATGGCCGCCTTGTCGCCCGGCAGCACCTGGGCACGCACATCTGTGATGCCCAGCTCCCTGGCGGCGGCTTCGGCAGCACCTCGGTTGTCGCCGGTCAGCATCACGGTCCGGATGCCGAGCTGATGCAGCCGCGACACTGCCTCCGCTGCGGTGGGCTTGAGCGTGTCGCCGAAGGCCAGCAGGCCCAGCAAGCGCTGTTGGCCGGCATCGGACTGGGCCAGCCACGACACGGTTCTGCCCTGCCGCTCCAGCCCTTGCGCTTCAGCGAGCAAACCTCCTTCTTCGAGGCCCAGCTCCCGCAGCATGCGCGTGCTGCCCAGGGCCAGCGTCTGGCCGCCCACCACGCCCTGCACGCCACGCCCTGGCAGAGCCAGGGCGTCGTGCACCTCGGGCACCGGCAGGCGCTCATGCCGGACCTGCTCCATCACGGCCAGCGCCAGCGGGTGGCTGCTCGAACTCTGCAGCGCGGCGGCCAGGCGCAGCACGTCGTCGCGGGTCGCGCCCACCGCGGCCACCACCGCGGCGAGCGACGGCTTGCCTTCGGTGAGCGTGCCGGTCTTGTCGAACGCGACCACGGTGACGGCATGCGCCACCTCCAGCGCCTCGGCGTCCTTGATGAGAATGCCGTGGCGCGCCGCGACGCCGGTGCCCGCCATGATGGCCGTCGGCGTCGCCAGCCCGAGCGCGCAGGGGCAGGCGATGACCAGCACCGCCACGGCGTTGATGAGCGCCCGCTCCCAATCGCCCGTGAAGCCGAACCAGGCCCCGAAGGTCAGCAGCGCGACGCCCAGCACCACCGGCACGAACACCGCGCTCACGCGGTCGACGATGCGCTGGATCGGCGCCTTCGCCGCCTGCGCCGATTCGACCATGCGGATGATGCGGGCCAGCGTTGTCTCGGCGCCGATGGCGGTGGTGCGCACGGTCAGCGCGCCTTCGGCGTTGATGGCGCCGCCGGTCACCTTGTCGCCGACGCCCTTGGCCACCGGCAGGCTCTCGCCGGTGACGAGCGATTCGTCGATGTGGCTGCGGCCTTCGACGATGTCGCCATCGACGGCAACGCGGTCACCGGGGCGCACGATGACGAGGTCTCCGACCGTCACTTGTTCGACCGGAATGTCCAGCTCTGCATCACCGCGGCGCACGCGGGCGGTGGTCGGCCGCAGTTCGTTCAGCGCCCGGATGGCCTCGGTGGTCTGCCGCTTCGCGCGCTGTTCGAGCCATTTGCCCAGCAGCACCAGCGTGATGACGGCCGCAGAGGCTTCGAAGTAAAGGTGCGGCATGCCATGCGCGGCATGTTTGAAGAGCAGGTAGACCGAAAGGCCGTAGGCCGCCGAGGTGCCCAACGCCACCAGCAGATCCATGTTGCCGGTCTTGGCGAGCACGGCCTTCCAGCCGGCACGGTAAAAGCGCCCGCCGAGCCAGAACTGCACGGGGGTCGCCAGGGCCAGTTGCAGCCAGCCGTCCAGCATCCAGTGAATGCCGAAGAGCTGCAGCAGCATCGGCAGGACCAGGGGCAGCGTCAAGGCGCCGCTCACCGCAACGGGCCACCAGGCCGCAAGCAGAGGCGCCGATGGCGGCGTCGCATCCTGGGCCTCCCTCGCGGCGTAGCCGGCCTTCTCGATGGCGGCCTTCAAGGCCGAGGCGGGCACGGTCGACGGCGCCAGGATGTTCGCTTTCTCGGTCGCCAGATTGACCGAGGCGCTGGAGACGCCGGGCACCTTGAGCAGCGCCTTCTCGACCCGGGCCACACACGAGGCGCAGGTCATGCCGTCGATCAGCAACGTGGTCTTGGTGTCGGACAGTACATCGGCGGTGTTCATGGAGGCCTCGGGAGATTGTTCGATGTTGCGCATCGTCAAGGTTCTAACGATGGCAAGGTCAAGCACTGCCAGCGAATCTGCCTGTAGCCATTGTGGGCTTCCGGAAAGCCGGCTTGACATTCCAACAGTGGGAGAGTGGACAGTTGCCAATCAATCACCGACCGGAGCAAACAATGATTGCCTTTGAAGTCAACGACATGACCTGCGGCCACTGCGTCAGCACCCTCACCCAGGCGCTGAAGGCCGCCGACAAGGACGCCAAGGTGCAGATCGACCTGGCCACGCACCGGGTGCAGGTGGAGCCTGTATCGGCCGACGCCGAGGCACTGGCGCAAGCCATCAAGGACGCTGGCTACACGCCGGTGCCGGTCGCAGCGGCGGCCGGTGAAGTGGCGGCGCAGAAGCGGGGGTCGTGCTGCGGCCAGTGCCAGTGATGGCGTTGGAACCAGCTGTGGAAGTGCCGGCCCGACGCTGCGGGCGTCGGGATCCCGTCGTCAACTGACGGGCGCATGCGGCATTTCTTTGATGCCGGTCAATCGCACGGGCGCTCCCGAAGCCAAGCTCTGAATGATGCGTGCCACGACGAAGGAGCCCTTCATGAACCACTCTGTCAAGCACGCAGGGCACGACGAGGCCCATGAGCCTGGCCACCATCACCATGGTGCTCCGCTCGAGCCCAGCCAGGGCGCACTGGGCGCAGCGGGTGAAGCGGGTGAAGCGCCGCCCGTTGGCACGATCTACACCTGCCCGATGCACCCCGAGGTGCGGCAGGACCACCCCGGCAACTGCCCCAAGTGCGGCATGACGTTGGAGCCAGTGCTGCCAACGCTCGACGAAGACGAGAACCCTGAGCTGGCCGACTTCCAGCGGCGCTTCTGGTGGACCTTGCCGCTGACGGCGGTAGTCACGCTGCTGGCCATGCTCGGGCATCGCCTGCAGTGGTTCGGCATGGGCATGCAGAGCTGGGTCGAGCTCGCGCTGTCCGTGCCCATCGTGCTGTGGGCGGGCTGGCCATTTTTCATGCGCGGGGTGCAATCGATTCGCCTGCGCAGCCCGAACATGTGGACGCTGATCGGGCTGGGCACCGGAGCGGCCTTTGCCTACAGCGTCGCGGCCACGGTGGTGCCGAATGTCTTCCCGGCCTCGTTCCAGGCCATGGGCCGGGTGGCGGTGTACTTCGAGGCGGCAGCGGTCATCATCTCGTTGACGCTGCTGGGCCAGATTCTGGAACTCAAGGCCCGGTCGCAGACCTCGGCGGCGATCAAGTCGCTGCTGGGCCTGGCGCCCAAGACCGCACGCCGCATTGCCGCCGATGGCAGCGAGGAAGACGTGCCGCTCACCCACGTTCACGTCGGCGATCTGCTGCGCGTGCGCCCCGGCGAGAAGGTGCCGGTCGACGGCGTGGTGACGGACGGCTTGAGCGCGGTCGACGAGTCGATGTTGACCGGCGAGCCGCTGCCCGTGAGCAAGCGCGCCGGCGACAAGCTGATCGGCGCCACGCTGAACACCAGCGGGGCGCTGGTGATGCGCTCGGAACGTGTCGGCGCACAGACCATGCTGTCGCAGATCGTGCAGATGGTGGCCCAGGCACAGCGCTCGAAGGCGCCGATGCAGCGCATGGCCGACCAGGTGGCCGGCTGGTTCGTGATGGCCGTGGTGGCCACCGCCGTGCTGACCTTCTTCGTCTGGGGCGTCTTCGGCCCCGAGCCGAGCTGGGTCTACGGGCTGATCAACGCGGTTGCCGTGTTGATCATCGCCTGCCCGTGTGCGCTGGGGCTGGCCACGCCCATGTCGATCATGGTCGCCACCGGGCGTGCCGCGACGCAGGGGATTCTGTTCCGCGACGCAGCGGCGATCGAGCACTTCCGCAAGGTCGACACACTGATCGTCGACAAGACCGGCACGCTGACCGAAGGCAAGCCCAGCTTCGAGCGCGCCGTGCCGGCACCGGGCTTCACCGCGCAGGAGGTGCTGCGCCTGGCAGCCAGCCTGGACCAGGGCAGCGAGCATCCTCTGGCCGACGCCATCGTCCGCGCGGCGCGCGAGCAGGGGCTGGCGCTCGACAAGGCCGACGGCTTCGAGTCGGGTTCCGGCATCGGTGTTCGTGGTCGGGTGGGCGGGCGCCAGCTCGCACTCGGCAACACGGCGCTGATGGAGCAACTGGGCGTTGACGTGTCGAGCCTGTTGCCGCAGGCCGAAGAACTGCGCAGCACCGGCGCCAGCGTGATGTTCCTCGCCGCGGATGGAATGCCGATCGGCTTGCTGGCGGTCTCCGACCCCGTCAAGGCGAGCACGCCGGAGGCGCTCACCACGCTGCGGGCCGAAGGGCTGCGCGTCGTGATGGCCACCGGCGACGGCCTCACCACGGCGCGCTCCGTCGCCGCGCGCTTGGGCATCGATGAAGTGCACGGCGAGGTGAAGCCAGCCGACAAGCTGGCGCTGGTGCGGCGGCTGCAGGCCGAGGGCCGCGTGGTCGCCATGGCAGGCGATGGCATCAACGACGCACCGGCGCTGGCCCAGGCGAATGTCGGCATCGCCATGGGCACGGGGACCGACGTGGCCATGAACAGCGCGCAGGTCACCCTCGTCAAGGGCGATCTGCGCGGTATTGCTGCCGCCCGGGCCTTGTCGGTGCAGACGGTCGCCAACATGAAGCAGAACCTCGGCTTCGCCTTTGTCTACAACGCGCTCGGCGTGCCGCTGGCGGCAGGGCTGCTGTATCCGTTCACCGGCTGGCTGCTCTCGCCGATGATCGCCGCGCTGGCGATGAGCCTGAGCTCGGCATCGGTGATCACGAACGCCCTGCGGCTGCGCAGGGCGAGGGCGAGGGCGTGAGCCGGTGCCGTCACGGTTGCCACCGCCCTAGAATGCAGCCGCAAATGCGACGCACGATGACCTTCCAGCAAGCCACGATCTCCGCCTGTGCCGAAGGGCACGGTGCCGCGTTGTCGCGCCGGCGGTGGAGTGCGTTTCGATGACCCGCAGCTTCCTGCGCGGCCTGGCCCGCGGCCTGATCGGCGTGCTGCTCGTCGCCCAGCTCGCGGTCGCTGCCTACGCCTGCCCCGGGCTGGCCGCGAAGGCGCCAGACACCGCCATGGCATCCGCCGGCGCGACGATGCTCGCGACGATGCACGCACCGATGCCCGGTTGCGAAGACATGGTTGGAGCGCTGGACCCGGAACAGGCCAACCTTTGTGCCGAGCACTGCAAACAAGGCCAACAAAGTGACCAGGCGCCCACGCTGACGGTACCGGTGGCCATGCTCACTGCCCTGTACCCCACGACGCCCGCGCTGCCCGGCAAGGCGTCGCCGCGCCCCACGGCGGGCACGCTCAGTGCACGGGTTGCGGCATCCCCGCCGCACGCTGTTCTGCACTGCGTCTACCGAATCTGATCCTCCCGACGATGCTGCGCTGACGACCCCTTGCGGGTCGGTTCGGCGCATCGGTCGTGCCGGTCCGCCCCTGCGAGTCTCACTCGCACGAGATCGACCGGGCCCGGCACGAAGCCTTGATTCGTTGTCTGGAGAGATTCATGTTCATTGCTTGCACACGTCGCGCGCCGTGCCTTTCGCGCTCGCCGCGCGACTGGGTGGCCCGGTCTGCCCTGGCCCTGCTGATGGGCGTTTTGAGCCCAGGCGTCCCGGCGCAGCCAACGCTGAGCCTCGACCACGCGCTGCGCCTGGCGCAAGACCGCTCGCGCCAGTTGTCGGCCCAGGAATTCGCAGCGGTGGCCGCGCGCGAGATGTCTGCCGCCGCCGGCCGCCTGCCCGATCCGACCCTGAGGGCGGGTGTGAACAACCTGCCTGTCGATGGCGCCGACCGGTTCAGCCTGACACGCGACTTCATGACCATGCGCTCGGTCGCCGTGATGCAGGAACTGACGCGCGACGACAAGCGCAAGGCGCGCTCGGCCCGCTTCGACCGCGAAGCCGAGCTTGCCGAGGCGGGCCGTGCCGCCGTGCTGGCCGACCTGCGGCGTGACACCGCGATGGCCTGGCTGGACAGACACTTTCAGCAGCGCATGCGCGAACTGCTGCGCGAGCAGCGCACCGAAGCCACGCTGCAGATCGAAGCCGCCGAGGCCGCCTACCGCGGCGGGCGTGGCACGCAGGCCGAGGTGTTTGCGGCCCGCTCGGCCGTGGCACAGATCGACAACCGGCTTCGGGAGACGGAGCTGCAGGTCGCCAGCGCCCGCACGCGGCTTGCACGCTGGGTCGGCGCGGCCGCCGACCAGGATCTGGCGGCGCCGCCCGCGCTCGAAGCCGCACCGCTCGACGTGGCGAGCCTCGAAGCCCGGCTCGGGCACCACCCGCAGATCACCGTGCTGGCCCGCCAGGAGGCCGTGGCGCGCGCCGACGTGGAGCTCGCCACCAGCTCCAGGCGCGCGGACTGGAGTGTGGAGCTGATGTTCAGCCAGCGGGGTTCGGCGTTCTCCAACATGGTGTCGGTCAACGTGTCGGTACCGCTGCAGTGGGACCTGAAGAACCGACAGGACCGCGAAGTTGCCGCACGGTCGGCGCTGGCCGAGCAAGTGCGGGCGCAGCGCGAAGAAACCACGCGCGAGCATGCCGCCGAGACACGCATCTGGCTGTTGCAGTGGCAGTCCAGCCGCGAGCGGCTGGCCCAGTACGACAGTGCCTTGATCCCGCTGGCGACCGAGCGAACACGCGCCGCGCTGGCCGCCTACCGGGGCGCCAGCAGCCCGCTCGCGGCGGTGCTCGAAGCGCGCCGCATGGAGATCGACACACGCATGGAGCGCTTGCGGCTGGAGATGGAAGCCGCCGGGCTGTGGGCCCGGCTCGAGTACCTGATCCCGGTCGATCACCAGGCCGCGGTGATGAATGGCGTGACGAACGGCACCACCGCATCCAAGGAGCCCCAGCGATGAACACCAGACCCCTGTTGATGATCTTCGGCGGCGTGATCGCGGCCGGCGTGCTGGCCGCGGCCGGCTACGGTCTGTACGCGATGGGCATGGACCGCGGCATGGGCATGGCCGCTCCACAGGCGGGTGCTGGCGCCGCGAGTGCAGCGCCGCTGCAAGCCGTTCCGCAAGGCATTGCCGAAGGCGAGGAAGCGACCCGCCGGCACATCACCGCCGGCCTCAAGGCGGGCGAGGTGGACCCGGCGACCGGCAGGAAGATCCTCTATTACCACGACCCGATGGTGCCGGGGAACAAGTTCGAGAAGCCGGCCAAGTCGCCCTTCATGGACATGATGCTGGTGCCGGTGTACGCGGACAGCGATGGTGATAACGACAAGGGCGGAAGCAAGGTCACCGTGAGCCCGCGCATCCAGCAGAACCTGGGCGTGCGCACGGCGCCGGTGGTCGAGGGCACGCTGTCGCCCGAGGTGTCGGCGGTCGGCAGCATTGCGTGGAACGAACGCGACCAGGCCGTCGTGCAGGCCCGCGCCACCGGCTTCGTCGAGCGCCTGCAGGTGCGCGCAACGCTCGACCGCGTGACCAAGGGGCAGCCGCTGGCCGAGTTGTACGTGCCCGACTGGATCGCGGCACAGGAAGAGTTCTTGTCGGTGCGGCGCATGCAGGGCTCCGACCTGACCGTGCTGGTCGATGGCGCGCGCCAGCGCATGCGCCAGGCCGGCATGGACGAAGTGCAGATTGCGCTGGTCGAACGCAGTGGCCGCACGCAGCCGCGTTTCACGATCCTGGCGCCGATCGGCGGCGTGGTCACCGAACTGATGGTGCGCGAGGGCATGACGGTGATGGCCGGGACCACGCTGTTCCGCATCAACGGCACCGCCACGGTCTGGGCCCATGCCGAGGTGCCGGAGAGCCAGGCCGCCCTGCTGCGTGTGGGCGCCACGGTGCGGGCCCGCAGCCCGGCCACGCCGGGCGCCACTTTCGAGGGCAAGGTGCAGGCCCTGCTGCCGGATGTCAACGCCACCACGCGCACGCTGAAGGCGCGCCTGGCACTCGCCAACCCGGGCGGTCGACTCGTGCCCGGCATGTTCGTGCAGATGCAGTTCATGGACATGCGGGCGGAGAAGGCGCTGCTGATCCCGACCGAGGCGGTCATCCAGACCGGCCGGCGCACGGTGGTGATGTTGGCCGAGGAGGGTGGCCGCTTCCGCCCGGTCGACGTCGAGATCGGCATCGAGAGCGGCGGGCAGACCGAGGTCCGGCGCGGCCTGCAGCCTGGCCAGCGCGTGGTGGTCTCGGCGCAGTTCCTGATCGACTCGGAAGCGAGCCTGAAGGGCGTGGAGGCGCGGCTGAACAACGAGCCGGCACAGGGCGCCACGGCCGCCACGCCGCAGCACCTGCCGCCCACCGCGCCGGCTGCGGGAGCCTCGCGATGATCGCCGCGCTGATCCGCTGGTCCATCACCAACCGCTTCCTGGTGCTGCTGGCCACGCTGATGCTCAGTGCCTGGGGCGTGTATTCGGTGCTCAGGACACCGTTGGATGCGCTGCCCGATTTGTCTGACGTGCAGGTCATCATCCGCACGACCTACCCGGGGCAGGCGCCGCGCATCGTCGAGAACCAGATCACCTACCCGCTGACGACGACGATGTTGTCGGTGCCGGGCGCAAAGACGGTGCGCGGCTACTCGTTCTTCGGCGACAGCTTCGTTTACGTGCTGTTCGAAGACGGCACCGACCTGTACTGGGCCCGTTCGCGCGTGCTGGAGTACCTGAACCAGGTGCAGGCACGCTTGCCGCCGGGGGCCACCGCATCGCTCGGGCCCGACGCCACCGGCGTGGGCTGGATTTACCAGTACGCGCTGGTGGACCGCAGCAACAAGCTCGTCGCCGGCCAGCTGCGCGCCCTGCAGGACTGGTTCCTGAAGTACGAGCTGAAGACGGTTCCCAACGTCGCCGAAGTGGCATCGGTCGGCGGCATGGTGCGCCAGTACCAGATCGTGCTCGACCCCGACAAGCTGGCCGCTTATGGCATCGCACACACCCGGGTGGCCGAAGCAGTACGCCGCGCCAACCAGGAAGCCGGCGGCTCGGTGCTCGAACTCGGCGAGGCCGAGTACGTGGTGCGCGCCTCGGGCTACCTGCAGACGCTGGACGACTTTCGCAAGCTGCCGCTTGTGAGCACCGATGCCGGCGTCTCGGTGCGCCTGGGCGACGTGGCGCGCATCCAGATCGGGCCCGAGATGCGGCGCGGCATCGGCGAGCTCGACGGCGAAGGCGAGGCGACCGGCGGCGTGATCGTGATGCGTTCCGGCAAGAACGCGCTGGAGACGATTGCCGCGGTCAAGGCCAAGCTGCAGCAACTCCAGGGCAGCCTGCCGAAGGGCGTGGAGATCGTGCCGGTCTACGACCGCTCCAGCCTGATCGAGCGCGCGGTGCAGAACCTCGGCTTCAAGCTGCTCGAAGAATTCATCGTCGTCGCGGTGGTGTGTTTCATCTTCCTGTTCCATCTGCGCTCGGCATTCGTGGCCATCGTCAGCCTGCCGCTGGGCATCCTGATGGCGTTCATCGTGATGCACTACCAGGGTGTCAATGCCAACATCATGTCCTTGGGCGGCATCGCGATCGCCATCGGCGCGATGGTCGACGCGGCCGTGGTGATGATCGAGAACGCGCACAAGCACCTCGAACGCTGGAGCCACGAGCATCCGGATGGCAAGCTGGAGGGCGAAGCGCGCTGGAAGGTGATCGGCGATTCGGCCGTCGAGGTCGGGCCGGCGCTGTTCTTCTCGCTGCTGATCATCACGCTGTCGTTCATCCCGGTGTTCACGCTGGAAGCCCAGGAAGGGCGGCTGTTCGCGCCGCTGGCCTTCACCAAGACTTATGCGATGGCTGCGGCGGCCGGCTTGTCGGCCACGCTGATCCCGGTGCTGATGGGCTACCTGATCCGCGGCCGCATTCCCGACGAGCGCAAGAACCCGCTCAACCGGCTGCTGATCGCCGCCTACCGGCCGCTGCTGGACGTGGTGCTGCGCGTTCCCAAGCTCACGCTGGCGCTCGCGGGGGTTGCGCTGGTCGCGAGCCTGTGGCCGCTGCAGCACATCGGCGGCGAGTTCATGCCGCGGCTCGATGAAGGCGACTTGCTCTACATGCCGTCGGCGCTACCAGGGCTCTCGGCTGGCAAGGCGGCCGAGTTGCTGCAGCAGACCGACCGGCTGATCAAGACCGTGCCCGAAGTCGCCAGCGTGTACGGCAAGGCCGGCCGCGCCGAGACCGCCACCGACCCCGCGCCGATGGAGATGTTCGAGACCACCATCCAGTTTAAGCCGAAGAGCCAGTGGCGGCCCGGCATGACGCAGGACAGGCTGGTCGATGAACTGGACCGCATTGTCAAGGTGCCCGGCCTGGCCAACATCTGGGTGCCGCCGATCCGCAACCGCATCGACATGCTGGCCACCGGCATCAAGAGCCCCGTCGGGGTGAAAGTGGCTGGCGCCGACCTCACGACCATCGACCGCATCACCGGCGAGATCGAGAAGGCAGTGAAGGACGTGCCGGGCGTGAGCAGCGCATTGGCCGAGCGGCTGACCGGTGGGCGCTATGTGGACGTGATCATCAACCGCGACGCGGCGGCTCGCTTCGGGATGAACATCGCCGACGTTCAGGCCGTCATCAGTTCGGCCGTGGGCGGCGACAACATCGGCGGGCCGGGGGGCGAGGTGGTCGAGGGCCTGCAGCGCTTCCCGATCAACATTCGGTATCCGAGGGAGACGCGCGATTCACTGGACAAGCTGCGCAGGCTGCCCATCGTCAGCGAACGCGGCGCGCGGCTGGTGCTGTCGGACGTGGCCGACCTGCGCATCACCGACGGCCCGCCGATGCTGCGCAGCGAAAACGCGCGGCTGTCGGGCTGGGTCTATGTCGACATCCGAGGCCGCGACCTGCGCGGCGCGGTGCAGGACATGCAGCGCGTGGTCGGCGAGAAGGTCAAGCTGCCACCCGGCTACTCGGTCTCGTGGTCCGGGCAGTTCGAGTTTCTTGAGCGTGCCACGGCCAAGCTGAAAGTTGTCGTGCCGTTCACGCTGCTGATCATCTTCGTGCTGCTGTACCTGACCTTCAGGCGCTTCGGCGAAGCCTTGCTGATCATGGCGACACTGCCGTTCGCGCTGGTGGGCGGCATCTGGCTGCTGTACCTGCTGGGCTACAACCTGTCGGTGGCCGGCGCGGTGGGTTTCATCGCGCTGGCGGGCGTGTCGGCCGAGTTCGGCGTGATCATGCTGCTGTACCTCCGCCAGGCCTGGGACGCGCGGATAGCGCTGGGCAAAACGAACAACGCCGACCTGCTCGACGCCATTCGTGAAGGTGCGGTGCTGCGCGTGCGCCCGAAGGCGATGACGGTGGCGGTGATCCTGGCCGGCCTGTTCCCGATCATGTGGGGCACCGGCACCGGCTCTGAAGTGATGCAGCGCATCGCCGCCCCGATGGTCGGCGGCATGATCACCGCGCCCTTGCTGTCGATGTTCGTGATTCCGGCCGCGTACCTGCTGATGCGGCGCTCGCGCGCTCCGCGTTCGTCAGAAGTGGATGCCGCGCATCATCTGCGCCATCGCGATGGCCTCGGGTGACAAGGTCGGCTTCGCACTCTTGTCGCCCTTGGCGGCGGCGCTGTCGGGGAACATCCGGAAGGTGGTGTTCATGACGATCTGCGTGACGGTGGGCGCCAGCGCGTGCAGCACCTCGCCGAAGATGCCCAGGCGCGTGGCCACGCGCACCGGTTTGTCGACACAGGCTTGCACGATCAGGTCGGAGGCCTCGTCGGTGGACAGCAGCGGCATGTTGTCGTAGATCTTGGTCGGCGCCGTCATCGGCGTGCGCACCAGCGGCATGTTGACTGTGGTGAAGGTGACGCCCTGGTCGGCGTATTCGCTCGACGCGCAGCGCGTCCACGCGTCCAGCGCCGCCTTGCTGGCCACGTAGGCCGAGAAGCGCGGCGCGTTGACCAGCACGCTGATCGAACTGATGTTGACGATGTGCCCCTTGCGCTTGGCCACCATGCCGGGCAGCAGCCCCATGGTGATGCGCAGCGAACCGAAGTAGTTCAGCTGCATCGTGCGCTCGAAGTCGTGGAAGCGCTCGTAGCTGGCTTCGATCGCGCGGCGGATCGAGCGGCCGGCGTTGTTGATGAGGTAGTCCACACCGCCGTGATCGGCATTCAACTGCTCGACGAAGGCCTTGCAGCTGGCTTCGTCGGCGATGTCGGCGGAGTAGGTCACGACCTTCGCGCCCTTGCCGGCCGCCTCCAGGATTTCTTTCTTCGCCTCGTCCAGCTTGGTCTGGTCACGGGCGCAGATGATCGTCGTGGCACCTGCTTGCGCGAACTTGATGGCTGCGGCCAGGCCGATGCCCGAGGAGCCGCCCGTCACCAGCACCACCTTGCCGCCGACGGTGCCGCGCAACGAGCGGTCGATGAACAGCGCCGGGTCGAGGTGGCGCTCCCAGTAGTCCCACAGCCGCCAGGCGTAACTCGGCAGCTTGGGGCACTCGATGCCGCTGCCCTTCAATGCCGCGGCGGTGTCGCGGCAGTCGTAGCGGGTCGGGAAGTTGATGAAGGTGAACATGTCGTCGGGCAGGCCCAGGTCCTTCATCACCGCGGCGCGCACGCGACGCACCGGGGCGATCGCCATCATTCCCTTCTTCACGCTCTTGGGGATGAAGCCGAGCAGCGCGGCGTTGATGAACAGGTTCATCTTCGGCGCGTGCGCGGCCTTGCTGAAGATGTCGAGCACATCGCCCACGCGGTAGCCCTCGGGGTCCACCAGATGGAAGCACTTCTTGTGCAGCTCGGCCTTGGAGTGGCTGATGTGGTCGAGCGCCGCGACGACGAAATCGACCGGCACGATGTTGATGCGCCCGCCTTCCAGCCCGATGCTGGGCATCCACGGCGGCAGGATCTGGCGCATGCGCTGGATCAGCTTGAAGAAGTAGTACGGGCCGTCGATCTTGTCCATCTCGCCGGTGGTCGAGTCGCCCACCACCAGCGCCGGGCGGTACACCGTCCACGGGACCTTGCTTTCCTTGCGCACGATCTTTTCGCTCTCGTGCTTGGTCATGAAGTACGGGTGATCCAGCCCGTCGGCTTCTTCAAACATGTCTTCGCGGAACACGCCTTCGTACAGGCCCGCGGCGGCGATCGAGCTGACGTGGTGCAGGTGCCCGGCGTCGATCGCCTTGGCGAATTCGACCGCGTTGCGCGTGCCTTCGATGTTGACCTGGACCTGCGATGCTTCGTCGGCCTTCAGGTCATAGACCGCGGCCAGGTGGTACACGTGGTCGATCTGGCCCTTGAGCTTTTTCACGTCGTCGGCCGAGACGCCGAGCTTCTTGGTGGTCAGGTCGCCATACACCGGCACGGCGCGTGCCTTCGTCGCTTGCCAGTAGTCGAGCAGCGCCGCGACCTTGCCTTCACTTTCGGGCCGGAGCAGAAAGTACACGACCGCGCCGCGGCGCGCCAGCAGGGTCTTGACGAGGCGCTTGCCGATGAAGCCGGTGGCTCCGGTCACGAAATACTTCATGGGGCTGTTCCTTTGCTGGGGTGAACAGGCATTCTTGACCAGAGTCGGCCGCGCCACCCTGCGCGATTTCCCGAACTCCACAGGCCCGCGCGTAGAGCCGCCTCCCTAGAGAAATAGGCTGTGCGCTCCAGGGCCGGCTTCTATAGTTCGCGGCTCCAGGCCCTGCAGTGGGGCCGCAAGATCAACCTCAGAGGACATCACACCATGGTCAAGAAGCTCAAGCAAATGGCAGAAAAACAAGCGGCTGGCGCCTCGGGCCTGTTCGACAGCGCCCTCGCCGGTTCGGTGAAAGAGTCGGCCCAGCAGATCTGGCTCGCCGGTATGGGTGCCTTCTCGAAGGCCCAGGCCGAAGGCGGCAAGGTGTTCGAAGCGCTGGTGAAAGAAGGCGCGACCCTGCAGAAAAAGACCCAGAGCGTGGCCGAAGACAAGTTCAGCGAAGTCAGCAGCAAGATGACCGGCATGGCCAGCGAAGTGCAAGCCAAGGCCGGCCAGCAGTGGGACAAGCTGGAGAGCATCTTCGAGGAGCGCACCGCCAAGGCGCTCGGCAAGCTGGGCGTGCCCTCGGCCAAGGACGTGAGCGGGCTGATGAGCCGCATCGACGAGCTGTCGGCGCAGGTGGCAAAACTGTCCAAGGCGGCGCCCGCGAAGACGGCGGCCAAGGCGGCGGCACCGGCTGTCAAGCCGTCGGCCAAGGCGACCACCAAGACGGCTGCGAAGCCGGCTGCAAAAGCGGCAACCAAGCGCGCGGCCCGCAAGACGGCCTGATTCGTACGTCGATTCCTGGAAGAAGAGCGCTTCGGCGCTCCTCTTCATTGCGCGCGCAACTACTGAATCAGGGTCATCCCGGCCGCCTTGGTCGCGGCCACGTCGAAGGTCATCGTCCTTGAGCACCCTGCGCTCGATGCGATCCGCTCGATCAATGCGTCGGCAAAGTCTGCGCTGCCGGCATTGAAGACGCGGACCGCCTTCATCACGTGGTCAGCGCGGTCAACGATCATTTCCTTGGTGCGCAACAGCGACTCGAGGGCTTGCGCAACCTGCGCGCGAGTCAGGTCGTAGCTGGACGACAGCACCCACACCAACTCCACGACAGCCACGAGCGGCACAAACCCGGGCTCGTCGGCGGTCAGCGACTCGATCAACTTGTTGGCTTTCGGCGATTGCCTGGCGTCGTCTTGCATGATGTAGCGCACCAGCACGTTGGTATCCAGGCCAATCACTTCGCGGACGCTCCTCGTGCTGCGATCACCTTGTTCATGTCGGCGATCGACACCGTCTTCGTCGCCTTGCCAAACATGCCCTTCAGCTCGGTCACCGAACGTGTCGCCGCAATCACTTCGAAGCGGCCGGGCTGGACCTCGACGAACTCCACCCGGTCGCCGGACTCGACCTGAAGCGCTTGCCGCACGCTGGCAGGAATCGTGATCTGGCCTTTGCTCGTGACGGTAGCGCTGGTCATGACATAAATTCCTCCGAAAGCCTTACTTTAATGTAAGGAATGACGCCCTGCAATGCCAGGCATCAACCCAGGTACCTCGCCTCCAGGTGCCGCTTGAAGTGCGCCGGGTTCAGCGCCTCGCCGCTGGCGCGCACCGCCAGTTCGGCGGTGGTCCAGCGGCTGCCCTGGGTCCAGATGTTCTCTCGCAGCCAATCGAAAACCGGCGCCAGATCGCCGCGTGAAACGCGCGCGTCGAGGTCGGGCACGCCGCGGCGGATCGTCGCGAACCACTGCGCGGCGTACATCGCGCCGAGCGTGTAGCAGGGGAAGTAGCCGAACAGGCCGGCGGCCCAGTGGGTGTCCTGCAGGCAGCCGTGGTTGTAGTTGCCGCGCGTGTCCACGCCCAGCAGCGTGGCCATGCCTTCGTCCCACAGCGCCGGAATGTCCTCGGCCTGCACGCTGCCCTCGATCAGCCCGCGCTCGATGCGGTAGCGCAGGATCACGTGGGCCGGGTAGGTCAGCTCGTCCGCGTCGACGCGGATGAAGCCCGGCTCCACGCGCGTGAGCGAACGCTGCAGCGCCGCCGGCTCGAACGCCGCTTGCGCGCCGAAGTGTGCCGCCAGCTTGGGTGCGATCAGGCCGATGAAGGCGCGGCTGCGGCCGAGCTGCATCTCGAAGCTCAGGCTCTGGCTTTCGTGGATGCCCATCGAGCGCGCCTGCGCCACCGGCTGGCCGAGCCGCTCGCGCGGCAGGTTCTGCTCGTAGCGCGCGTGGCCGGTCTCGTGGATCGTGCCCATCAGGCTCTGCACGAAGTCGTCGTCGCGATAGCGCGTGGTCAGGCGCACGTCTTCGGGCACGCCGCCGCTGAACGGGTGGGTGCTTTCGTCGAGCCGCCCGCCTTCGAAGTCGAAACCCAGCACGCCCATCACCTCCAGGCTCAGCGCGCGCTGCGCGGCTTTGGGAAACGGGCCTTGGGCGACCACCACCGGTTCGGACGCCTGGCGATCGCGCACCTGGCGCACCAGCGTGGGCAGCCAGGTCTGCAGATCGTCGAACACCCGGTCGACTTCGGTGCTGGTCATGCCGGGCTCGAAGCGGTCCATCAGCGCGTCATACGGTGGCAGCCCGGTGCTGTCGGCGCGCCGCGCGGCAACCTCGCGCGCCAGGCGCAGCACCTCCGAGAAGTTCTCGAGGAAGCCGGGCCAGTCGTTCGCCGGCCGCTGGCTGCGCCAGGCGTGTTCGCAGCGCGCGGTGGCGAGCGACTCGGCCTGCACCAGCGCCTCGGGCAACGCGTTGGCGGCGCGCCAGTCGCGTTCGATCTCGCGCAGGTTGGCGCGCGCCAGCTCGTCCAGCGATTCGTAGCGCGCTCGTTCGATCAGCCCGGCCAGCGCCGGCTCGGTGCGCAGGCGGTGCAGCAGCGCGTCCATTTCGGCCATCGCCTCGGCGCGTGCTGCGTTGCCCTTGGGCGGCATCACCGCGGCGCGGTCCCAGCCGGCCATCGATTGCAGGTGGCCGAAGCGGTACATGCGCGTCCAGGCCTGGGTCAGCGCGTCGTAGGCGGGGTGGCTCATCGATGGCTTTCAATGGTCAGGGAGAAGACTCAAGGCGAGAAGGTGCCCGGGAAGACCCACAGCAGCAGCGCCGTCATCGTGACATAGCGCAGGAACTTGCCGATCGCCATGTAGAGCACGCAGGGCCAGAACGAGAGCCGCAGCCAGCCGGCCACCGCGCACAGCGGGTCGCCCACGACCGGCAGCCACGACAGCAGGCAAGCCTTGGGGCCGAACTGTTCGAGCCACTTCAGCGCGCGGGCTTCGAGCGGCTTGTGCTTAACTCGCTCGTAGGCGCGCTCTGCGCCATAGCCCATCCACCAGCTCACCGCGCCGCCGAGCGTGTTGCCCGCGGTGGCCACCAGGACGGCGGGCCAGAACAGGTGCGAGTTGAGCTTGACCAGCCCGAACACCGCCGGCTCCGAGCCCAGCGGCAACAAGGTGGCCGAGATGAAGGCAACGATGAAGACCGTGCTGAGGCCGAACTTCGGCAAGGCCAGTGCGACGAGCAGTGATTCGATCCAGGCTTCCATTCGGGCAGATTATCAACAGCGCGGCAACGGCCCTTGCAGGGGCCGCGCGCAGCCGACCCTCGGGGCCGCGCCGCTATACTGCGGCCTCGTTTTTCCACCCGCCCCACCCTCTCCCTTTTCGCCCATGCACATCGGCCACATTCCGCTGGCGAATCGGCTGTTCGCTGCGCCCATGGCCGGCGTGACCGACCGGCCTTTCCGGCAGCTGTGCAAGCGCCTCGGCGCCGGTTATGCGGTGAGCGAAATGGTGACATCGCGCAAGGACCTGTGGAACAGCCTGAAGACGAGCCGGCGCGCCAACCACGACGGTGAGGTGGCGCCCATCGCGGTGCAGATTGCCGGCACCGATGCGCAGATGATGGGCGAGGCCGCGGCTTACAACATCGACCGCGGCGCGCAGATCATCGACATCAACATGGGCTGCCCGGCCAAGAAGGTGTGCAACAAGTGGGCCGGCTCGGCGCTGATGCAGGACGAGCCGCTGGCGCTGCAGATCATCGAGGCGGTGGTGGCGGCATGCGCGCCGCGCGACGTGCCCGTCACTCTGAAGATGCGCACCGGCTGGTGCGCGGCCGAACGCAACGCGGTGCGCATTGCGCGCGCGGCCGAAGCGGCCGGCGTGGCGATGGTAGCGGTACACGGCCGCACGCGCGAGCAGGGCTACAAGGGTGATGCCGAGTACACGACCATCGCCGCCGTCAAGGCCGCGCTGCGCATCCCGGTGGTGGCCAACGGCGACATCACCAGCCCTGAAAAGGCGCGCGAGGTGCTGGCCGCGACCGGAGCCGACGCCATCATGATCGGCCGCGCGGCGCAGGGCCGGCCATGGATCTTTCGCGAGATCGCGCACTTCCTGGCCACCGGCGAACACCTGCCGGCGCCCGAGGTGCAGCAGGCCAAGCGCTGGCTGCTCGAACACCTGAACGACCACTACGATCTGTATGGCGAATTTGCCGGCGTGCGCAGCGCTCGCAAGCACATCGGCTGGGCGGTGCGTGCGCTGCCGGGCGGTGAAACGTTCCGCGCCCGGATGAACCTGCTCGAAAGCTGTGACGCGCAGGTGAGTGCCGTGACAGACTGGTTCGATGAATTGGCCGATGCGCACACCTTGCTGCCGGTACATGCCGATGCCGCCAACGAAGACCTTGTCGAGTTGAGTGCATGAGCGGCAAGAAGCACATCGAGGAATGTGTCCGCGAGAACCTTGAGAACTACTTCAAGGACTTGCGCGGCGTCGAGCCGGCGGCGATGTACCAGATGATCCTGGGCGTGGTCGAGAAGCCGCTGCTCGATGTGGTGATGAAACACGCCGATGGCAACCAGAGCCGCGCCGCCGAATGGCTGGGCATCAACCGCAACACCTTGCGGCGCAAGTTGCTCGACCACAAGCTGATTGATTGAACCCCGTTCCCGAGAGCCGCCGATGCAAGCGCTGATTTCCGTTTCCGACAAGACCGGCGTGCTCGACTTTGCACGCGCTCTCCACGCGCTGGGCATCAAGCTGCTGTCCACCGGCGGCACCGCGAAGCTGCTGTCCGATGCCGGGTTGCCGGTTACCGAGGTGGCCGAGCACACCGGCTTCCCCGAGATGCTGGACGGCCGGGTAAAGACGCTGCACCCGACCATCCACGGCGGGCTGCTCGCGCGGCGCGACGTGCCCGAGCACATGGCGGCGTTGCACAAGCATCACATCTCGACGATCGACCTGCTGGTCGTCAACCTGTACCCGTTCGAGGCCACCGTCGCCAAGCCCGGCAGCACCTTGGACGACGCGATCGAGAACATCGACATCGGCGGCCCGGCGATGGTGCGCTCGGCGGCGAAGAACTGGAAGGACGTGGCGGTGCTCACCGATGCGTCGCAGTACGCGCAGGTGCTGGCCGAACTGAAGGCCGGTGGCGCCGTCAGCTCGGCGACGAAGTTCGCGCTGGCTGTGGCCGCGTTCAACCGCATCGCCAACTACGACGGTGCGATCAGCGACTATCTTTCGTCGCTGCAGCCCGACGGCACCCGGAGTGAATTCCCGGCCCAGAGCAACGGCCGCTTCGTCAAGCTGCAGGACCTGCGCTACGGCGAGAACCCGCACCAGCGCGCCGCGTTCTACCGCGACCTGCAGCCGGCGCCCGGTTCGCTCGTCACCGCCAAACAGTTGCAGGGCAAGGAGCTCTCGTACAACAACATCGCCGACGCCGATGCGGCGTGGGAGTGCGTCAAGAGTTTTGGTGTGCAGGACGCGCCGGCCGCTTGCGTGATCGTCAAGCACGCCAACCCGTGCGGCGTGGCGCTCGGCGCGAACGCGGTGCAGGCCTACGAGAAGGCGCTCCAGACCGACCCGACCTCGGCCTTCGGCGGCATCATCGCCTTCAACGTCGAGCTCGATGCGGTGGGCGCGGCGCTGGTGGCCAAGCAGTTCGTCGAGGTGCTGATGGCGCCGAGCTTCACGCCCGAGGCGCTGGCCGTGCTGGCCGCGAAGAAGAATGTGCGCGTGTTGCAGATTGCCCTCCCGCCGGGAGGGCCGACCGCCTGGGACCAGGGCCGCAACGCGCACGACGTGAAGCGGGTCGGCTCGGGCCTGTTGATCCAGTCCGCCGACAACCATGAGATGCAGTTGGCCGATCTGAAGGTCGTCACCACATGCAAGCCGACACCCGAGCAGATGCGCGACCTGCTGTTTGCCTGGAAGGTGGCCAAGTACGTGAAGAGCAATGCGATCGTGTTCTGCGGCGGCGGCATGACCCTGGGCGTGGGCGCGGGGCAGATGAGCCGCATCGACTCGGCCCGCATCGCCGGCATCAAGGCGCGCAACGCCGGGCTCACCTTGGCGGGTTCGGCGGTCGCCAGCGACGCGTTTTTTCCGTTCCGCGACGGCCTGGACGTGGTGATCGACGAAGGTGCGAATTGCGTGATTCACCCCGGCGGCTCGATGCGCGACGACGAGGTGATCGCCGCCGCCAACGAACGCGGCATCGCGATGGTGCTGACCGGCGTGCGGCACTTCCGCCACTGAGCCGGGTCGGCGCCGACGCGTCGACTCGCGCCGCTACCATCCCCCTTCATGACCAAACCCGAGGTCGCCGGCCTCATCCTGTCGTTCCTCGCGCGCCTGATCACCGGCGCGCAGGGGCATTGGCTCGGTTGCCCGCCCAAGGCCGAGCAGCGCATCTACTTCGCCAATCACCAGAGCCACTTCGACTGGGTGCTGATCTGGGCCTCGCTGCCGCGCGAGCTGCGCGCGATGACGCGGCCGATCGCCGCGCGCGACTACTGGACCTCGTCGCCGTTCAAACACTGGCTCACGCGCGAGGTGTTCAACGCGGTGTACGTGAGCCGACAGCGGACCGATGACGAAGACCCGCTCGAACCGCTGATGGAAGCGCTGCGCCACGGTGACTCGCTGGTGATCTTTCCCGAAGGCACGCGCGGCAACCAGGACGACCCTTCCTCCTTCAAGGCCGGGCTGTACCACTTGGCCGAAGCGTTCCCTGCCGTGCAACTGATCCCGGCCTGGATCGACAACGTGCAGCGCGTGATGCCCAAGGGCGAGGTCGTGCCGGTGCCGATCCTGTGTTCGGTGACTTACGGCGCGCCGCTGCAGTTGCAGCCCGATGAAGACAAGCGCACCTTCCTCACACGCGCGCGCCACGCGGTGATGGCGCTGCGCGAAACCCAGGGTTCGATGGCCGCGGACAAGGCCGAAGACAAGACCGGAGAAGCGGCCTGATGGGCGCGCTGCGCCAGTTGAGCGTGTCGCAGCAGGTCGGCCTGCTGTTCGTCACGCTGTTCGGCCTGCTCGCGCTGGTGACGGCCGTGGCGGTGTGGCGCACCTTGCGCGACGACACGCCCAAGCAACAGGCACTGCAGGAGCGCTTCATGCGCGACCTGCGCGCGGTGTGGGTCGGCGCGGTGCTGTTCTGGATCGCCTGGGCCTCCGGCGCGTTCGTCTCGACCTTGCTGTTCGGCGTGCTGTCGTTCCTGGCGCTGCGCGAGTTCGTGACGCTTACGCACACGCGCCGCGGCGACCACCGCAGCCTGCTGCTGGCTTTCTTCGCGGTGCTGCCGGTTCAGTACGTGATGGTCGGCTGGCAACTCTTCGACCTGTTCACGGTATTCATCCCGGTCTATGTGTTCCTGGCCATCCCGGTCGTCAGCGCGCTGGGCAACGACCCGCAGCGTTTTCTGGAGCGCACCGCCAAGATCCAGTGGGGCATCATGGTCTGCGTCTACGGCATGAGCCACGCGCCGGCTTTGCTGCTGCTGGACCTGCCCGACTACGAAGACCGCGGCGCGTTCATGGTGCTGTACCTGGTGGGCGTGGTCGCGGTGGCGCAGATCGCGCAAGAGGTGGCCAGCCGTCGGCTGCAGTCGCGCCCGGCAGCCGGCGCGATCAGCCGCTCGTTTTCGTGGCGCGCCTGGTTCATCGGCGCGCTCAGTGCCGCCGTGCTGGGCGCCCTGCTGTACTGGGCCACGCCGTTCAAGCCGATCCCGGCACTGGTGATGGGCTTCCTGGCCGGCGGCAGCGGCACGCTCGGGGAATTCGTGATGCGCGCCCTGAAGCGCGATGCCGGCGTGCACAGCTGGGGCGGCAAGGGCTCGGTGACCGGCGCGGTGGGGCTGCTCGACCGCGTGGCGCCGCTGTGTTTTGCGGCGCCGGTGTTCTTTCATGCGGTGCGCTGGTACTTCGGGTGGTAGGACCGCGATGACGGCCATGAGAGTTCTCGGCATCGACCCCGGCCTGCGCACCACCGGCTTCGGCGTGATCGACGTCGAAGGCTCGAAGCTGCACTACGTGGCCAGCGGCACGATCAAGACCGACGCGGTGCACATCGGCCAGTTGCCGGCGCGGCTGAAGATCATCTTCGACGGCGTGCGCGAGGTGGCGGCGCGCTACACGCCCACGTGTTCGGCGGTCGAGATCGTGTTCGTCAACGTCAACCCGCAGTCCACCCTGCTGCTCGGCCAGGCGCGCGGCGCGGCACTGACCGCGCTGGTCAGCACCGACCTCGACGTGGCCGAGTACACCGCGCTGCAGATGAAGAAGGCCGTGGTCGGCAGCGGCAGGGCGGCCAAGGAACAGGTGCAGGCCATGGTGATGCGCCTGCTCGCGCTGCCCGGCCTGCCCGGCAAGGACGCGGCCGACGCGCTCGGCCTGGCCATCTGCCACGCCCATGCGGCCGGCTCGTTCGCTGCCATCGCCCGCAGCGGCACGCTGGTGCGCCGGGCGCATGCACAGTTCAAGGGCGGGCGCAGTTACTGACACCCGGCACCGGCCGCGCAGCCCGTTGCAAATCACACAGACTCCCAAGACCCTGCCCGCCCGGGCCGGCCGGGACTTCAAGCGACAATCCCTTCCCTATGTACGCCCTCTTCGAAGACGCCGGAAAGTTCCTGGCCGGCCGTGTGATGACCGAGGCCGAGACCTCGACGCAGATCGAGCTCGACTCGGGCAAGCGCGTGAAGGTGAAAGCCGCCAACGTGCTGCTCAAGTTCGAGAAGCCGCAACCGGCCGAGCTGGTGGCCTCGGCACAGGCGCTGGCGCAGGAGATCGACCTGGATCTGGCGTGGGAATTCGCGCCCGAGGCCGAGTTCGGGTTTGCCGACCTGGCGCGCGACTATTTCGAAAAGACCGCCGGTGTCGAGAAGCAGGCCGCGGCGCTGTTCCGGCTGTTCGATGCGCCGCACTACTTCCGACGCATGGGCAAGGGCAACTTCAAGAAGGCGCCTGAAGAGATCGTCAAGGCCGCGCTGCTGGGCATCGAGCGCAAGAAGCTGGTCGTCGCGCAGATCGACGCCTGGGCGGCCGAGCTGGTGGCGGGCCAGTGCCCGGCTCCCGTGCGCGAGCAGCTCTACAAGATTCTTTTCAAGCCCGACAAGAACGCCGCCGAGTACAAGGCCGTGGTCGAAGCCTCGCGGCGAGCGCAGAAGGCGCCGCTCGATCTGCTGACTGCGGCTGGCGCGATCACCTCGCCGTACCAGTTCCACTGGAAGCGCTTCCTGTTCGAAAACTTCCCCAAGGGCACCGGCTTCCCGGCCCTGCAGGCGCCGGCCATCAAGGATGCGCTGCCGTTGGGCGAGGCGCAGGCCTTCTCGATCGACGATTCCGCCACGACCGAGATCGACGATGCGCTGTCGGTTCGCGGTCTCGGCAGTGGCACGGTGGTGTTCGGCGTCCACATTGCCGCGCCGGGGCTGGCGTTCGGGCCCGACGCGCCGGTCGACAAGGTGGCTCGCGAACGCCTGTCCACCGTCTACATGCCCGGCCACAAGCTGACGATGCTGCCCGACGAGGTGGTGCAGGCCTACACGCTCACGGAAGGGCGCGACTGCCCGGCCGTGTCGCTCTACGTCACGTTCGATGAAGCGAGCCTGGCCGTCACCGCCACCGAAACGCGCCTCGAGAAGGTGCACATCGCCGCCAACCTGCGCCACGACCAGCTCGACAGCGTGGTCACCGAGGCCACGCTGACCGGCGCGGCGCCGGCCTCGTATCAATTCGGCACCGAACTCGCGTTCGCCTTCCGGCTCGCGCGGCACCTGAAGGCCCAGCGCGAGGTGGTGCGCGGCAAGCCCGAGAACTTCAACCGGCCGGACTACAACTTCCGCCTTGAACGAGATGCCGGCAGCGATGGCGCCGAACCGCAAGGCACTGAACGTGTGCTGATCAGCACGCGCCAGCGCGGCTCGCCGCTCGACCTGATCGTGGCCGAAGCCATGATCCTGGCCAACAGCACCTGGGGCGGCTGGCTGAACGAGTGCGGCGTGCCCGGCATCTACCGCAGCCAGGCCAGCCTGGCGCCGGGCGTGAAGGTGCGCATGGGCACCAAGGCTGCGCCACATGCGGGCATGGGCGTGGCGCAGTACACCTGGGCCACGTCACCGCTGCGGCGTTATGTGGACCTGGTGAACCAGTGGCAGATCATTGCCTGCGCACGCCACGGCCGCACCGCCGCGCTGGCCGCGCCGTTCAAGCCGAAAGACGTGCAACTGTTCGCCATCATCTCCAGCTTCGACGCCGCGTATGCCGAGTACAACGGCTTCCAGTCCGGCATCGAACGCTACTGGACCTTGCAGTCCCTGGCTCAGAACGAAGTGCGCGAACTGAACGCCACGGTGATGAAAGACGGGCTGGTGCGTGCCGACGAGCTGCCCTTGGTGTTTCGTGCCACCGGCGCCGAAAACCTGCCGCGCGGCGCCGCCGTGCGCGTGCGGGTGGGCAGCACCGACCTGCTGACGCTGGATGTGCAGGCCAGCGTGGTGGCGCGGCTCGACGATGCCGCGACCGCGACCGACGCTGCCGTGGTCAGCGATGAGAGCGACGAGGCTGCCGACACCGCCGGCCCACTCACGCTGGCCATCGACCTGCAGAACGATGGGCCCGAAAGCGAAGCCAGTGCCGCAGCACAAATCGTCCCGGCGGCCTGAGCCCCACAAGGCGAAGAAGCTGTCCACCCTGCAGGTGGCGCTGCTTGTTTCGCTGGCGGTGCACGCGGTGCTGCTGACGGTGCGCTTTGTCGACCCGGACAGTTTCAACCGTGTATTCCAGGACTCGCCGCTCGAAGTGATCCTGGTCAATTCGCGCTCGGGTGAACGGCCCGACAAGGCGCAGGCCATCGCGCAGGCCAACCTGGCCGGTGGCGGCGAGGCCGAAAAGGGCCGCGCGATGTCGCCGCTGCCGCCGTCGGCACTGGTCGAGCTGGGCGACTCCAACGAAGAGGCGCGGCGCCAGATCGAACAGCTCCAGGAATCGCAGCAGCAACTGCTGACCCAGATGCGGCGCGAGCTGGCGCTGCTGCCGCCGCCCGACCCGCGGCGCGACCAGGGCGACCCGGCCGAGCGCGCCATGGAAGAAAAGCGCCGCCAGCTGATCCAGTTGCTGGCCGAGATCGAAAAGCGCATCAACGAAGAGAACGCACGCCCGAAGAAGCGCTACATCAGCCCGGCCACGCGTGAGGAGGTGTACGCGATCTACTACGACCAGATGCGGCGCAAGATCGAGGAGCGCGGCACGCGCAACTTCCCCGAGAACCAGGGCAAGAAGCTGTACGGCGAGCTGACGATGAACGTGACGGTGGACACCGAGGGCCGAGTCGTCGAGACCGAGGTGGTGCGTGGCTCCAACTCGAAGATCCTCGACATGCGCGCGGTGGCCATCGTCAAGGCCGCGGCGCCGTTCGGGCCGTTCACGCAGGCGATGCGCAAGGCCGACCAGATCGTCATCACCTCGCGCTTCAAGTTCACGCGTGAAGAAGGCCTTGAAACCACGCTGACGCAGTAGTGACAAGCCCAGAATAGACCCCATGGATCGTTACGCCGTGGCCGGCAATCCGGTCGAACACAGCCGCTCCCCGTTCATCCACGCCGAGTTCGCCAAGCAGACCGGGCAGGCGCTGCACTACGGGCGCCTGCTGTGCCCGCTGGGCGGGTTTGCCGATGCGATCGAGGCCTTCGCGCGCTCCGAACGTGATGATCAAAACGACGCCCCCCGCGGCCCGGCGCGCGGCTGCAACGTCACCGTGCCGTTCAAGTTCGACGCCTTCCGGCGCGCGCCGCGCCACACCGAACGGGCCGCGCTGGCCGGTGCCGCCAACACCTTGCGCTTCGATGCCCAGGGCTGGCTGGCCGACAACACCGACGGCTGCGGCTTGGTGCGCGACATCGAACAAGGCGCCGGGGTGTCGCTCAGGCATCAACGCATCCTGCTGATCGGAGCTGGCGGCGCGGTAGCCGGCGTGCTGGGGCCCTTGCTGGGCGCCGGCCCGGCCCAGGTGGTGGTGGCCAACCGCACGTTGGCCAAGGCGCAGGCGCTGGTCGAACGGCACCGCCCGCTGGCAGGTTCCTTGCAACTGCAGGCGCTCGCGCTGGCGCATTGCGGCGAAGGCTTCGACGTGGTGATCAACGCCACCGCCAGCAGCCTGCAGGGGGCTGAGATTCCGGTGCCGGCCGACACCCTGCGCGGCGGCGCGCTGGCCGTGGACCTGATGTATGGCCCCGCCGCGCAAGCGTTCCTGCAATGGGCCACGGCCCACGGCGCGGTGCCGCGCGACGGCCTGGGCATGCTGGTGGAACAAGCCGCCGAGAGTTTTCACCTCTGGCGCGGCGTGCGGCCCGAAACCGCGCCGGTGCTTGCCGCACTGCGCCGGCACATGGCATCGCCGGCCGCTTGAGCAAGGTGTTCGCTTCGCTCGCGCGCCTGCTGGCGTTGTTGCTGTTGTGCGCGCTCGCCCTGCAGCTCTATTTCCTGGCTCGGGTGCTGCTGATGGTGGTGGTCGACCCGCAATCGACCACCTTCCAGCGCTCCGAAGCCTGGCGCCTGGCGACCGACAAACGCGATCTGCGCTGGAGTCAGCAGTGGGTGCCCTACAACCGGATCAGCGACTCGCTCAAGCGCGCCGTGATCGCCTCGGAAGACGCCGGCTTTGCCGAACACAGCGGCGTGGAGTGGGACGCGATCGAAAAGGCCTGGGAGCGCAACCAGACTGCCGAAGCGCGTGCCGAAAAGGCCAACGATCGGGCTAGCGAGCGGGCCAACGAGCAGCGCCGCCCGGCGAAGGCCGCCGCGGCCCGGCCAGCGGCCGCGCCGAAGCTCGTCGGCGGATCGACCATCACGCAGCAACTGGCGAAGAACCTGTTCCTGGGCAGCGAGCGCAGCCTGGCACGCAAGGGGCAGGAATTCGTGATCACCTTGATGCTGGAGGCGCTGCTGAGCAAACAGCGCATCCTGGAGATCTACCTGAACAACGTGGAATGGGGCGAAGGCGTGTTCGGCGCCGAAGCGGCCGCGCGGCACTACTTCCGGGTCGGCGCCGACAAGCTCGGGCCGACGCAGGCGGCCCAGTTGTCGGTGATGCTGCCTGCGCCGAAGCGCTTCGAGAAACGCCCGCACTCGCCCTACGTGATGAGCCGCGCAGGCACCGTGGTTGCACGCATGGGGGCGGTGGAACTGCCGTAGAGCACGCGGCGTGTGGGGCCTGCAGTGCGCTCCTAGAATCGCCGCCATGCCCACCGCCGTCTCCGAACAGATCGCCGCCACCGCCGCCCGGCTGGTGGTGGAAGAGGGGCTCGACTACGGCCCCGCCAAGCGCCGCGCGGTGCAGGCGCTGGGGCTGAACGTGCGTGCCGCATCCTTGCCCGACAACGGCCAGGTCGAAGCCGAGGTGCGCGACTACCTGGCCTTGTTCTGCGCCGACACCCAGCCGGCCGAACTGGCCGCCTTGCGCGCGGTGGCGCTGGAGTGGATGCAAAGGCTGGCAGCCTTCCGCCCGCACCTGAGTGGCGCCGTCTGGCGCGGCACCGCAACCCGCCTGAACAATGTGCATCTGCAGCTTTATTGCGATGACTCCAAGCAGGCCGAGCTGGCGCTGATCGACTTGGGGCTGACCTACGACGTGGGCAGCACACCTGGCCCGCGCGGCGAGCCGGTGGACGTGCTGAGCGTGTCCAGCCGCAGCGCCGCACTCGGTGAGCACGTGACCGTGCACTTGACGGTGCTGGACCACGACGATCTGCGCGGCGCGCTGAAGCCCGATGCCAGCGGGCAGACCCAGCGCGGCGACCTGGCCGCGTTGCGCCGGCTGCTGGAAGCCACGGCGTGAACCGGCGCTCCATATTGATCGGCGGGGTCGGCGTGGTGGCCGGCGCGGCTGGCATCGGCGCGGCGTGGTGGCGCGAGCAAGGGCGCCGGGCGGACCAAGAACCTGCCGCAGCCCTGGCTGCCACATCGGCCGCCGCATTTCCCGACATCTGGAGCCTGCGCTTCGATCGACCGGGCGGCGGAGAGTTGGTGCTCGCCAACTTGAAGGGCCAACCGCTGCTGCTGAACTTCTGGGCCACCTGGTGCCCGCCCTGCGTCACCGAAATGCCGCTGCTGGATCGCTTCCAGGCCGATCACAAAGCGCGAGGATGGCAAGTCGTCGGCCTGGCGGTGGACAGCCCGACGCCGGTGCGCGAGTTCCTGGCCCGTCAGCCGATGGGCTTTGCGATCGGGCTGGCGGGATTGAACGGCATTGAACTCGCCCGCTCGCTCGGCAACCCCAGCGGTGCGCTGCCCTTCAGCGTGGTGTTCGACCGCCAGGGCAAGGCGTTTCGCACCAAGCTCGGGAGCCTGCACGAGAAGGATCTGGCGGACTGGGTCGGCGCTCTGGCCTGAGGGGACCAAGAGAGCGTGTTTTATGCCCTGAGGCGGTTGTTGCGGCGCCGCCGCGCCGATGCCCATGCACCGGATCGGTTTTTTGTCAATTGCAGCCAACGGTAGCCAAACCGCGTAAAGTCCGCTTCTCCCTGGCAGCGGGGCCGCTGCCCCTAAGACATTTTGGCGCTCTCTCAGCGCCCTCAGATCGACGCCGAACTCGCGCGGTTGGCAGCAAAAGCCGGCGCGTTGCACGATCGACATAAAAGCAGAACCCGGAGACACGCATGGACCTTCGAAAACTCAAGACGCTGATCGACCTTGTGTCGGAATCCAACATCTCCGAGCTGGAAATCACGGAAGCCGATGGCAAGGTGCGCATCGTCAAGGCCGACCCGAGCCTGGTCGCACAGCCCGGCCAAGCTCAGATGTACGCGATGGCGGCGCCGCTTGCACCGGCCCCCGCCGCCGCCCCGGCCGCCGCGACGGCCCCCGAAGTGGCGGCGCCGCCGGCCGGCCACGCCGTCAAGTCACCGATGGTGGGCACTTTCTACCGCACCGCCAACCCGGGCGCCAAGCCGTTCGTCGAGCTCGGCACGGTGGTCAAGGAAGGTCAGCCGGTCTGCATTATCGAAGCGATGAAGATCATGAACGAGATCGAGGCCGACAAGTCCGGCACGATCACGCGCATCCTGTGCGAGAACGGCCAGCCGGTGGAGTACGGGCAGCCCCTGTTCATCATCGAATAGGGCGCGCCATGTTCAAGAAGATCCTGATCGCGAATCGGGGGGACAACGCCGAAGGCGTTACGGCGCAGCCACAGTGCGCTGCGAGCGAAGCACGCAAGGGCGATTGAGCCGAGGCACCCATGTTCAAAAAAATTCTCATCGCCAATCGAGGCGAAATCGCCCTCCGCATTCAAAGAGCCTGCCGCGAACTCGGCATCAAGTCGGTCGTCGTCTACTCCGAGGCCGACCGCGAGGCCAAGTACGTGAAGCTGGCTGACGAGGCGGTGTGCATCGGCCCGGCGCCGTCGGCGCAGAGTTACCTCAACATGCCGGCGATCATCTCGACCGCCGAGGTGACCGACGCCGAAGCCATCCACCCCGGTTACGGCTTCCTGTCCGAAAACGCCGACTTTGCCGAACGCGTGGAGCGCAGCGGCTTCACCTTCATCGGGCCGACGGCCGAGTCGATCCGCATGATGGGCGACAAGGTCTCGGCCAAGATCGCGATGATCAAGGCCGGCGTGCCCTGCGTGCCCGGCGCCGAAGGCGGCCTGCCCGAAGACCCGAAAGAGATCGTGCGCCAGGCGCGCGCGATCGGCTACCCCGTCATCATCAAGGCCACCGGCGGCGGCGGCGGGCGCGGCATGCGGGTGGTGCACACCGAGGCGGCGCTGGTCAACGCAGTGCAGACCACGCGCGCCGAGGCCGGCGCGGCGTTCGGCAACCCCGGCGTGTACATGGAGAAGTTCCTCGAGAACCCGCGCCACATCGAGATCCAGGTGCTGGCCGACGAGCACCGCAACGCCGTCTGGCTCGGCGAGCGCGACTGCTCGATGCAGCGGCGCCACCAGAAGATCATCGAAGAAGCGCCGGCGCCGGGCATTCCGCGCCGCGTGATCGAGAAGATCGGCGAACGTTGTGCCGCAGCCTGCAAGAAGATCGGCTACCGCGGTGTCGGCACGTTCGAGTTCCTGTTCGAGAACGGCGAGTTCTATTTCATCGAGATGAACACCCGCGTGCAGGTGGAGCACCCGGTGACGGAACTGGTGACCGGCATCGACATCGTGCAGATGCAGATCCGCGTGGCGGCCGGCGAAAAACTGCCGTTCACGCAGCGCAACATCCAGATGCGCGGGCATTCGATCGAGTGCCGGATCAATGCCGAGGACCCGTACAAGTTCACCCCGTCGCCCGGGCGCATCACCATGTGGCACCCGCCCGGCGGGCCGGGTGTGCGGGTCGATTCGCACGTCTACACCAACTATTTCGTGCCGCCCAACTACGACTCGATGATCGGCAAGATCATCGTGCACGGCGACACGCGTGACCAGGCGCTGGCGCGCATGCGCATCGCGCTTTCGGAGACGGTGATCGAGGGCATCCTGACCAACATCCCGCTGCACCGCGAGCTGATGGTGGACGCCAAGTTCGTCGAAGGCGGCACCAGCATTCACTATCTGGAAGGCTGGATGAGCCAGCACAAACGGTGATGCTGGAACTGATCCTGCTCGCGCCGCAAGATGCGGTCGAGCCGGTCTCCGACGCGCTGATGGACGAACTCGGCGCGCTGTCGGTGTCGATCGAAGACGCCGACGCCGATACCGCGGACGAGCAGGCGCTGTTCGGAGAACCCGGCATGCCGGCGCCGCGGGGCGGCTGGCAGCGTTCGGTGGTGCGCGCGCTGTTCGACACCGAAGCCGCCGCTGAACAAGCCGCGGCGTTGCTGCTGGCGCAAGACTGGGCGACCGGCGTGATGCGCCAATCGCTGCTGCCCGTGCCCGAGCAGGACTGGGTGCGCCTCACGCAGTCGCAGTTCGCGCCGGTCGAGGTGGCGCCGTCGTTCTGGGTTGTGCCGAGCTGGCACGAACCGCCGGCCGGCGCGCAGCGCGTGATCCGGCTCGACCCCGGCCTGGCCTTCGGCACCGGCACCCACCCGACCACGCAGATGTGCCTGCGCTGGATTGCCGCGCAGGCGCCAGCGCACGGGGCAGGCTGGTCGCGCGTGCTCGACTACGGTTGCGGCTCGGGCATCCTGGCAATCGGCGCCGCATTGCATGGGGCGCATGCCATCGACGCGGTGGACATCGACCTCGCAGCGGTGCAAGCCACGCGCTCCAACGCGCAGGACAACGGCGTCGCGCTGCAGCCCGGCACGCCGGAGCTGGCTCAGGGCCGTTACGCGTTGGTGCTGGCCAACATCCTGGCCACGCCGCTGAAGCTGCTCGCGCCGCTGCTGTGCAGCCATGTCGAAGCGGGCGGGCACCTGGTGCTGGCAGGCATCTTGGAGCGCCAGGCTGACGAACTGAAGGTGGCCTACGCGCCCTGGCTGGCGCTCCAGGTGAGCGACGCGCAGGATGGCTGGATCCTGATGACGGCCACCTCGCCACGGCAAACCCCCATGGCATGATTCAAACATGAGCCTGGCCACCCGATGCACCGCCTGCGGCACCGTCTTTCGGGTCGTGCAGGACCAGCTCAAGGTCTCTGAAGGCTGGGTGCGTTGCGGTCGTTGCGACGAGGTGTTCAACGCGCTCGAAGGCCTGTTCGACCTGGAGCGCGAACCGCCGCCGCCCGGCCCGCTGACGGCGGCTTCGACCGCGCAAAAGCCCGGGGCCGGGCCCAGCCCCGGCAGCACGCGCGCTGGCGTGGGCTCTGACGACCCCGACTGGCCGATGACCACCCCGGCGGACGATTGGCAGCAGCATCCGCCGCTCGACCCCATCGGCGCCGACCTGATGTCCACCCGGCCTGGCGACCCGGGCAGCGCGGGGGGCCTCGCACACGAGCACCCTGCCCCGGCACGCGACGAGTCGGTCGAGTTTTCGAATGCGCGCTGGGACGCCGAGTTGCTGACCGACGTGGCAGCGCAGGAAACCCGGATCGTCCAGCACGAGCTCGATCCACTGGACGCCGACGACGATGAGGACGACGACGACGCGACGCGCATCATGCCGCAGCACGCGCCGGAATTCCTGCGCCACGCCGAACGCCAGGAGCGCTGGCAGCGCCCGCAGGTCCGGCTGCTGATGGGGCTGGCGGTGCTGGTGCTGCTGGCCGCGCTGGGGCTGCAGGTGGCGCACCATTTCCGCGACACCGTGGCGGTGCGCTGGCCGCAGGCCCGGCCGCTGCTGCAGGAATGGTGCGCGGCATGGAAGTGCACGCTAGAAGCACCGCGCCGCATCGAGGACATCTACGTCGAGAGCACCACCCTGGCGCGCGCAGGTGCGGCGAGCGACGCCTACCGCCTGTCGGTCAACCTGCGCAACCGCAGCGCCCTGCCGCTGAGCGTGCCTTCGGTGGACCTGAAACTGACCGACGGCAGCGGCGCGCTGATCGCGCGGCGCATGCTGTCGGCGCGCGACTTCGGCAGCTCCCTGGCCGCGCTGCCGCCAGGCTCGGACACCACGCTGCAGATGCTGATGTCGACCGGTAGCCTGGCGATCACCGGCTACACGGTCGAAGTGTTCTACCCCTGACGGTGACGATCATGGGCGCGGGCCAGGTCCTGGTGGTCGGCGGCGCCAATATGGACATCATCGCCAGCGCCGGCCAGGCCTTGCGCAGCGGCGACTCGACGCCCGGCAGCGTGCGCTGGTCGCCGGGCGGCGTGGCGCGCAACGTGGCAGAGAACCTGGCGCGACTGGGCGATGCGGTCGGGTTGATCAGCGCCGTCGGTGACGATGCTCCCGGCCACGCGCTGCTGGCGGCCACGCGCCAGGCCGGCGTGAATGTGAGCGGCTGCCAGTTGTTGATCGGCGCGGCCACCGCCAGTTATGTGTCGGTGCACGAGCCCGACGGAACGCTGGCGTTGGCCGTGAATGACATGCAGGTGCTGGAGCGGCTCACGCCGGCCAGCCTGGAGCCGCAGGCCCAAGCCGTGCGCGATGCGATGCTGCTGGTGCTGGACTGCAACCTGTCCGATGCCGCACTCGGCTGGGTGTTCGCGCAACGCGGCAGCGCGCCGGTGTTCGCCGACGCCGTCTCGGCCACCAAGTGCCTGCGCCTGCGCCCCTGGCTGGCACAGATCCACACGCTCAAGCTGAACCGGCTCGAGGCCCAGGCGCTCAGCGGCCTGCCGGTGAACTCGCCAGCCGAGATCGAAGCCGCCGCGCGCGCCTTGCACGGGCAAGGCATGGCGCAGGTGGTCGTCAGCCTGGGCGCGCAGGGGCTGTACTTCAGCGGCGCCACACAGCGTGGCTGGCAGGCCGCGCTGGCCGTGCCCGTGCTCAACACCACCGGCGCGGGCGATGCACTGCTGGCCGGGCTGGTGCATTCGCACCTGCAACACGCCGCGCTGCCCGAAGCGGCGCGCTTCGCCGCCGGCTGCGCGGCGCTCACCCTGACGACGCCCTCGGCGAATCACCCCGACCTGTCAGCCGCCTTGGTGGCACAGTGCCTGAACGAACACGCAACACGATGACCGCGCGATGACACTGCACCCGCACCCGAACCCGCACCTCGACATCCACCCCGACGTTGCCACCGCGCTGGCCGCCGGCCGGCCGGTGGTGGCGCTGGAATCGACCATCATTTCGCACGGCATGCCGTACCCGCAGAACGTGGCGACCGCCCGCCGCGTGGAAGCCGAAGTGCGCGCCGCCGGTGCCGTGCCGGCCACCATCGCGATCATCGACGGGCGACTGAAGGCCGGGCTCACGGATGCGCAGATCGAACAACTCGGCCAGGGCGGCCGCCATGTGGCCAAGGTCAGCCGGCGCGACCTGCCCTTCATCGTGGCCGCCGGGCAAACCGGCGCGACCACCGTGGCCGCCACGATGATCATCGCCGCGCAAGCCGGCATCGCGGTGTTCGCCACCGGCGGCATCGGCGGCGTGCACCGCGGCGCGGCGGAGAGCTTCGACGTGTCGGCCGACCTGCAGGAACTGGCGCGCAGCAACGTGGCGGTGGTGTGCGCCGGCGCCAAGGCCATCCTGGACCTGCGCCTGACGCTGGAGTACCTGGAAACACACGGCGTGCCGGTGATCGGTTACGGCACCGACAGGCTGCCGGCGTTCTACACCCGCGACAGCGAGTTCAAGGTGGACTACCGGCTCGACTCGGCCGCACAGATCGCCCGCGCGATGCGCGCCAAGTGGCAGCTCGGGCTGGCCGGCGGCCTGGTGGTGGCCAACCCGATTCCGCCAGAGTTCGCGATGCCGCGCGAACGCATCGACGCGGCAATAGCGCAGGCGCTGCACGAGGCGCAGGCCCAAGGCGTGAGCGGCAAGGAGAGCACGCCGTTCCTGCTCGCGCGCGTGAGCGAGCTGACCGGCGGCGACAGCCTGGCGGCAAACATCCAGCTGGTGTTGAACAACGCGCGGCTGGCAGCGGCCATCGCAAGCGAATACGCGCTTGAATGCGCCGCGCTGGTGCCAGGGGCCACGGCGTGATCCACCGCTGCCGCATCGACGGCGACGCCGCACTGCCTGCCAGCGCCTCGGCCGCGTTCGCTCGCGACGGCGTGATCGTGATCGAAGGCTTCGTTTCGCGCGTGATGTGCGAGGCGCTGCGCGAACGCGCGCTGGAACTCGTCGCCGAACACGCGCCGCAAGCGCCCGGCACGGTGTTCTCCACCCGCGACCAGCGCCACGCGCGCGACGCGTATTTCGAAGCCTCGGCCAACCGCATCGCGACCTTCTTCGAAGAAGGCGCGTTCGATGCCGACGGCCGCTTGTGCGTGCCGCTGGAGCGCGCGATCAACAAACTCGGCCATGCGATGCACGAGCTCGACCCGGTCTTTCGCGCGTTTTCCAGCGGCCCGCGCCTGCAGGCCGCGGCACAGGGCCTGCGGCTGGCCGACCCGCGGCTTTTGCAGTCGATGTACATCTTCAAGCAGCCCGGCATCGGCGGCGAAGTGGGCTGCCACCAGGACTCGACCTACCTGTACACCGAACCCGAATCGGTGCTCGGCCTGTGGTTCGCGATCGAAGACGCACACCGCGGCAACGGTTGCCTGGGTGGGCTGGCGGGCCAGCACCGGCGCGGGCTGAAAGAGATCTTCCGGCGCCAGGGCGACGGCACGCTGAAGCTCGAAACATTGCAACCCGAACTGCACTGGGACCTGACCGGCCTGGAATGGCTGGAGGTGCCGCAGGGCACGCTGATCGCGTTCAACGGCAGCTTCCCGCACCTGTCGGAAGCGAACCACTCGGCGCAGTCACGCCATGCGTTCACCTTGCACGCCGTCAGCGCGGCGGCGCACTACCCGGCGGGCAACTGGATTCAGCGCCGGCCGGGCCTGGACCCACCCTGGCGCGGGTTCATCTAGCGGGCAAAGCGCCGAACCACTGCTCCAGCGCCAGCAGCGCGGCCGAGCGCACTGCTTCGGGCAGGAACGAGGCCCGCGCCGCGGAGCGATTCATCTCGATGATCTGCGCCAGCGTCAGGCCAGCGTGGGCGTGCACCGCCTCCAGCTCACCGCTCAGCGTCACGCCCGACATCAGCCGGTTGTCGGTGGAGACCGACACACTCAGCCCCGCCCGCAGCATCGCGCCGATCGGGTGCGCGGCGAGCGACGCTGCGGTGCCGGTGTGCACGTTGCTGGTGGGGCAGACCTCGAAGTGCAGGCCGAGGCGGCGCGCTTCGGCGATGCGTTGCTGCACCTCGGCCGCCTCGCCGCGCATGATGTTGACACCGTGGCCGATGCGCGTGGCGCCGAGCGCGGCGGCTTCGAGCACGCGCGCGCCGTCGTCGGCCTCGCCGGCATGGCAGGTGAGGCCCACGCCGGCATCGCGCGCGATCGCAAAAGCCTTGGCGTGCGGCCGGGGCGGAAAGCCGCGCTCGGCGCCGGCCAGGTCGAAGCCGATCACGCCCTGAGCGGAACCCTTGGTGGCACCCTGCCCGGCAAATCGTGCCGCCAGCCGGGCGCTGCGTTCGGTGTGGTCGGGCGGGTCGGTGCGCATCGCGCAGACGATCATGCCGCTGGGCAGGGCGCTGCGCTGCAAGCCCCGCAGCAGCGCCTCGACCGCCGCCTCGCCCGCCAACCCGAACGGCTCGAGCAGCAGCGGTGCGATGCGGAATTCAGCCAGCACGCAACCGTCCGCCAGCGCGTCTTCGGCGGCTTCGAAGGCGACGCGCTCGCAGGCCTGCTCAGAGGCCATCGCTCGCACCGTCAACCCGAAACACGTGAGGTAGCGCTCCAGGCTGCCGGAGTCGGCGTTGGCCTGCACCCAGGCGGCCAGGCCGGCGGCGTCGTCGGCAGGCACGCTCAGGCCCTGGGCCTGGCACAGTTCCAGCAAGGTCTGTGGGCGCAGGCCGCCGTCCAGGTGTTCGTGCAGCAGCACCTTGGGGAGGGTCTGCCATTGGCCAGTGGGTGCATTGCGCAATATCATTCGCGGACTCTTTCGCCTTCCCGGTTTCACTTTCAAGCAAGGGCATCATGAAGCACAACACCCGACTCGCCACACGACTCACACTCCTCGTCGTTGCCTTGGCCGGCGCAAGCATGGCCCGTGCCGAACCCGCCGTCGTGTACGACATGGGCGGCAAGTTCGACAAGTCCTTCAACGAAGCGGCTTACAACGGCATCGAGCGCTGGAAAAAGGAAAGCGGCAAACCGTATCTCGAATTCGAGGTCTCGAACGAATCGCAACGCGAGCAGGCGATCCGCCGCATGGCCGAACGCGGTGCCAACCCGATCATCGGCATCGGCTTCGGCCAGGCCTCGGGCATCGAGAAGGTGGCCAAGGAGTTCCCGAAACTCAACTTCACGATCATCGACATGGTCGTGAACCTGCCCAACGTGCAATCGGTGGTATTCAAGGAGCAGGAGGGCAGCTTCCTGGTGGGCGTGATGGCGGCGCAGGCCAGCAAGACCGGCAAGGTCGGCTTCGTCGGCGGCATGGACATTCCGCTGATCCGCAAGTTCCAGTGTGGCTATGAACAAGGCGCCAAGTACGCCAACCCGAAGGCTGAAGTCTTCGCCAACATGACGGGCACCACCGGCGCGGCCTGGAACGACCCGGCGCGCGGCGGCGAGCTGACCAAGGCGCAGTTCGCCAAGGGAGCCGACGTGGTGTTCGCTGCCGCCGGCGGCACCGGCGTGGGCGTGTACCAGGCCGCCAAGGACGGCGGCAAACTCGCGATCGGCGTGGACAGCAACCAGAACCACCTGCAGCCCGGCACCATGCTCACGTCGATGCTCAAGCGCGTGGACGTGGCCGTGTACAACGCCGCCATGGCACACAAGCCCGGGCTGACCGTGCTGGGCCTGAAGGAGGGCGGTGTGGACTACGCGATGGACACGCACAACGCCAAGCTGGTGAGCGCCGACATGAAAGCCAAGGTCGAAGCAGCCAAGGCCGACATCATCAGCGGCAAGATCAAGGTGGCCGACTACATGGCCGACAACGCCTGCAAGTTCTGATCTTCGCGGCTCACTGAACGGGCACCGGCAGCGACCGCATGAAGGCGGACCTGCCGCCTCCCAGTTCCGCAGCACCACCACCGGCGCTGCGCATGTCCGGCATCCACAAGCGCTTCGGCGCGGTGCAGGCCAATGCCGACGTGAGCCTGACGGTGGCGCGCGCCACGGTGCACGGCATCGTCGGCGAGAACGGCGCCGGGAAGAGCACCGTGATGTCGATCCTGTACGGCTTCTACGCGGCCGACAGCGGAACCATCGAGGTCTTCGGCGCACCGGCACAGATCCGCAACGCCAGCGATGCGATCGCATTGGGCATCGGCATGGTGCACCAGCACTTCATGCTGGTGGACAGTTTGAGCGCGCTCGACAACGTGATGCTCGGCGCCGAGCCGAACGCGCTGCTGCACAAGGCCGAAGCCGCGGTGCGCCCGCGCCTGGCCGCGCTGATGAAGACCACCGGCCTGCAGGTGGACCTGGATGCCCTGGTCGCCGACCTGCCGGTGGGCGACCGGCAGCGCCTCGAAATCCTGAAAGCGCTGTACCGCGGCGCGAAGATCCTGATCCTGGACGAACCCACCGCGGTGCTCACGCCGCAAGAGACCGAACAACTCTTCGGTGTGCTGTCGCTGCTGCGCGAACAGGGCACCACGATCCTGCTGATCACCCACAAACTGAAGGAAGTGATGCGGCTGTGCGACCGCGTGACGGTGATGCGCGGCGGGTGCGTGGTGCATGAAGCGGCGATAGGCGAGACGTCGGTGGAACAACTCGCCGAGGCGATGGTCGGCCGCAAAGTGAACATGGGACGGCAAGGCAACGCCGGCACGCAGACCGGGCCAGTGCTGATGCAGGCCAGCGGCCTGGTTGTGCAAGACGCGCTGAAAGTGACGCGGCTGCAAGGCGTTGACATCACGCTGCGCGGCGGCGAGATCGTCGGCATCGCAGGCGTCTCGGGCAACGGCCAGAGCGAACTGCTGGAGGTGCTGTCGGGCCTGCTGGCGCCGAGTGCGGGCGAGTTGCGCGTCGGCGAGCAAACATTCAACGCGGCTCACTGGCTCGACCCACGCACCGCGCGCCGCCTCGGCGTGGCCCACGTGCCCGAAGACCGGCAAGCGCGCGCGATGGTGATGAGCTTTGGCGCCTGGGAGTCGGCCGTGCTGGGTTACGAAGGCCTGCCCGATTTCAGCCGCCAGGGCTGGATGCGCCACAGCCGCATGCGCAGTGCGACCGCGCAGATGATGGACCGCTTCGACGTGCGCCCGCAAGACACGAAGCTGCAAAGCGCCAAGTTCTCGGGCGGCAACCAGCAAAAGCTCGTGCTCGCGCGCGAACTCGGTCAGGCGCCCAAGGTGCTGCTGGTGGGCCAGCCGACCCGCGGCGTGGACATCGGCGCGATCGAGTTCATCTACGGCCGGCTGCGTGCGCTGCGCGACGCGGGGTGTGCGGTGCTGGTGGTGTCGAGCGAACTGGATGAAATTCTTGCGCTGGCCGACCGCGTGATCGTGATGAACCAGGGGCGCATCACCGGCGAATTGGCGATCGACGCGTGTACCGAAGCGCGCATCGGGATGTTGATGGTGGGTGAGCGGGTGGAGGCGGCGGGATGAGCCGCGCATGCATACGCCGAGCAGCAAAGGCGCGTCCGGCTCGAGCAGCAAAGGCGCGTTCGGGCAGGCCGGAGGGCTTCGCTTCGGCGGTCTGCGCTGGCGCTCCGACTGCCTTCCGGTGCTCAGTCTCCTGGCCCGTCGCCGAACTCACTTCGCTTGCTTCGCCGCGCTACGTTCAAACAGTCGGCGACAAGTCAGTCGTTGAGGCGCGCTGCGCGCGCGGGCCACGAGCCTTCCGCGCCTCAGCGCCTCAGAGGCGCCCTCCGACCTGCCCGAACGCACCTTTGCGGCACCGGCTTTTGTATTTGCTGCAAAGAGAGAAAACGGTTCCGCTCGCGGCGGGCGGTGCCCGGCGGGGGCGATTTCTGGGGCCGAGCCCGGACACGAACAGTCCAGTGGACTGTTCGTGCCTGGCGAGGAGCCGGGCCTCTGTGCCCGGCGCGGCCTGCAAGGCGCGAGGAGCACAGGGCTTGCGGCCCCGCGCGGAGCGCGTTCGTAGACTGACTTGTCG
>JANMYQ010000378.1:0-11163 GCA_031382215.1 Methylibium sp.
CACCGTCTGCTCGGCCATCACGTCGCCGGAATGCGCCCAACTGCGGGCGCGCATCTCGCCACCTTCGACCCATAACGCAGTCCAGCGCGAACGCTGGATGCGTGCCGCGGCGTCGAAGGCGTCGACTGCAGGCACGTAGGCCAGCAGCAGATCAGCCTCTGCGTCCGCCGGGAGCAAGGCCAGGATCTCCGCCAGGTCGCAGGGCGCGTGCAGCAACACCCCGATCACCCGCACGCCAGCGGCGGATCGCAGACGCTGGCAGGGATGGCGTCCCTGCAGCGCCGCGGTGTCCTCGATCACGCCCGCTTCGTAGATCCGGGCAAGCAACTGCCGCAGAACGACTGCCGGATCGCCGCGGCCGCCTGGCCCTGCGGATGCGCCGAAGACCGAGCTGAAGACTGCAGCAAGCGGCAAGGCCAGCAAGGCCCGCTCGGCGGCGGCGCGGCTCTCGGACGTGCCGGCAGCCGCCAGGTCACTCCAGCGCCGGTCGGCCTCGATCGCCGCTTTGGCCATGTCCGCTTGCCACTCGGGCAGATCCTGCCAGTAATAGATCAGATTCCAGGCCGCCGTCGCGACCTTGAGATCGCCGCGCTGCACGGCTTCGCTGGCAAGCTTCTCGAACACCACGCGCTGCTCCAGTGCCGAGGGCGTTGCCTGCGACTCGCCAGGGCGCGAACGGGCCAGCGCGCGCAAGACAGCGAGCGCCAGTGCGCTCGCGTCTTCCTGCAATCGCCGCGCCTGGAACAGGCGCAACAGTGCATGCGCGACCAGTGGGTCACCCTCGACGAGCTCGCCGATGCCATGCAACGCGAGGAAGCGCGCGAGCCGCCGCTGGTAGCGATCGGAGAGTTTCTTGTCGTCGATGCGGCGATGGTGCGCAAACCAGGCGAGCTGATCCATGCTCGACTCGTTGGCTTCGTTCACCGCATCGTCGAAGGGGCCGCTCTTGAACAACTGCTCCTGCACCACGGCCGCACGCAGCATCTTCAGCAGGCGACCGCGCGGCGGCGATGGCTCCGCTTCCAGGTCCGCCAGTGCCGACTCCAATTCGTCTGCGGTGACATCGAATCCCAGCAGCCGCGCCTCCACCAGGCGCAGCGCATCCAGCCCGGTCTCGCGGCGGGCGGCGAGCCTGATGCCTGCGCCGACGGCCGGCTGGCTCTCGTCACCTTCGTCGATCTCGATCATCACCTCGCCGGCCGCGACCTGGCTCGAGGGCCTGACATGCACCGCCCGCACCGTTCCGGCCATGGGCGAATCGATGATGGTTTCCATCTTCATCGCCTCAAGCGTCAGGATGCGCATGCCGACGCTCACCCGCTCGCCCGGCTGGACGTGAATCTGCGCCACCGAAGCCGGCAATTCGGCACGCACGCGTCCATCAGATACCCGGCGGAAGCGGTGGGCGACGCCCTCGACCTCGATATACACCTCCGAGGACGTCGAGGCGCGCTGCACCGCATAGCGCCTGCCGCCGAAGTCCAGCAGCAGCGTGCCCTTGCCGGTGGCCTGCGCCCGCACCACCGCCTGCCATTCGCCGCAGCGCATGCGCAGTTCCTGCGGCCCGATGGCACCCACCTCGACTTCCAGCAGATTGGTGCCCAGCACGAAGCGGATCTTGATCGGCCCCGGTTCAGGAACCGTGTGCGGCACGACGCGCTGCGCTTCTTCGATGAAGTTTGCGATATGCCCGCGCCGGAGCTGCTGGTAGTCACCCAGCACGGCTGCGGCCAATGCCACCTCGAGATGGCTGCGCGATTCGCTGCCCTGGCGACTGGCGACATGCTTGTCGAGCCAACGCGTCGTGACCGGCCCGTCACGAAACACCGACTCGGAGACCAGTTCGAGCAGCAGCGAGCGGTTCGTGAGCCCGGAGTCGAGAACGATGACGGTGTCGCGGAGGGCAGTCTCCAGCCGCGCCAGCGCGGCGGCACGCGTCGCGCCATGGGCGATCACCTTGGCCAACATCGAGTCGAAAACCGTCGGGACCACGTTGTCCTGCACGTAGCCGGAATCGACGCGAACGCCCGGCCCCAGGGGTGCCTCGAAATGAATGAGCCGGCCCGCACGCGGCGCGAAGCCCTGGTCCGGATCTTCAGCATTCAGCCGCGCCTCGATGGCCGCACCCCGCGGCGCTGGCGGGTGGTCTGCCGGCAACCTGCCCCCGCGGCCGACATCGATCTGCAGGCCGACCAGGTCGAGGCCGAAGATCTCCTCCGTCACCGTGTGCTCGACCTGCAGCCGCGTGTTCATCTCCAGGAAATAGAAGGTCTTCAGATCGGGCAGCAACAGAAACTCGGCCGTACCGGCGCTGACGTAGCCGGAAATGCGTGCGAGGTTCGCACCTGCTTGGCAAAGGGCTTGTTCGACGTCGGCGGAAAGCCCAGGTGCGGGCGCCTCTTCCAGCACTTTCTGCTGCCGGCGCTGCATCGAACAGTCGCGGGTCCCGAGCGCCCACACGCAGCCGTGGCTGTCGGCGAGCACCTGCACCTCGACGTGGCGGGCATCGGCGACAAAGGCCTCGACGAAGATCGAGGGGTCGCCGAACGCCGCCCCCGCCTCGGCCGCGGCGGACCGATAGGCGCCGACCAGTTCATCCGGGTGGTCCACCCGCCTGATGCCGCGCCCACCACCCCCGGCAGTCGCCTTGAGCAGCACCGGATAGCCGATCCGTTCCGCGCATTCCGCGGCGCCGGTTTCGTCGACCGATTCACGAGACCAGGGACTGACGGGGACACCGGCCTTCTCGGCCAGTCGCTTGGCCGCGATCTTGTCGCCGAGGGCGCGCATGGCGCTGGCCGGTGGACCCAGGAAGACAAGGCCGTGCGCCTCGCAGGTTTCCTGCAGTTCAGGCCGCTCGGACGCGAACCCCCAGCCCGGCCACAGCGCGTCGGCACCGGCCTGCTTCGCCAATGCCACGATCCGCTCGACATCGAGGTAGGCGCTGCGTTGCTTTCCGTCCTCGCCGCGAACCATCGGGTCGCCCAGGCAGATCGAGGCCGAGGCCATGCGCACGAAGGGCGCCTCGGCATCGGCATGGGTGTACAGGGCGATGACCGAGAGCGCGATACCGTGCTCGCGCGACCAGCTGCGCGCGGCGCGCATGAAGCGCACGGCGGCCTCGCCGCGATTGGCCACCGCGACGCATGAGAAGGGTCGGGTCAACATGCCGTGCCCATCGGCTTTCGGCATTCAGCCCGCAGCAATCCTTGATCGCCTCTGTCTGCCCGCGGTCGTTCGCGGTGCTGCACATACCCCATGGAACGTCTCCTTAGCGGACTAGACCGTGATCGCCATGCCCCTGTAGATGCGGGAGCGATAGCGCGAGTCCTCGGCATCCGGCAGCGGCGCGCCTGCCAACAGCACCGCGCGGCCGAAGCGCTTGACCTCTTCCAGGTGCTCGGCAGCGTTGCGCGGCTCCTCGCTTCGGGCGCGGCGCGTCAGGTTGATCTGGTTCACCGGCACGTCGTGCACCAAGCGTTCGTTCTCGACCGCCAGCGTGGCCGTGAAGGCGTGCATCGTGATCTTGATGAAGTTGGCCAGCGCGAAGCGGGCGCCGCTCTTGTCGCTGCCGGTCGGCACGTCGGGCGACACCAGAACCAGCTGCGTGCCGTCGATCAGGCTGGCCTTGCGGGCGACCCGGAACTGGTGCGTCAGGTTGTCCTGCACGAGTTGGCGGAACTCTTCCGGGCTGAGGGCCGCGCCATCGGGCGCGTCGGCGCTGGGGAACAGGCGCTCGGGGAGCGGCACGAAAGGCGTGCTGACGATGGTGGTCGGGTAGCCGTGCCGGCTCAGCGTGGCGTCGATGCCTCCTTCCAGGTCATCGCCGACCTCGACGAAGTGCAGCAGGTCGGGCGGCAGGTCGCGCATCGCGGCGCGCATCGCGGCGCAGCCGTCGGCAGTGCGGCAAAGCACGACGACGCGCCCGACCTGGCAATCGGTGACCAGCTGGCGTGCCGCTTCCGCCAGGTGCTCCGCCAGATGCTCGCCGATCAGCCACACGGTGCGCCCCCGCATCATGTCCAGGCGCTCCCGCTTGGCGCTGCCGAAGAGTTCACGCTCGGTGATCGAGCGCTCCAGGCTCAGCCCGCCGGAAGGCATGAAGGTCTCGCCGCTGACGGCGCGGTCGGCCAGGAAGTACACCGTGGCCAATGCCACCTCGGTCTCGGTCGGCATCTTGCCCAGGTGCAGCAGCGACAACACGCCGTTGCGCACCTTCGCGGCCTCGTCCTGCACCGTGCGCGGCGGCAGGTAGGGCTTGTCGCCAGGCGGCACACGGCTCAGCCAGCCCGAGTTGGCGCGAGATTGCCATTCGGGAAGCGCGAGAAAGCAGCCGCCCAGGCGCAGGCGGCCAATCAGCCGTTCGGCGATATCGCCGTCCATCAGGTAGCTGCCCCAGTGGCAGTCGTCGCTGCGCTCCTTGTGGGCGGCCAGGGCCACGTTGCGCAGCTCGGAAGGCGCCTCGGAGTCCATCGCCAGCGAGGCCACGTCGTTGGCCGCCAGTTGCGACAGCAGGCTGCCCGCGCTCAGGCCGCGGCGCATGGCCTTGACGACGGCGGCGTGCACGGCATTCAAGCGCCGGTTCTCCAGGATCAGTCGCCCGCGCCGCTCGAACAGCCCGGGGCGGTTGCCTGTGCCCTTGAGCCGCTCGCCCTCGACCGGACCCGGGGCGATGGCGTTGATCTGCACCTCGGGGCCGAGAAAGCGCGCCATGCTCTCGACCATCGCGCGCTGGCCCGATTTGCTCACCGCGTAATCGGCGCGGTTCGGGTAGGCCACGGCCAGGTACTTTTCGCCGCCGAAGTAGCTCGACACGTTCAGCACATAGCCGCTGCCCTGCTTCTTCATCAGCGGCAACACTTCGTGCATCAACACATAGTTGGACACCAGGTTGGCGTCCAGCGTGGCGGTCCACGCGGCCAGGTCCATGTCGACGACCATGTCCTCGGCGCCGGCAACACCGGCGTTGTTGATCAGGTAGTCGATGCGGCCGAACGCCGCGAGGGTGGCCTGCACCGCGGGCTTCAGCGTGTGCAACTGACCAACGTCCACACCGGGCAGGATGCCGACGCGACGCTCGGCTTGCGAGTAGCCGATGTCTTCCAGCTCGCCGACGATGCGGGCACGCACGGCTTGCAGCTCGCTTTCGCGGCGCGCCGCCAGCATGACCTTTGCCCCGCCCAGGGCCAGCAAACGCGCCACCGCGCCGCCAATGCCGGCCGAGCCTCCGGTGATCAGCGCCACCTTGCCGATGTGCAGGCCCGCCAGGTTCTCGGTAAAACCCACCGTCGCGCGGCGCGCGCCGCTGGCCTCGACGATGCTGGCCGGCAGGTACAGGTTCACCTGGCGGATGCGCTGCTCCTTGAACAGCAGCCGCGCCGTGTGGCCGGCCGTGAAGGGCAGGTTCTCGGCCTCGGTATTGTCGTAGCGGATGATCTGGTTGCCCCACTCCGGGAAGCGGCGGCGGCCGAGCTTGACGTCGACCTCGCTCTCGTCGCGCCAGACGCGGATCAGTTCTTCGATCGCCGAGCGCAGCAGGTCGGCCCAGGCGTTGGCGCCGCCGTCGCTGCCGTTGGTCAGGAACACGAAGCGCGGTTCCTGCTGCAGGTCCGCGCGCTCTTTCCAATACCGGCTGAGCTTGCGCGCCACCGCGATGGCGCCGCCCAGTTCCTCGTCGACGAAGCGTTCCATGTCGTCGTCGCTGGCCTCGCACAGCGCGCCGCGAAAGCGGTCGGCGCCGTGGGCCGGCATCACGATGGCGCCGGTGATCGGGCCGCCGTGGTCTTCGGCCAGGGCCGCGTCCATCGTGGCGGGGTCGGTGCGGTCGAACACGCGCACTTCCACGCGCTGGCCGTGGCGCACCTCGCTCAGGTGGTCACGGGCAGTGGCGCAGTCGGCCTCGCGCGGCAAGCCCAGCACCACATGGGCGCCGACCTCGGCCTGCAAACGCGCGAGGGCCAGTGCGTCTTCGACCTGGTCGCCCGCCACCAGCAGCACCGTGTGGCCAATGGCGTCCACCGTGCGCATCGTGGGCCGGCTGACCCAGGTGCTGCGGCTCTCCTTGCGCACCTGCATGCCATGGGTGACCTCGAAGTCGTGGCCGTTGAAGGCCACCGATTCATCACTGCCCAGAAACACGCAGGTGTGGGCGATGTCGGCGGGCACCGGGAAGTCCTTGGTCGGCGGCTGGCCGTCGAAGGCTCGGTTCAACGTCATCATGTCGAAGAACTCGTGCGCCGTGCTACCCGCTTCCGCGCCCTTGAGCTGGTCCATCGTGGCGAACACACTCCGGATGCGTTCACTGCGGATCGGTCCGGGGAAGATCATGTTCACGCGGATGCCGCGCTCGCCCAGTTCCTCTGCCACCTTGCGCGACAGCGCGTTGAGTGCCGCCTTGGGCACCACATAGGCCGTGCGGCCGTAGTACTTGGTGCGCGAGAAGATCGTCGAGACATTGATGACCGACGCGCCTTCCTTCAGGAAGGGCGACGCGGCGCGCAGCATGTTCCACGACACGCCCAGGATGTTGCGCGTGGCCTGTCCCAGCGTCTCGGTGTCGGCCGAGCCTGCGGCGCGCAGCTGCTCCAGCTCTTCGGCCGTCAGCGGCACCTTCTCCAGTGGCTGGCGCGGGCCGGCCGAGCCGGCGTTGTTGATCAGGATGTCGATGCGCCCATGGCGGGCCACCAGGTCGCGCATGCCGGCGCGCACACTGGCCGGGTCGGCGCCGTCCATCACCACCGTGTCGGCCTGATCTGCAGGAACGCCGGCGTCCTTGACCGCTGCGTCGCGTGCCGCATGCAGGCGCGCCGCGGTGCGCCCGGACAGCACCACCAGCGCGCCCTGGCGCAGGTAGTGCCGCACGATCTCGCTGCCGAGGTTGCCGGCCGCCCCGGTGATCAGGGCCACCTTTCCGGCCAGGCGCCCCGGGGGGGTCAATGCAGTGCTCATGTTTCAGTACCTCGTTTGGTTTTTGAATCTCTCGGCGGGCCGCGGCGTCAGGCCCGTTCGCCGGCCGCCCAGGCCTCGAACAGCGCGTCGCGGCTGCGCAGGCCCGGGGCCGGCAGCGCGTGGTTGACGACGTAGGTCGCGCCCTGGTGCTTGTTGTCCCACATGGCCTGGTGCGCGGCGGGCAGGCCCCCCCAGGGAACGACGGTGGGTTCAGTGACGTCCAGCAGGCCGGCCGCGACCATGTCGTTCATGCGCGTCACCTCGAAGGCGTTGCACAGGTGCGTGCCCAGGATCGACGCCGACGGCATCAGGATGCGGCGCTGGCGCGTCCACACCTGCGGCGCGTAGAAGGCGTAGCGACGGCCCACCATCTCTTCGCAATAGACCACGCGGCCGGTGAAGGGCTTGACCAGCGAGGTGCTCACGCCGAGGGCGTCGTGGCCGGCGCGCTCCAGAATCAGGTCGGGCGCGCCGCGCGGGTTGTCCGGGCTGCGCAGCAGCGCGCCCACCGCCGCGCCGAAGGGCTTGAGCGTGCGGTCCTGGAAGTCGCGCACGCCGCTGCGGAAGGTCTCGATGTCCTTCTTCGCGTCGGCCAGCCTCGGCATCGTCGTCGGCCAATCGAAGTTCTCGCCCTGGCGGCGGCGAATGTCTTCCAGCGACACCACGCCGGCCACCGCATCTTCGAAGCCCAGCGACTGCACGAACTCGCGCTGCGCATCGGTGTGGGTGGCCACCACCGTGCGCGCGCCGATGACGCGCACGGCCTCGATCATCTCCAGCCCGGTGGCGTCGAGCAGCTCGGTGCTGTTCGGTCCGTAGTACAGCAGCACAGCCTCTCCGGCCCGTGCGCCGGCGCGCTGCAGCATGGCTTCGGGCGACGCGCTGCCAGGCTTGCCGACGAAGGTGAGGTGGTAGCCGGACGACGCGCCGTAGAAGGCCAGCGTGCCGCCCTCGGCCAGGAGCTGGAAGCTGCGCGGAAACGCGGTCTCGCCGGCATGCGAGACGGCGTAGTCCGCCAGCCGACCGCCGTTCTGGCGCCGGTATTCCTCCAGCAGCGGGTGGCCCGCCGCTTCCCAGCCGGCGGGGTCGTCCTCGGGCACGGGGGTGTACAGACTCTTGAACCGTTGTTCCGTGCGGTCCAGCGCACCCACCGCACCCTGCGTGCCGATGAAAGCCGCTCGCGCCGCACTCGACACGCCGCCGGTGACGGCCAGGCCCGCGCGGGTGGCGCTCTTCAGCGCCTCCAGTCCGGTGCCCGTGGCCGCTCCTTCGACAAACAAGGCTTTGCCTGGCGCAATCTTCAGCGTGGTGAACAGGGCCCGCACGATCGTGCCCAGGTTCAGGATGTACGAACCCGCCTGCTCCAGCGTCAGGTCGGCCGGCAAGGGGTGCAGCTGCGGGCTCTGGGTGATGAGGAACTGTGCGTGGCTTCCAGTGCGCGTTTCGTAGCCCTGGATCGAGAAGCCCACGAACATCGGGTCGCGCCCGGCCAGCGGGCTGAGCAGGTCGGTCTGCCCCGAGTACACCGCTACCAGGTCGCCCACTTTCAATCGGCCCTCGCGCTTGGCCTCGCTGCCCAGCGCCGCGACCAGCGCCACACCGCCCGAGCCGGTGACCTGCACGTCTTCTTCATGGTTGTCGAAAGGCGAAACCGGAATGCCGGTGAGCGCCCAGATGTCGTTGAAGTTGACTTCGGAGGCCAGCACGTAGACCAGTGCCTCGTTGGGCAGCGGCGGCTCCACCGGGACGATGAGTTCCACTTCGCTCTTCAGCGGCTCGCCGAAACGCGGCTCGCCGGTGGCCGGGTTGCGCGGCACGCCAAAGCCGAACTGCCACTGCGGCAGCGGAGTCACGCCGGGGTAGAAGGGTGCGCCCAGAGGCAGCAGTTCACCGGCGGCCAACTGCCCGGCTGTCCACGCCGCGTGCTCGGCGGCGACCTTCACCGTACCGCGGCGGATGGGCAGCGCCGGGCTCTTCTTGTCCATGAACTGCTCGATGCCGGTCTTGCCGCCCTCCGGGTCGATCACGGCCTGCGCAAACAGCTCGGCTTCGACCGCCAGGCCCTTGTCCAGGCCTTCGGTCCAGCCGGTGCGGATGGCCTGCAAGGCGCGGTCGCGTGCGCCGCCGCGGCCGGCCCATTGCAATTGCGCGTGCACCTGCTGCAGGTGTTCGTCGGCCAGCGCCGCGTCCAGCGACAGCTTTGATGCCGCGTTCCACGTGGTGAGGCTGCTGTGGCGGTCTTGCAGCGCGCGGGCGAGCACGCTGTCTGCACCAGCGTGTGAACCCGTGCCCAGGAACTCGCGGATGCGTGCATGCGCCGCCGAGACCACGTCGGAAGACGCGCCGGCCAGTTCATCGACCACGCCGAGCGCCAGCGCTTCGTCGCCGCCCACGTTGCGCCCGCCCAAGATCAGGTCCAGCGCGTCGCGCAGGCCCTCGGCGCCGCGGCGGCTGGCCAGCAGCCGCGGCAGCCGCTGCGTGCCGCCGTAGCCGGGCAGCAGGCGCAGGCGGATCTCGGGCTGACCGAAGCGCGCCGTGGGTTCGGCGATGCGGTAGTGGCAGGCCAGCGCGAACTCCATGCCGCCGCCAAGCGCCACACCCTGGATCGCCGCGATGCAGGGCTTGTTCATGCGCTCGATCTTGCGAAAGGCCAGATGCGCGTTGTTCGGCAGCGCGCGCGCCTCGTCGATGCTGCGGATGTCCTCCAGCAACTGGCGGATGTCGGCCCCGGCCACGAAGCTGGCCGTGCCCTGGCCGGTGAAGACGACGGCAGCCACGTCGTCGCGCCGCGACAGGTGCTCGACCACCACCGTCAACTCGTCCAGCGCCCGTTCGTTAAGCGCGTTCACCGGCGGGTTGGTGACGGTGACGGTGGCCACGCGCTGGTTCGCACCCCCGCCTGCCGCGGCGTTGTACTGCACCGTGAAGTAGCGATAGCGCTCGAACATCTGCTGTTCATCAGCCAGTTGCTGCTTTCGCTTCCATTCGCCGATGACCTTGCGGAGTTCGATGATCGATTCCGGGTTCTTCAGCGTCGATGCATCGCCCAGGTCGGCGTTGGCCTCGTCTTCGACCAGGGCGCGCACCATGCGCCGCACGTACTTGCCGCTGCGTGTCTCCGGGAACTGGGTCACCTCGATGAAGTCACTCGGCACCGCCACGGCGCCCTTCTCGCTGCGCACCAGGTCGGTCAGGCGGCGCTTGTCGTCCTGCGTCAGCTTGCGGCCGGCGGTGGGCTTGACGAAGGCCAGCGGAGTCAAACCTTTTTCTCGATGCGGCGCGCCGACGACGATGACGTTGCCCACGGGGCTGTCGGGGTCGAGCGACTTGTGACGCAGGATCGCGCCTTCGATCTCCTCGGTGCCCATGCGGTGGCCGCTGACGTTGATGACGTCGTCACTGCGGCCATGCAGGCTGAAACTGCCGTCGGCATAACGCACCGCGAAGTCGCCCTGGGTGTAGGCCCAGGCGCCGCGCCAACGCGTCCAGTAGGTCGACACCCAACGCCTGCCGTCGCCTCGCCAGCCGGGCTGCACGCGCAGTCCGCCTGATCCTGGCGCACCGGGTTCGACGCGAAATCCGGCCGGGTCGCCCCACACGGTGCGCGCCAGATACGGATAAGGCGCGGCAATGACGATCTCGCCCTTTTCCTCCCGCGCCGCGGCGCGCCACGCCACGCCGCCAGCCGTGGCCTCGCGCGGCCGCGGCACCACCGCGGTGACCTCGGCAGCGGCGTCTTCGAGCCACACGTCGCCGGCGATCCAAGGCAACGGGTAGGTGTGCGCGTCGGCGTTCAGCGGGAAGTCGGCATTGCCGTAGAAATGCGTCCAGACCATGCCGCCGTGTTCGGTGGCCCAGTAGCTGTTGATGTACTGCGGCGTCATCAGGTCCATGCCGAACTGCTGCACCGTGGGGCTGGTGGGTTCAGCGCAGAAGGTGGCCACGCGCAGGCTGGAGAGGTCGTACTGCTGCACGTCGCGCACGTTCTGCGCGTCGGCCATGATGGTCTTCAGGAAGGTGACGCCGGCCTTGAAGATGCGCACGCCGTAGCGCTCGATCATCGAGGCGTAGCGGCCGGCATGCGGGAAGGTCGGCGCGCCTTCGCCCAGGATGCCGGTGCAGCGCGTGGTCATGGTCGCGCTGAGCATGTAACTCTGGCCCGTGATCCAGCCGGGGTCGGCGACCACGTAGACCACGTCGCCCGGCCGCGCGTCG